>DSAQ01000144.1 GCA_011046395.1 Pseudomonadota bacterium
GATTTTTAGAGGTATTTGATCTAAAGGATCTGTCCTCTCTTCCCAGTCTTAAAGAAATCAAGGCCTTTACCCCCGATACTGTCGAGGGCAAAAAAGAGACCCCGGATCTTTTTGACCAATCTTAGATAGTGCCTGAACGAAAAGTCACGTTCAGGCAAAATTCGAATATCAAATGACAAAATGACCCAAACTAACATATTGAAAACTTGATGTTTTTGTCATTGGTATATTTGTATTTCTGTCATTATTTCGGATTTCGTACTTCGGATTTCGAATTTTTGACCGAAAAAAGAAGGTTTTCGGTCAAGCACTAGATATGGAAGAAAGGCTGCAGAAGGCATTAGCCCGGCTCGGGATCGCCTCGCGAAGACATGCCGAAGATCTCATTCGCCAGGGCAGAATTACAGTAAATGGCCGCATAGTTACTGCCATGGGTATAAAGGTGGATACCGAAAAGGATGCGATCCTTCTCGATGGCAGGCTATTACCACCTCCGGCACCTCTTATCTATGCCCTGTTAAATAAACCCAAAGGATTTGTGACTACGCTGCGGGATCCCCAGAAAAGGCCGATAGTTACCGACCTCTTGAAAGATATATCCGTCCGTGTCTGTCCGGTGGGAAGGCTGGATTACGATACCGAGGGCCTTCTATTGCTTACCAACGACGGGGACTTGTCCTTTAAGCTTCAGCACCCGCGTTTTAAGGTGCCCAAGACCTATGAAGTAGAAGTAAAAGGGAGACCCGCGAAGCAGGCTATTGATCGTCTGAGAAACGGAGTTATTATAGAAGGCCGTAAGACGCAGCCCGCCCTGGTTAAGTGCCTCCGGAAGGGAGAAGATGCATCTCTTCTGGAAATAACCATCCGGGAAGGTCGGAAAAGGCAGATAAAAAAGATGTGCGCAGCCATCGGGCATCCCGTGCTTAACCTGCGCCGTACAGCCTTTGCCGATCTCAAATTGGGTCATCTGGCCCCTGGCCAGTACCGGCTTCTCCGCCCGGAAGAGATTGAAAGTTTTAAAAATTACCTGCAAAAGCAAAAAAACATATAATTTCTGTGTGTTAGCAAATTATTCTTTACAAGCTTATACAAGCTTTGGTATATCTATTGACCTAAGCTAAGACTGGTAGTGAGGATAGCGCCATGAACAAGTCAGACTTGGTAGCGGCCCTGAGCAAAGAGACTGCCTTGACCAAGCAGGTAGCCGAAGAAATAATCGACACTGTCTTTGAGGCCATGAGTCAGGCACTGGTGGCCGGCGAAGGTATTGAGATAAGGGGATTGGGTAGTTTTGTAGTAAAGGGCTATAAACCCTACCAGGGCCGTAACCCCAAAACAGGCCAGAATATTGACGTATCTGCCAAAAAACTTCCATTCTTTAAGGCGGGTAAGGAATTAAAAGAACGGGTCAATTCCAAAAAGCCATAAATCATTTCATCGTTATCCTGGTGTGACGCTAAAACTTAAGCCTAAGGGTTCATCCATAGCACTCAACATACTTCTCTTTTTGCTGACGGTCATTTCAACCACGGCAGCCGGGGCTCTCCAGCAAGGAGTCTCTTTAGCTGCCCTGCTTAAAGACTGGACGCTAATCACCAGGGGAATCCCTTTTTCCTTTACCCTTTTGGCTATACTCATAGCCCATGAGATGAGCCACTATTTCGTCTCCCGATACCACGGCGTACGCGTTACCCTGCCCTTTTTCATCCCTGCCCCATCGGTAATCGGCACCTTCGGGGCATTTATCCGGATAAAATCACCCATGGAAGACCGAAGGGCGCTCCTGGATATTGGCCTCTCCGGACCACTGGGGGGGGCCGTCGTAGCCATCCCGGTACTCTATATCGGCCTTAAGATGTCCACTATCCAAATAATGCCTAAACCCACGGGCGTGGAACTCGGGTCTTCCATCCTCCTTGACCAGATGGTCCGGTTTACGCTGGGCAAGCTGCCTGACTATTATCAGGTCGTTCTCCACCCGGTAGCCTTTGCCGGCTGGATCGGGATACTGGTAACCTCTCTTAATCTCATCCCCATCGGCCAACTCGACGGCGGACACATCGCCTACGCCATCCTGGGAGAAAAATCAAAGAGGCTCGCCATTGGCTGTTTTATTGCCCTTATAATTCTTGGCCTGGTAGGCTGGCCAGGCTGGTTTATCTGGGCGGGGCTGCTCTACGTTATGGGCTGGCAACATCCCCCGCCGCTTAATCCCGCCATTCCACTGGACACAAAACGAAAGTGGCTTGGGGTATTGGCCTTGATCCTTTTTGTGGTGACCTTTACTCCGACACCGTTCAGCGGGTTCTAAGGATAATGCATTTATAGTTCATGGGGGACACAATGAAAAAGGTAACGATCTTCTTTTGCTCAATAATTATAGGCATTTTTTATTTCTGCAACTGTTATGCCGGGGAAGACCTTCAGGTCCTGGCCCCGGCCCGCGCCGTTAAGCTGTCTTATCAGGTTATAGGCGAAAACAAGGTGCTGGTTTCGGCCCTGGATGCTGAGGATAATCCTGTTGAGGGGCTGAAAGCCGGAGATTTTGTAGTGCAAAAGGGGCGGAAAAAAGCCAGGATATTATCGGCGGAGTCCCTTGAAACCAGAAAGGATGTAGGACTGAACGTGGTCCTGGTTGTAGATAATTCTTTTTCCATGAAGGAACGCCAGGCCGTGCAGCCCCTCCTTTCTGCTCTGGAAGAATTCCTCAGGATAGTGCGGCCCATCGACGATATTCAGGTGGTTGTCTTTGATGATGCACATACCATAAGGGTCAACGAACGCAACCTGCACGTCAAGACCTTTCGTTCCAACGATGTCTCAAGGCTCAGGGACTTTTTCCGGGAAAGCTTTGATCGCGGATTAACCAATCAAACCTTCCTCTACGAAGGCATGGTGGCCGGGCTGGATTTAATCCAAAAGACGCCGGAAAAGGGCAATAAATTTCTCGTGGTCTTCTCAGATGGCGAGGATCTAAACAGCATCCTGGACCGTAAGGCAGTGGAGGCCGCAGCAAAGGGGATAGTTAATCTTGCGGCCTATTCCATAGACTATATGCCGGTGTCGGCTCCGGACTCCTTCCTTAAATCGTTTGCCGAAGCCCATGGAGGCAAGATATGGAAGGCTGTTTCCGCCACTGAACTTCTGCCCATTTTTCAGTCCTTTTCTACGACCTTGTTTCATCGCTACGTAGTTACGTATCGTTTTCTAAATCCTCCGCAGGGGACATTGTCCCTGGAGCCTGCGGAATTAAATTTTGACATGTTTACCATGAACGATGGCTCGCCGGTATTGAATCATGTATTCTTTGAGGCCGGCAAGGGTGAAATTCCCGGAAAGTATGTCCTTCTGAAGGACAGGGCGCAGACGCAGGCCTTCGAGGAAAAGACCCTGAAATCTGCGCCGGAGCGGTATTACAACCTGCTCAATATCGTGGGCAGACGCCTGACCCAAAATCCTATGGCCCGGGTACGTATCATAGGCTGTAACTCAGACACCGGTGTAGAGAAGAATAACCTTGATCTTTCGAGCCGCCGGGCCGAGGCGGTAAGGGCCTATCTTTATAATGTCTGGGGGGTGGACCCCCTGCGCATGAAGGTGGAGGCCCGCAATCTGCCGGCGCAGGCCACGGCCATGGATGTCCTGGGCGGACGGGCGGAAAATCAGCGGGTAGAGATCATGTACGATCTGCCGGCTATGCAGGCGGATGCGGCAAACGCTTTTATTACAGAGACGAACGGCACAGATGAGATAAAAATCCGGCCGCAGATAGCGGCCGAATATGGCATCGCCGATTGGGAACTCACCCTCCTCGGTGATAATAAGCCTATAAAGACCATAAAGGGCACGGGCGACCTAAAGCCGTTATATACGTTTCCTCTGGACGAACTGGGCCGGGCAAAGCTGGCCGGTTTCGGTAACCTTGAGGCCCGCATCAAAGTGACGGACATCTATGGCGATAGTTATGAAACTACCGCGGGTCCGTGTCCGGTCAGGGTTTCCAGGGAAAAAGTGATACATGGGCTTGTGCCTCCGCCCTATGGATCGCTGACCATGGAGCCGGATAAGATAACTATCGAGGAAGTGACCATGGTCGATACCTCTCCATTACTTAACTATGTATATTTTGAGACAGGCGAAGGTGTAATCCCGGGTCGTTATGTCCTTTTTACAGATAAGGCCGGGACCGGGGCATTTAAAGAGAGTGAATTAAAAGGCACGATGGATAAGTATCATCACATCCTGAACGTTATAGGAAAACGCCTGGCTGAGCATCCGGAGGCCCGTATAAGGATTGCCGGCTGTAACGCGCATTATGGCGTGGAGCGGGGTAAACTTAACCTCTCCCGGCGCCGGGCTGAGACCGTACAGTCTTATTTAAAGGATATATGGGGCATAGACCCAACCCGGATGGATATTGAGACCCGCAGTCTGCCGGCTATGGCCAGTACCAACCGGGTAAATGAGGGGAGAGCCGAAAACCAGCGCGCGGAGATATATTCTGATTCCCCGGCCATAGTTGACACCATAAAAAGCACATATATGGAAGCGATGAGCGACGTCAAAGATATTCGGCTCTTACCACAGATCCAGGCCGGGTATGGCGTAGCGCATTGGGCTATAGAGATCATGGGTGATGATGCCGTGATCCGGTCTGCAGATGGCGAGGGAGAACCTGCGCCGGCCTACGCCTTCAATCTGAAAGACCTTGATCTCCGCAAGATCGGCGCTTACAAAAATCTCAGCGTTCGCATGGAGGTCATAGACGAAAAGGGGCAGAGCTACAAGACCGTTTCCGCACCTTCTTCTATTACGTTCATAAAGCGCGAGGAACAGGTTGCCCAGAAGACGGGCCATAAGGTGCTGGAAAAATATGCGCTTATACTCTTTGACTTTGATCGTGCGGATATAAAGGAACAGAATAAGGCCGTCCTGGATCAGATAATCGAGAGGATAAAACAACTCCCGGCCGCCAAGGTGAAGATCGTCGGCCATACAGATATTATAGGCAAAGAAGATTACAACCTGAGGCTATCAGAGAGGCGGGCCAGGGCTGTTTACGATCAGATACTGGCCGGAGGGATCACGGCGGACGAGAGAATCACCCATGAAGGCATAGGCCCCCGTGATCCCCTTTATGATAACGGCCGGCCGGAGGGCCGGGCGCTCAACCGGACGGTGACGGTTTCCCTGGAGTATGAGGTGAAAGAATAGTGCAGAATTCTCTTGTCTATTAAAGGAAAAGATTGTATAGAGATAACGTTGCGTTCTTGTTGCTGATATCGAGATCAATGAAGAACCACCCCGTAAATATTATCCTTCCCTTAGTAATCTTTCTTACTCTAAGCAGTATTACCATCATTCTGTGGCAGCGGTATCTTGACCATGATGAGGAAATCATACGCAGGCATACCCAGGCCATGGCAGAACAGGTCCGCGTGCGTCTGGAAGACTTTATGGAAGAGAGATTGTCTTCACTGGAAGTTCTGGTTGAACGCTGGGTCGAACGGAGGCCGCCGGACTTCAGTTATACCCGTTACCGGCAGTTTGCCGAAACCTACTTTAAGCATTACCCAGGCTTCCAGGCCATCAACTGGGTGGACAGGGAGGGATTCATCCGCTGGGTCTACCCTGAAGAGCAAAATTACGCCTCAAAAGATAAAAGCCTGCGCAACCATCCGGAAGTCGCGCTTCGGGATTCCTTTGCACGGGCCGAAACCAGCCGTGAGTATGTCGTCACGCCGTGCGTAACGCTCTTTCAGGGCAGCCTGGGTTTTGCCACGTACTGGCCCTTAGTTTACAATGGCAAACTCCAAGGCTATCTCAATGGGGTCTTCAATATCAGGTCGGTAGTTGAATCGCGGATAGGAAAAACTCTCCTGGACGAGTTCCGGCTTATATTGTATGAGGAAAATCGTCTCATCTATCAAAACACCCCTGGTAAGGCGCTCACGACATCCAGCCGTTCAGTCCGCGCCTCCCGTGAGGTGCATTTTCGCGGAAAGACCTGGCGGCTGGAACTGGAACCGCAGGAGATAACCGCAAAAGCGGGATCGGCCGCCTACCTGGGCTTGGAGAATCCCAGACACCTATTCTTTCTTATCTTTGGCCTCACGCTCTCAACCGGGTTATCCTTCCTCCTTTACTCCTTTATGCGGAGGATGCAGATGTATCAGGCGGTCCGTGACCAGGCCCTTCATGAGGTAAACGAGCGCAGACAGGCTGAAAAGGCCCTACGGGAGGCTGAAGAAAAGAGAAAGACCCTCCTGGCCACCATCCCGGACATTGTCATGCAAATAGACCCGGACCGCATCCGAACCTGGTGTAATAATGCCGGATATGCCTTTTTTGGAGAGGATGTCATCGGGAAGAAGGGAGACTACTATTTTGTCGGGGAGCAGGACACCTACCAGAAGCTTCAGCCCCTTTTGGATGGCAGAGAGTACGCGGCTTATATCGAAAGCTGGCAGAGAAGGAGGGACGGCCAGCCCCGACTCCTGGCCTGGTGGTGCCGGAGACTCTCCAATGACCGCGGCCAAGTCATGGGGGCCATTTGTACGGCCCGGGATATCACCGATCAAAGGAAATTGGAGCAGGAACGCGAGGCCTTGCTCAAAGAACTGTCTGATAAGAATGCAGAGCTTGAATCTTTTGTCTATACGGTTTCCCATGACCTCAAGACGCCGGTGGTCACTATCGAGGGTTTTATCGGGGCGCTAAAAGAAGACTTCGGGAAGCTCCTGGGTCCGGAGGGTGAAAAATACTTAAGGCGGATAAGCGAGGCCACGCAGAAGATGGAAGGCCTGATCAATGACCTGCTCGACCTTTCTCGCATCGGGCGCCTAAGCGAACAGAAGACGGAGATATCATTTACCAGTCTGGCAAAAGAGGCGGTGATAGCACTCGATGCTCCGATAAAAGAGCGGCGTATCACGGTTGTGATCCCCGAAAATATGCCCTCTCTCTATGCTGAGAAGAAGCGCCTGGGACAGTTGGTTGACAATCTGGTGGGTAACGCGGTCAAATATATAGGCGAGGACAACCCCTCGCCCCGGATTGAATTCGGCGCGGAAAAGCAGGGGGACGAGACCGTTTTTTTTGTAAGGGATAACGGCATAGGGATCGATAAGATGTATTTTGACAAGATCTTCAAGATATTTCAGAGATTGCCATCTGCCAGAAAGATTGATGGCACCGGCATGGGATTGACTATTGTGAAACGCATAGTGGAACTGCACGGAGGCCGGGTCTGGGTAGAGTCCGAGGTAGGCAAGGGGAGCACTTTTTACTTTACCATAGGGAATAAGGAGGACTAGAAATGATTTATGAGCCAAGCAGCATCTTACTGGTTGAGGACGAGGAGGCACATGCCGAATTGACTGTGCGCGCGATACGTAAGGCCGGTAACGCCAATCGGATCGATACCGTGCCGGATGGCGAGAAGGCCCTGGACTACCTGTTCAATCGCGGCAAGTATTCGGACAAAAACCAATACCCTACGCCGGGACTGGTTCTTCTGGATATAAAACTTCCCGGCGTTGACGGCATAGAAGTTCTGAAAAAAATAAAAGAGGACGATGAGCTCAGGAAAGTACCGGTGGTTATGCTTACTACCTCCGAGCGGTCCGATGATATCGAGGCCTGCTATGGGCATTATGCAAACAGTTACCTGACCAAGCCGGTAGGTTTCATGGAGTTTGAGGATAAGATCCGCAGTCTGGATTTCTACTGGATGATCATTAATAGGCCGCCTCTTTTAGACTAACAGGCCCAATCAGGCAAGGGAAGCCGAAGAGCATGAAAGTAATAATCGTCGAAGATGAAGAGGCTCACCTGGAACTCATGGAGCGGGCTATCAGGAGGGACTCTCCTGATGTCCAGATCTATCCTTTTGTAGAGATCGAGTCTTGCCTGAATTCCATTGACCGGATAGATCCCGATGTAATTATCACCGATTATATGCTGCCTGGTATGGACGGCCTGGAATTCCTCGAAGAGCTGCGCAAAAAGCATAGAGGTATTCCAGTGGTGGTAACTACCGGCCAGGGCGATGAAAACATCGCTGTCAGGGCTATGAAGCTCGGGGCCGGCGACTACGTGGTAAAATCTGGCGATTTCTTTTCCTTGCTGCCCAGCATCATCAAGAACGTTGTTCACCAGGAGGAGTTAAAAAAGGCGTTACGGGAGTCACAGGCCCTCTATGAGCGGGAGAAGAATAAGCTCAATTCCATACTGGCCAGCCTGGTGACCCCCCTGGCTGTGATTAATGGAGATACGAGAATTGATTTCGCCAATCCAATTTTTGAGAGGATTTTCGGGAAAGAACTCATAGGGAAACCTTGTCAGGCCATATTTGACCAATCGAGCGATGCATGCTTTCAGTGTCTAAAAGCGGTCGAAAATCGACAAACAGGAAGCGTGGAGTTTGAAGACGTTAATGAGCGAATATGGCAGGTCACTATCTCTCCCGGAATAGAAAAGGAAGGGGACATATTAAAAGCAGTATTAATTTTTCAGGACATCACCGAACGCAAGGCTTACGAGAAACAACTCCAGCATTTATCAGAAAAAATGATTCGCGTTCAGGAAGAAGAGCGAGGCCGGATCTCACGGGAACTGCATGACGAACTTGGGCAGGTTGTGGCCGCTCTCAAGTTTGATGCCGCCTGGCTCAAGGGTCACCTTTCCGATGAAAATATTGAGGTAAAAGAGCGCCTTCAGGAAATGTGTGCCTTAATAGACGGTTCTCTCGACGCGGTCAGGAGAATATCATCCGGCCTCAGGCCTGGTATCCTCGATGATATGGGGTTGGGGGCGGCGGTTGAGTGGTATGCCTTAGAGTTTGGCCGACGTTCGGGCTTAGAGTGTGTAACATTAATCGATCTGCCGGAGAGACGCCTGGCCGGCCATCTCGAAACGGGCATTTACCGGATCGTGCAGGAGGCCTTGACCAATGTCGCCCGGCACGCAAAGGCCTCCATGGTAACTATCAGCATGAAACACAATAAGGAAACCCTTTTTGTCCAGGTTGTAGATAATGGCATGGGGATAGAACCATCGAAGATACGATCTCCCCTCTCTACAGGCCTTGCCGGCATGAGAGAGCGTTGCGAAATCTTATCAGGCACCATGGAGATAAAGGGTGATCCGGGTAAAGGAACGCAGGTAAAGGTACAGGTTCCGGTCATGTACCGGTAAATTTTTACTGCTGGGGCTGCAGGGTCTCTATGATCAAGGTTAGTATCGCCGATGACCACAGAATTGTCCGAGAGGGATTGCGCCGTATTCTCGCTGAAGCCCCGGATATAAAAGTGATGGATGAGGCCGGCGATAGCCGGGAGATCATCGAAAAAATTCGCTCAAACCGGCCGGACGTAGTCTTGATGGATATCTCCATGCCGGATATGGATGGTCTGGATGCTACCAAGCAGATTCACGCCCTGTTTCCAGAATTGCCTATCCTGATCCTGACGGTTCATCCGGCCAGACAATATGCCTCGCGTATCCTGCGCGCTGGTGCCAGGGGATACCTGAACAAACAGGCCGCGCCAGAGGAATTAATCGATGCAGTACGAAAGGTATGCGCCGGCCGGAGATATCTCAGCCCCGAGGTCTCAGAAGAGCTGGCCTTGCAATTAATCGGAGAAGGCGCCGACTTTTCTCCGGTGGAATCCCTTTCGGACCGCGAGCTCCAGATCCTGTGCCTGATCGCTAAAGGTAGAAAGGCTACGGAAATTGCCGAAGGATTGTGTCTCAGCATAAAGACGGTTAATACTTACCGGGCACGAGTGCTTTACAAACTTCATCTCAGAAACAATGCCGACCTGACCCGCTTTGCTATCAAGAACAACCTCATTAAGTAGCCTCCTCCGCCTCTTCCTGCCAACTGGCTGCTAAGGCCGACTGGCAGGGAAAAGATATCATAACATTTTTCAGTAATCCCCAGGAGTTATCAAGCCTAAGCCCGCTTTTTGTAGGATTATATCTTACAGAAAGTTGACTAAAATACCTTCAGAAAAATCATTTTTTGTCTGATTGACCCGGCCCGTCATTAGAAATATCATTAGACCATGCAAAAATTTACGAGAGACAGATACGGGAGGTAAATAGCGATGGATACATATCTGGCATTCCTTATTGGAGAGGAAATGAAAAAGGAAACAGAAGGTTCAACAAAGACAAAGGTAGTCAAGAGGCTTTTGCCATATCTAGAAACCATAGGGGATTTTGATTTTCCCTATCAGCCAGGGTTGAAAGAGAAGGAAGTGATAAAAGACTCAGCGGCTTAGAATTCATAGAACAGGTAAATCCCCATTCACTGGATGGGAAGGGAGGTTAGACATGGCGGTCAAGCTAACAAAAAATGGTGAGGTTGTTTTCCCCGTGAATAACTATCTGGATGGTAGCAACGCCAGTTCTATTGGCGTGTACCTGGGCTATGCGATCGACCAGGGTGCAAGAAAGAGCCTGTTAGATTTTAGTGGAGTGAGGAATTTTGAGTACTTTGGTATGGCTATACTTATGGATATTATTTTCCAGTATAGGAAGAGTAGAGGAGTAAAAATAGACTTGCAAGGACTTAGCGAGGGCTGCTTGGCCGCGGCACGTTATCTTGGATTTGAAAGGGTTCTAGAGACATAAGAGTTGATAAGGACCGGAAAGGAGTGC
>DSAQ01000030.1 GCA_011046395.1 Pseudomonadota bacterium
CCGTGAAATGTTCATCCGCTTGGAGGCTTCTTCCTGATACAGCCCCTCTAAATCAGCCAACCGGATAGCCTCAAATTCGTCGACAGTAAGGTTGACTTGTTCCAGGGCAAATACAGGAATTCCTGCAGGCTTGAAGTAAGCTGCCCGGGGAAGACCGCAAACCCGTCTGCATTTAAAGGGTCGCGGCATAATTGTCTCCTTTAATTATTAGCATATGCCAATAATATAGCACAAAAAATCCCCCTGTCAATAAAATTAACAGGGGATGTCAAAAATATCTATAACACAAATTTTATAAACCGTCCCTAATACACCAGCCTGGATGTAAAAAGGTTGATTTAATTACCAAAGTTTATTAGAATCGGTCACATTGCAACTATAAATCAGGCAGAGGTTAATCCATGACAGAACAAAATACAAATATCGAAGACATCATCAGTTCTCTCGAAAAAGAGGCGTCGGAAAATCCTAAATCGGTCATCGCACTTAGCCGCCTGTCCCTGGCCTGCTGGAAGGGCGGACGCATTGACGATGCCATTCGGCATACCCAAAAGGCGCTGGAGATTGACTCGACAAATGCCTCGCTATATGTCAATCTCGGCGGCTTCTATTTTCAGAAAGGTGATTTGGACGGAGCCATCAGGGAAAATGAAAAAGCCCTGGAGGTTAATCCTTATGTCACACAGGCCTACGGCAATCTCGGCTTTGCCTGGATGCAAAAAGGCGAATGGGGTAAGGCCATAGAATTTTTGAAAAAGGCGGTGGAACTCAACAGCGATTTCTCCGAGGGCTGGGCCAACCTGGCTACGGCTTATATCGAAAAGGGGCTTTATGATGAGGCCATCGAGGCTGCTGATAAGAGTCTTCAGAAAAAACCTGACTTCGCCATAGCCCACAACAACCTGGCCGTGGCCCATTACTTTAAAAAAGAATATAAGCTGGCCGCTGAACACTGCAGCCGGGCCGTGGAGTTGGGCTATCAGGTCCATCCTGATTTTGTTAAAGAAATTCAAGCCAAATCTAAATAGAAATTCTTATAAATCGACAAGAAGGATGGCATGAGCATTATAACAGAGGCACAGCCGCCAAAGTGTCCTTTCTGTGGCGCCTTGATTGACAAGCCGCGCGAATTGAACATCAAAAGGCTTACGGAATTCGCCATGGGCAGGTGTCAATGCGGGGCGGTCTATGCCTGTGATGTCACCGGACACAACGTGGGAGCCGCCATGGTGGAGGCCCTGGTATTTGCCTGCGGCGGGGACTGGGACCTGGCCTGGCAACTTGAACCGGAAAAAGACTATATCGAAGACCGGATAGAAAACTACGATGAGAGAGAGCATAAAGTCGTAGCCAGGATAGCCCGGGCCCGGGCTGTTCTCCTTTTTATCAGATTGGGAAAGGAGATTAGAGAGGTATCTGAGGAAAAGGTGCAGGCTGAACTGGCCAAAGCCCCGGCGATAAACGACGCCTCATCCGGCGAACACCCCGGGCCATCAAAATCGTTTTCTAAAAAACTCATCCAAAAGTTAGTTGAAGAGAACCGGGAAGAAGAATTGCTCTCCATGGCCCTGGAAGATAAACGGGTACTGGCCGCGTTGCAACGGATTTTGTACTCTCCGGATGAGCTTTTACGCTGGCGGGTCGTGGAGATATTAGGAAAAACAGCCGGGCATGTGGCAGACAAAAAGCCACAAGCGGTCGCCGATCTGCTTAGGCGTCTGCTTTCGTCTGCTGCCGACTCAGCCGCCACAAGCTGGGGCTTCCTCGAGGCCAGTGGAGAGATAATAAGTATCAGGCCCGATCTCTTCACCGGCTTTATTCCTCCCTTTTTCGCCTTCTTAAAGGATCAAACCTCCCGCGCGGCCGCCCTCTGGGCTATCGGCAGAATAGGCAAACGGCACCCGGAGCTATTAAAAGGCTCCCCATTTTTCAGTGTTTTTGATCTCCTGGATGCCCCGGAACCTGCGGTGCGGGGCCATGCCGCCTGGGCCCTGGGGCACATGAAGGCCAAAGCGGCCGTAGGCAGCCTGAAAAGGCTTAAAGATGATCAGGCCCGGATCAGAATATACGATGACGGCAGAGTGGAGGAAAAAACCGTGGGAGAACTGGCTTCCCAGGCCATAGAAAGGGTTACATGTTCATCTTAAGCGCCAGGGGAACCGGTATTAATTTTCGAGCCTCTTCACATGCCTGCCGGTAGTCATGTGCTCCCCAAAGTTCAACGGACAGAGTAAAGAGTTTTTCATGGATTAGATCCAGATTTACAGTGGGATAAATTGTCCCCTTCTCAAAGCCGGACTTCCCGCAGGTATGGCCTACTCCGCGGATAGCCGTTGGTATCCCATAAAGCCGGCAGGTGATCGGCCTGTATTCATAGAGCAGGCAATGGCCATGGTCACTGAGTAATGGACACCTGATTCTGGCTTCAGCCATCTGAAGCACTCCGCTTTCTTTATCTTTGATCCCTTCCTTTATCCCGGTAATCTCCACAAGGGCTTTTTCAGCCCTCCGCAGGACTTCCCGGCGCTCCCTGCGTTTTAAGCGCTGATGAAAGTGATAGCTCAAATATGCAGCCTCAATGGGAAATAATTCAAACACTGCATAGCAACAGTCAGTGCAGCCAACCTGACATCGCACGCAATCACTGTGTGTTTCCTGCACCCGCTGGAAGACCCTGCCTATCTCGGACAATAACATTTCGTATTTTTGAAATAATCTGCTAAGATTGTCGGCCATAGTGGCTTTAACTATACAAAGATATCGACAAACGATCAATCCATATAATAGGCAAGGTCACTGGTCATTGGTCATCAGTCATTGGTTAAGTGTGGAAAATTTTTAACTATTGGTATCTTTTGCCAGTGACAAATGACTATTGACTAATGACCTTCACTACAATTAACATGGGTGTCAGCGCCAAGAATCTTCAATGGCCACAGGATGGACGATGATGTCCTCAGCCAACGCGTACGAACCGGAAATAAGGTACCTCTCTTCCTCCCCTTACGGGGATATCGTCCCCGATAAAATTGCATTGGAGTCTCCTTTACCCCTACGTCTGTCTGATATCGACGGAGCCGGGAAAAGCGGCCACAGAATCGGATTGACCTACGGCCAGTATCTGGAAACGATAAAGGCATTTCTATCCAGAGATTCTTACCGGTTGTTAATAGACGCCATGAAAAAGAAAACAGGAAAGATGATTACCTTACAGGATATTGACAGCCTTGCCATCCGCACGGAAAAACACGGAGCCATGTATCATATATCCAGTATAGACGTCATCACCGCGAACGACTTGAACAAGTTTGTCGTAACTGCGGCCCTGTCCGAGACGGGTAAGCTTTATCTGGAGAATGATTTTCACTGGCTGAACTACCTGAATAATAAATTTGCCTTCCCGTATCTGCCCCATGTATATCACAAGGGCGAGATGAAATACCGCACCCCTCAGGGCGCCAACGATACTATGCTGCTATCCCTGGGAGAATGGCTGGAAGGTTACCACGAATTTCATCTGTCGCTAGACAGCAAAGACCAGGGCCAAAAGATCATCGTCTGGGATTACGATAACGGTTACCGGTATCTATCCGGCAGGCAGAGCTATAAACTATATCGGCTGGCTTCGAAGATTCTCACCCTCTACTACGACAAGGATACCTTCCATCAAATATCCTTGTGGCATCACGCCGCCGGGGACTTCATCGTGCGAATAGAGGACGAAAATATCGACCTGAAACTGATCACCGTGCGGCGGTATGAGCCTATGATCTCTTTGGCAACGAACGAAGAAAGCGATAAAATTGCCGCCCTGCTCCATTTCTTTTTACACCTGTCCATCAGGATGCGCATTGACCGGCTCGACGGTGTCGGGGATGTGGCCTGGGCCGACAACTTTTGTCTGGATGCGGTTATGAAAGGGTTTTATGAGGCACTGGAGATAAAAGAGAAGACGGGGCGTCCAGCTTCCATCGATAAAAAGGAGTTTCTCTCCTCCCTCAAGCGTTTCACCAGGGATGACTGGAAAGATATGGCGCACGCCACGCTGCAAACCTGCCTTCAACCCGAGGCCGACATACCTATTATAATGCGCAACTTAGATAAACACGTTGAGATACTGCATGCGTTAATTCAGTCTTTTCAGCCAGATTCTCCGGCAAGCAACACAAGCCCGGCAGACCCAATACCTTAAGAAAAGAAAAAGGTACAGGCTGACCCTCCTCAGGCCAGCCTGTACCTCTCACATTTAACCGTTTAAACAGTTTGAACGGCTTAAACAGTATAATTAATTAAGCCATCCAGCCTAACCGTATTCCTAATTAGGATAAGGATAATCTTACCGGGTCACAGCAGACGATTATTCTTCGTGCTTGCCCATCTGCGCTTCTTCGGTTATACCCTTTCCCTTTACCCCATACATACTGGTGCTGCCACTGGACCAAAGTTCCAGCTTTTGTTCCTGAACCAGGGCGGTAACCGCCTTTTTAATCTCTCTAAGGCCTACCTCAGGGGCCGCCTTGCCTATATCCTTGAAGTAAAACTTAGGCTTAGTCGACTTCTCAGCCCATTCCATAATCTTTTTCTTTAATTCTTCTATGTCAGCCATTTTAAAGCTCCATTTATACTTATTTTTTTCACCTGAAAATCCCCCTGTATCCCCCTTTTCCAAAGGGGGAATTGATGGGCCCCCGTCTTTTCCCAAAGGGGGGACTTAACGATTCCCCCCTTTAGTAAAGGGGGGATTGGGGGGATTATTTCCATTGTCCTTTGTCCGCCGCAGGCGGATGTGTGTTTCATCTAAATTACTTCTTAAGAGAACTTGAACTGCGTCGTCGTCCGCAAGGTATTATAAGCCAAGGTATAATCATCAATCGTCTTGACGTCGAAGGGGAGATTGCACTTCTCAAAGAATTTCTCCCATCCGATCCGCTCGACCCACTCGCCAAGGCGCTCGTATTTGTTGGCGTCTTTGGCGTAGGTCTCCAGGATATTTCTGACCGCGGCCACCACTTCCGGCCAGCGGGGCGGGTTGCTCGGAAGGGCGGGGATGACTACCTTGGAGAACTTCGGGGCGCTGATGCGGTTGGATATCTTTCCGCCTACCATGATAACCACGCAGTCGGCCTCGGCATCCATAAGCGGCATGGCCGGGCACATGGTGTAGCAGTTGCCGCAGAACATACAACGCGCCGCATTGACGCTCACGCTCTTCTTGCCCTCTACCGTGGCCGGCTTGATGGCGCCGGTGGGGCAGGCCGCTACCGCCAGAGGAATCTCGCAGATATTGCTGATAACCTCATGCTGCACAAAGGGCGGTTTGCGGTGGAATCCAAGCATGGCGATATCCGAGCAGTGGACCGCGCCGCACATGTTCAGGCAGCAGGCCAGGGCGATACGCACCTGGGCCGGCAGGTCCATGGACTGGAAATGTTTGAAGAGATCGTCCATCACCGACTTTACGATACCGGAGGCATCGATAGCCGGGGTGTGGCAGTGGATCCAGCCCTGGGTGTGGACGATATTGGTCACACAGGCTCCGGTGCCACCAATCGGGAACATGGGGTTGGCCTTCAGATCAGCCTTCAACGGTTCCAGTTTGGATTTGTTATCTACCATAAACTCGATATTGTTACGCGTGGTCCAGCGGATGTAGCCCTCGCAGTGTTTGTCGGCGATCTTCATGGCATCGCGTATCAGCTCAATGCTCATCAGCCGGGCGGCGCCTACCCTTACCGTATAGACCTCGTCGCCGCTCTCGGCCTTGTGCATCAGGACCCCGGGCTCGAGTATCTCGTGATACAGCCACTTGCCAAAGTTCTTCTTTATCACCGGCGGCATAAACTCTTCGTAATGCCGCGGGCCGATATCTGTTATCCTGTCCTTCATAGGATTCTTCGGATCATAAGGCATAATTCTCTGACCTCCTAGTGTAGTAGTTATATAGATATTTTCTCATCATAGAGGATGTTTCTTTCTGAATGCGGCGAGATCCCGCGTCCAGCCGCCGGGCACGTCTTTCTCTTCCCAGAAGATGTAGGGGTTCGAGCGCGGCTCTTTGACCATCTGTGGAATGGCCTTGACTTCGATCGCCTTGAGGAATTCCTTCAGGCTCAATCGCTGGATGAGCTCGCCCAGACGTTCGCGGTTCTTGCCGTGTTCCATCCACCAATCAAAGACCTTCTCAATGAGGGCATGGACTTCTTCGTAGGGCGGCTCCATTTTTATGAAGGGAACGACCAAGGTAGCCAACCGCTGACCATCAAGGATGGGGGCCTTGGCTCCAAAGAGGATGCTGCAGCCTTTGTCCAGACCCGGACGCAGGGCCCTGGGCATGACATTGATACAGTGCATACATCTCACACACTCTTTATTATTAATCTTGAGTTCCTTGCCGTCCCAGCTCATACACTTAGTGGGACAGAGATTGATCACTTCCTTTACGATATCAAACTTACCCCAGTCGCGGCCGGCATGGGCGCCGGCATTCGGTTTTAACTCGCCTTTTACATAGCCCTGAACGGCGGCCTGGTCGATCCGGATGTCATCCCGCCAGGTGCCGATATAGGCCATGTCAGAGCGGGCGATGGCGGCCACGCAGTCATTGGGGCAGCCGGAGAACTTGAATTTGAACTTGTAGGGGAAGGCCGGCCGGTGCAGCTCGTCCTGATAGCGGTTGGTCATATGATGGCAAGCGGCCTGGGTATCAAAACAGGCCCACTCACAGCGGGACATCCCCAGACAGCAGGATGGGGTGCGCAGGTTCGAACCTGAACCTCCCAGGTCGGTATTAAGATTATGGGTCAATTCCCAGAATACCTCTTCTAATTGAGGGGTGGTCGTCCCCAAAAGGACTATATCACCGGTGGAACCGTGCATATTGGTCAACCCGCTCCCACGCCTCTCCCAGATGTCCAATATCTGTTCCAAATACTTGGTAGAATAATACAGACCGGAGGGCTGGTTTACGCGCATGGTGTGGAAGTGGGCCACGCCCGGGAACTTTTCCGGCATATCGGAATACCGGCCGATGACGCCGCCGCCGTAACCGAAGACGCCCACGATACCGCCATGCTTCCAGTGGGTTTCCTTGTCCTTGTACGAGAGTTCCACCTGCCCGAGGAGGTCCTCCAACACAGGTTTCTTTTTGGCCTGGCGCTTTATGTCCGAAACAAAACTCGGCCACGGCCCCTTTTCGAGTTCATCTAACAACGGAGTTTCAAATTTGGCCATTACTTCTTTACCTCCTTACATTATTGTGTCTATCGCCGATTGTCGATAATTCTTACTTAACCTGTTCTATTGCCCCCATCTATTCTCTTATCGCTCAATAATTTCTCTAAATTGCTAAATATACACCTCCTCCCTACTTTTGTAATAATCCCGATTAAATAAAGGATAGCCTACGTTCCTTTCTTTTTAAAAGAAAGCGCTGGTGCACAAATACGAAATTACAATGAGTATTGAATCACCATTCAGGAATGTATTAACTTGTATAAACCTGCGCTATAATTTTGTCAATAAAAAAATCTTGGAGGCATGTAAAATTACAAAATTATTACTCCGGCAGGTAAACACATAAAAAATGTCATGCCGGACTTGATCCGGCATCCAGTTCCTTTACTGGATTCCCGCTGGAGTTTATCCCGTACTTGATACGGGGCGGGAATGACGGCATTCGGGTATTTTGTTGCCGGAGTAATAATAATGCACGTATTTGTTACTACTTTACCGTTTATCCCAGAAGAGCTTGAGTCGTTCTTTCTTAAGCTCTCTAACGCTGTATAAAATCTTGAAGGTATGCAAGCCGAGCGCTGAGATGAGCCTTTTCATCACCTGATCACAGGCAGCCCTATCCCTGGCATGTACCATGGCATACAGATTATAAGGCCAACCAGGCGCGGGCACACGGGAGTAGCAATGCGTGACCTCAGGTTGGGTAGCCAGGAATTGTCCCTGGCGGTCTATTATCTCTAATGGACACTCCCAGGCCACCATGGCATTGGCTAAGAATCCTGCCTTGCGATGTCTGAGAAGGGCGGCAAATCGCCGGATAATCCCCTTTTCCAAACGTGACTTAATCCAATCAATTAAATAATCCTCTTCCAGCGACAGACTCCCGGCCCAGGCAAAAAACGGTTGCTTTATCAAAGGAAGGTCTTCCTGTATGCATCGTATGATGTTAATATCTTCTGAGTCAGGAAGAGATGGTGTGAAAGTGCGCGCCTCTCCATCCATTTCACTTATTTTTCTGCCTTCTTCCTCTGAATTCTCCTCTTCCATATCCATCACCACGGCGATCTTATAAAGTTTCACCGCCGGAAGGGCCAAGGTCTTCCGTGCAGCAGCAGCAGCCCCCAGCCTCCCGACCTCAGATTGCAGGTCGGCCCCGGGAGGCACGGCTATGGTGAACCACATATTAAATTCATTTTCGCGCAGGTAGTTATGGCTTATACCCTGTTCCCGGTTGATGACCTGAGCCGCCTGCTCTACCTGGTCTTTGTCAACCGCCATAGCCACCAGGCAGGTCTGATAACCCACGGCCGGGGGGTCAAAGATGGCGCTGATCTGGCGGATGATACCCTCTTCTTTCAAACCGGCTATCCTGCTGATAACGTCACTCTCTCTGGAATGAAGCGCCGAGGCTACCGCCGCGTAAGGCTCCGGGGTGAGGGGAAAACTGCGCTGCAGGATATTCAAAAGATTACGATCAAAAGAGTCCACCGCTGCCTTTCAAAACAATTTAGTTTTCATCCGGAAAGTCCTCAACCCCCCTCCCTCGACGGGAGGGGGTCAGGGGGAGGGTGAACAATCTGAAATTACACAACCTTTTCACCCCCACCCTAGCCCTCCCCCGTCAAAGGGGGAGGGAATATAGGGTTTCCGGATGGAGACAATTTAGTAATATTTAACGTATATAACCTAACAAGCGTGCGGTGTAAATGAATAAATCGTCTCCGGTCTGTTGCTTGTTGTCTATTGTTTGTAGTAAGATGAATTAAAAATCGTTCATCTGGACCTAGGAGGGCTTTACATGAGAGAGTACACCATATATCCCCTCACTGTAGGGGCTAATGAAACCGACCAGGGGATAATGACTTACCAGCGTTACTACGGAAAACGCATCTGGATCCCTATTTATGTCTTTTATATTGCCGGCGGGGGAAAAAATATACTGGTGGATACGGGGCTGGAAGAATTTATGGTGCCGCCTGAGATAGGCGAAAAATACGGTCTGGAAATCATGAATTTTGAAGACTCCCTGGCCAGGGTAGATATTAAACCAGAAGATGTGGATATCATCATCCATACACATCTGCATAATGATCATTGTGAAAACGATCATAAGTGTCCGAAGGCAAAGGTCTATGTACAGAAGGCTGAATGGGACTTTTTCCTCTCCCCGCATCCCATCGATCATCGATACTATTCGGATTTACTGGACGGAATGGATATTGTAACCATCGAAGGGGATCAGAAAATTATGGAGGGCATCCAGGTTGTCCTCACACCCGGGCATACGCCTGGTGGCCAATCGGTAGTTATAAATACATCGCAAGGAAAGGCTATCATAACCGGTTTTTGTTGTAATGATTTAAACTTCCCCAGTACAGGGCCGGTCATTGCTCCCGGTGTACATATAAATGCTATCGAGGCCTATGAAAGTGCACGCCGGATTAAGGAGATGGCCGATATATTGATTCCTTTACATGATCTTTCTATCGGCCGGATGAAAAAGATCCCGGCCTAAAAAATATTTCCGATAAAGGGGACGGGAATATCAGGGCTTAAAAGAAGGAAGGGCCAGTTCCTTATCTATCTTTTCCGGGTCACCCGTATTATAGTACATTATGTTTCTTAAGTGCTGAAATCCGTCTGCATCTATCTCCGTAAATTGGATACCCATACCTTTATCGTCCCTGCGTACCACTACTCCTTTTAAACCTATGACGGCCTCATCATTACTATCAAGAAGGCCGATTAGGATATCGCAGTCTTCACCTATATTAAAAGGGCTCCGGGTATAGGCATACAGGCCCCTCATACTTAAATCCCTCAAATCCATACACTTAAATTCGTCGCCGGGTCGGGCTATTTCCACCTTTATTGAAAAATCAACCCTTGTTCTCTTTCTTTTCTCCATTGTTTGAGGCCTTTTTTATATTAAATAGAAAATTGTAAAGCCTTTCGCGTTCTTCCGGTGTAATATCAAACAGCTCTACCCCAAAAGTATGATTAAATTGGGAATCATTTTCTTTCCGGTCATACCAACTTATCCGGCCTTGA
>DSAQ01000005.1 GCA_011046395.1 Pseudomonadota bacterium
GAATGTTCGGCGCGCCGAACATTCTGGCATACTTCACTTCTTGTGTGTGATCTGCCGAAAGCCATTTAGACCTGTCCCGATTTTTATGTCTAACGTTACCTTTTATCAAAATGTCGCATTGGAAAACGGAATTAACGTGACTACGTCCCCTTAGTCAGCGCGGGTGTATAAAGGGTAACATCCGAGTCGCATTGGAAAACGGAAT
This sequence comes from Pseudomonadota bacterium, assembly GCA_011046395.1. GTDB lineage: Bacteria > Desulfobacterota > QYQD01 > QYQD01 > QYQD01 > QYQD01. The sequence continues at coordinate 206 of DSAQ01000005.1, forward strand.
TAACGTGACTACGTCCCCTTCTCACGTCCTTGAATTACTTAAGGACGTCCCGGAGTTCTTCGGAGCCCGCTTCTCACTTCTTCATGGGCAAAAATATACTGTTCATATTCGCTGGGAACCTGTAAGTCTGTTGGGATAGCGTGAGCGAAAACGAAACCCTTTATTCTCTCTGCAATAGTTTCCTTTGTCTCCGCGTTATCCGCAACCACCGCATGCAATGGCCGCGCTCCGCACCATCCCAATATCAGACGGCTTGGATAGGGCACATCGGCCGGATACACCTCTATGACCTCTCCAGTCCTTAATACGCTTAGCACGTCTTCATAGCTTATCTTTCTTTGAAACATGCGCTGGATGGCGTGGACTCTCAAAACCAGACGATTAAAATCCATTCGATACCCCTTCCCACACGGCCATCTTGTGTATTATAAAATAGCGGCTAAAGAGTCTGTGTAAAATAAAAGTATATATACTATACCCCAGCGCCTCCGGGTTCTTCAAACCTGTGAGAAAATGAAAATAGGGGTCAGGTCTTTAATCGTGCTCTCTAGCCCTTCCTTCTTGTTGAAGCCTTAATCCCTAGCAAACGGGCCATCACCCTTGCCCCTTTGCTAGGGATTAAGAGATGCATCATTATGAAATTTCAGGAAAAATATCACAAAACCAAAGAACCGGTCAAGGAGATTTGCGGGACTTTCTGAGTCACCGTCCGCAACAGGAATCCAGACATATATCCATTAGCCTCAAAACCGTCCTGGGATCTGAGTGTCGCATCTGGGGCACTTTCCTTCTCTTATGTGGTTCTCGATGATGTCAAATACGTATCGCTTGATGAGGAGTGATCCGCAATGGTGACAGTACGTGTTCTCGCCGTCGTGTCCGGGGACGTTTCCGAGGTAAACATAGTGCAGGCCGGCATTCATCCCTATCTCTCTGGCCTGCTCCAGGGTGGAAACCGGTGTAGGATAAAGATGCGAAAGTTTCAGGTACGGATGAAACCTGGTTACGTGCCACGGGGTATCCGAGTCGAGGTTACTCTTTATCCAAGAAGCGATCCCTTTAAGTTCCACATCATCATCGTTAACCCCCGGGATGATGTTTGTGACCACCTCCACGTGCATGCCGCAGCGTTTGGCCCTTTCAGCACTTTTCAGGACCATCTCAAAATCAGGGGTATGCGCTATCTTTTGATAGGTATCCGCGGAAAAACCTTTGACATCCACCCGGTAAACGTCCAGGTAAGGTGCTATAGTATCCAGTGCCTCCTCGGTAATAAAACCGTTTGTAACGTAATTCGTATAAAGACCCTTCTTCCTGGCCAGCTTTGCACTATCCAGCGTATATTCAAACCAGACGGTGGGTTCGTTAAAGGTCCAGGAAAGGCCCAGGCAGCCATGGCTTGAGGCCATTTCCACCTGGTGCTCCGGGCTAAGGTAATAGGCTGCCGTCGGGTACTTCCCCGACCAGTGGGCAATCTCCCAATTCTGACACCCCGGACAGCGAAAAATACAGCCTAAACTGCCAAGCGAAAGCCACCTGGTTCCCGGATGAAAATGAAAGACTGGTTTTTTCTCTATGGGGTTTATGGACAGGGATGAGACCTCACCATATATCAGACTATAAAGTACTCCTCCTTCATTCAGCCGGGTAAGGCACCAGCCCGTTTTACCCTGCGGAATGGTACACCTCCTCTGGCAGGTATGGCACTGTACCTGACTGTCCGGCAGCTTATCATAAAGAAGGGCCTCTTTCTTCATCCGGCTCCCGCTTCATACCTGTTCGGGGGGAATATCCGCTGGCTCATGGGCAGTGTCACATTTCAACCCGGCCCTCCTGAGCCGTTCCTCAACATTACCATAGAGCACCAATTCTTCAATCTCTATGTTTTCAAATCCCGGGGCTATTTGGCCAAGCCTTTTGCGGAGGGCCCTGACATTATGTGCCGGCGAGAAGCTGACCATCACCGCAGGCTGAACCTGTACTCCGGCCCGGTACAGGTTCTCCAATGCCTTAAGCTGCAACGTGAATCCGCCCGCTTGCGCCCCGGTTAGTCTGGAAAATTCCTCTTCTGTGGTCCCCTTAAGGCTTACTCGCACGTACAGGTTTTTAAATCTGGCCAGATCCAGGGCATAGGTTTCGTCGTAGCCAATCAATACCCCGTTGGTCTCGAGTATGAAAAGTATGTCCGGCGATATGTGTTCCAGGACTCCGAGCAGGTGTTCTCTGGAAATGGTAGGTTCATTGCCGCTCATTCGCACCCTGTCAAACCCTTTTTTGCGGGCAATACCCTGGAGCCTGCCAGCTACCTCCTCTGGCGAATAGAAGCGCCCAAACGCGCCCGGGGTTACCACCTGCCGCCATGACCAGCAGAAGATGCAGCGCAGGCTGCATCCCACACAATCGGCCGTGGCAATCCCGCCATAGAACCTGGCTGGCCGGAAACGGTAATACTTTCTCAGCTCACCCCTGGCCACAATCCGGGCCACGTCTTCGGCCCTTTTTACCGGGTCGTACATGTTAAGTGTATTATAGCACCGGTCATGACCAAATGCTGTCTTTTGTCGTCCAATATTCCGTACTTTTTAGCTGGAACTTTGCCGCCACTGGGTATCCTGGATAAATTTAAAAAGGGGCTGTCCGCCGATGGCGGACAGCCCCTTGATCTTACTGGTGGAGATGATGGGGATCGAACCCACGACCTCCACGTTGCGAACGTGGCGCTCTCCCAGCTGAGCTACATCCCCTTTGAACCTTGACGACTTGTCTGTATTTTTAATATCTTTACCGGTATCTGTCAAGAAACGATTGCCCAAGGCACATTAACTCGATAGTGCAAATTGAAGCTCCCCGCAGCCCGCCTACGGCGGACGGGAAATCTCCGTATGCAAGGTAAAATGCATCGTATTCGCTCGCTAACCCCGCTGCAAGCAACGGGGAATGCGCTCGCTATGCATGTTCATCTGGGACGCAGATGAACGCAGATTACCAGAATTTTAAATTAAAACTTGCGAAAACAGGGCATGACATCTGCGGGCATCTGCGAAAATCTGTGTCCAATTAATATCAAATCCTACGATAAACGACAAGCCGCCGTCTTTCGTGTGTAATAGGCAGGGTAATTTCCAGGTTATTGACCAGATGAAACACCTGGAGCCGGGCATCATAGGCTACGGCGTCAATTTCCTCCTGAACCTGCGGCCCCTTCATGGCGATGGCATAACCCTTCTCTTTGAGAACAAACCGGGACAAATCGAGGAAGATTTTTAAATCAAAGGCCGCCCGCGAGATGACCACGTCAAATTTCCCGTGAAACTCCGGACCCTGGGCCATACCCGGATCCAGATGCAGGTGTTCGGCCCGGATTCCCTGAAGGCCGAGGGTGCGGATTATGTGTCTTAGAAAAAAGGCCTTCTTCTCTCTGGCCTCGACCAGAGTTATAGAAAATCCCGGATTGGCTATCTTCAGCGGTATGCCCGGAAATCCGGCCCCGGAACCTATATCCAGGACATGACTGTGCGGTGGAATAAGAGGAAGCGGCGTCAAAGAATCTATAAAATGTTTAGAGATAATTTCCCGGTCGGTCTTCAGGGCGGTCAGGTTTATTTTTTTATTCCATTCCTTTAACTCCGCCAGGTAGAGCGCAAATTTCTCTACCTGGGAGTCAGTAAGGAAAATCTTGATCTCTGTGGCTGCCTGAAGTAAAAGCTCTGACGCCGATCCCTTCATTGAAAATCACCCTGTATTCCCCTTTTAATAAAGGGGAATTCCACACCAGCCTCGGCGGATTCGCAATGACACTGGCCAGAAAAGACTGTTATTTGCCGATGCAGAACTGGCTGAAGATACGATCCAGGACGTCTTCCGGTGTAGTCTGCCCCGTGATTTCACCCAGGCGCTCGAGGGCCTCCTGAATGTCGATAGCTACTATATCCGGCGTGACCCCTTTAAGGAGGTTCTCGCGGGCCTGGAAAAGAAAAGGCAGGGCCTGGACCAGGGCCGCATACTGCCGGGCATTGGGAATAATGGCGGTATCCGGCATATCCGCTGCGCCTCCGACCACGGCCCAAAAAACAGCCTCTTTGAGTTTTCCCAGATTCGTCCCCTGGAGGGCGGAAATCACTACCAGGTCTCTGGGGCCAAAAGATTCGCGCAGACTCTCTATATCCAGCTTAATGCCCAGGTCCATCTTATTGACTACGACTACGAAGGCCCGCCCCTGGATGTCCTTATAAATCTCGTAATCCTCCGGGCTCAAATCAGCGCTGCCGTCAATCACGAAAAGGAGCAGATCGGCCTCGGCTATCCGCTTTCGGGTCAGCTTTATGCCGATTCCCTCTATCTCATCGCGTGCCTCCCGGAGGCCGGCGGTATCGATAATCTTAACCGGTATCCCCTGCACGTTTAAAAGCTCTTCGATAATATCCCGGGTCGTACCGGGTATGGCCGTAACAATGGCCCTTTCCTCCTCCAGCAGGGCGTTTAGAAGGCTGGATTTGCCGACATTAGGCCTGCCCATTATGGCCACCCTCACCCCTTCCCGGTAAACCCTCCCCTGTTCGTACGAGGCCAGGAGGGTCTGGATGGGTTCGACCGCCTCGCCTTCCAATCGGGAGGCCAGTTTTTCGGCCTCCACAATCTCCACATCCTCCTCCGGAAAGTCTATGGCCACTTCCAGGATGGCCAGCGCATCCAGCAGGCGGTTCTTTATAGTATTCACCCGCCCTGCAAGTCCGCCCCTAAGCTGGCCGGTAGCCAGCCTGAGGCCACGGCTCGTCCGCGCCGCGATACTCTCCATAACCGCCTCGGCCTGCGTAAGGTCAATCCGTCCGTTCAGGAAGGCCCGTTTGGTGAATTCACCCGGCTCAGCCAGGCGGGCGCCGCAGGCCAGAATCACAGACAGGATTCTCTGCAGAATGATATAGCCGCTGTGGCAGTTTATCTCGGCTACGTCTTCGCGCGTATAGGTATGCGGACGGCGCATCACGGAAAGGAGAACCTCGTCTATGACCTCTCCGTTTGCCGGATCAACGATGTGGCCGTAATAGAGGTGATGACTCTGGAAGTGATCGATGGGTTTACGAGGCCGAAAGATATTACGAACTACGTCTTCGGCCCGGGGACCGCTGATCTTGATTATCCCGATACCACCTGCGCCTACCGGCGTGGCTATAGCCGCTATGGTATCCCCGTGACGATACATATATGCGGTAGGCAGAATAAGTCATCCCTGCGAAGCTTGTCCCTGACCCCAGCCAGGGAGCAGGAATCTATATCCTAAATTCCCGTTAGAGTTTACCCCTGGATTCCCGCCGGAATTTATCCGCCTAGGAGCCTGTCGGACTTAGGGGATCTAACGGGACATACCTTTTGCTTTTCCCCGCTCCCGCGCGAAAACGGCAACCTTTTTCAACAGTCCATCCCCGATACTTTTGGTCTTAACGACCGGATCATTTTGCAGGGCGATATGTATGGCGCGCCTGTCCGCAGAATTAAGCAGGTCTGTATAGAATGATCTTCCCGTTTTCTGGGCTCTCTCTTTAAGACGCATGGCCATCTCGGTAAGATAAGCCTTTCGCCTCTCCTGGTAACCCTCACAGTCCAAAACCACCTGGATTTTTTCTCCGGCTACCTTACTGAGCATCTTATTTAAGAGATATTGCAATGCATTAATGGTCTGACCCTGTTTGCCGATAAGAAGACCCGCATCCTTACCCCGGAGGTTAAGGACTTCGAAACCATTCTCAATGCTGCTTTCTACGGTCAGGTCAAAATCTAGCAAGGCAATCAATTCCTGCAAGATCTGCTTCGGATCAGCCTTCTCTGTTCCGGGTTCCTCGGGCTGCGCTTCGGGGACCGGGACGCTGACCCGAACCTTTGCCTTTTTCAAACCCAGACCAAACACGCCGCTCGACCCGGTAGAAATGATCTCGATATTTAAGTGTTCCCGGGGGAGACCCAACTCCCGACAGGCTAACTCGATGGCTTCTTCTACTGTTTTTCCTTCAAATATATTTTCTGACATCCGACCCCCCACTTATCATGCAGCCTTCTTGTTGATATAATACTGCTGACCAATGGATAGAATATTGTTAACCAGCCAGTATAAGACCAGGCCGGCAGGGAAATTGACAAACAAAAAAGTAAAGATGACCGGCAGTAGTAACATTATCTTGGCCTGGACAGGATCGCCAGTGGTAGGGGTCATCTTCTGCTGCATAAACATGGATGCCCCCATAAAAATGGTCAAGACCGGTAATCCGCCAACATAAGGTATATCAAAACCTACCGGCAGCCGGTCTGGTGCCGAGAGATCATTTATCCACAGCGCAAACGGGGCATGCCGTAATTCTATCGCGTTCAGGAGTAGTTTATAGAGGGCAAAAAAGACCGGAACCTGGAGTACCATGGGCAGACAGCCCCCCAGGGGGTTGATCTTGTAGGTTTTGTAAAGCCCCATGAGCTCTTCGTTCATTTTCTGTTTGTCATCCTTGTACTTCTCACGAATCTTGGCCATCTTGGGCTGGAGTTTTTGCATCTCCTTCATGGAATGATAGCTCTTGTGCGTAAGAGGCCAGAAAATGATTTTGATTAAGGCCGTTAGCAAAATAATAGCTATCCCGTAATTATGGGTAAGGCGATCAAAAATGTTTAATGTAAGTAACAGGGGCTTGGCAATGATGTCAAACCAGCCAAAATCCACGGATTTTTCCAATTTCAGGCCCAACGGCTTGAGAGAAGAGAGGTCTTTGGGGCCAAGATATAGATGATAATTCAGAGTGGTTTGCTTCTGAGCCGGGATAACCACCGAAGAATGAATAAAGGAGGTAAGAATAACGTTCTCCTTTATTTTCGACATCCTCACATAACCTGATTCCACAACCCGCGGGACAATAGCAGATATGAAGTATCTATCCTCATAAGCCACCCAGGACACCTTACCATTAAAGGCCCTGTCTTCTTCCAATTTCTTAGCCTCTATCTCTTCCAGATTGTCATTAACATAAGCGGCCGGGCCATTAAAGGTGTAGCCATTGCCTTTGTCATAGGGGCGGTTAATGAGGTCCAGAGACACATCTTCGCGCACTGGTTGGGTAGTCGGGTTAAAAAACATCACCTCGAGGTCTATCTTATATGTATCGTTATAAAAAATATATTTTCTTATAAACTGCCAGCCCTCCGGAGAAACATAAGCCAGTGAAAGGACAGCCTGATTTTTTTTCGGATCAAGGTCTATGGCATAGCAGTCGGCCTTAAATACGGCATCCTGCACCTGCGGAAGGAGTCCGCCGGGGAAACTCATCCCCAGAGGAAGGTAAACGGGCTGCTCTACCTTAATCAGCTCCTTAAGGGGGGATTTTTCGTCCAAACTCTCCCGGTATTTCTTCAGCTTAAAACTCTTGAGACGCCCGCCGAATTCGGTAAAGGTAGCCTCATAAAAATTTGTGGAAACAACAATATCTTTGGCCGAGGAAATATCGCCGGCCGCGCTTTCCGATGGTTTTAGCGGTACAGGAACGGGCTGAACAGCCGACTGGCTTTGGGCAGGCGCAGGCTGCATCTCTGATTTTGCCGTAGGCGTTTTCTGTGTTTCAGGCTGTTCGGCAAAAAAATATTGGTATATTACTAAAGTAAGTATAGACAAGACTACGGCAAAAACAGTTTTGCGGTCCATGTATTATCTTCTCCGGTGAATAAGGTCGCCTATTTTTCTCTAACAGGGTCGTATCCGCCCCTATGGAAGGGATGACACCTTAGAATCCGCATGCCGGCCATGAGAATCCCCCTTGCCGGCCCATAATGTTCTATAGCTTCAATGGCATACTGAGAACAGGTCGGTATAAACCGGCAGGAGGGTTTTAAGACAGGGGAAATAAGGCACTGATACAGCCTGATTATTGCGATACATAATTTCTTCAACATGTTCGAAGCAAAGGCGATTTCTTCAGCTCATGCTCAATATCCGGATATGCAGGCCTCGATGGCAGGCTTCTGACCGAAAAAATATAGTCATTTGAAGGCGGAAAACAGGATTTATGCAGGCGAAAAAACTCTCTTATCAACCGCTTCATCCTGTTGCGCCTTACCGCGCCTTTTATTTTACGGCTAATAGCTATACCCATGCGAGGTATTCCGAGGTCATTGGACCGGACAATGATGATAAAGTGTTGTGTTGCAATACGCTTACCTGACTTGTATGCAGCGACATAATCTTGTCTTCTGCGTACCCTGTCAACCTTCTTGAGCGCATACCCTCCCATATCTTTTGATACGCCACTAATGATTTTCTCAGTTAACCTTAGGGCCGCTATACCGTAAGGCGCTTTCGCCCCTTAGCCCTTCTCCTGTTGATTACGGCTCTCCCGGCTCGTGTTCTCATCTTACTTAAGAACCCATGCGTCCTCTTACGTCTAATGTTACTGGGTTGAAATGTTCTCTTCATGAGTCCATCTCCATATCTATCTAATTGGAATAAAAGACAATTTAATGCCTTATTAAAAGTTGATTACTTAAACATATATTTACATACCTGTCAAGTAGCGGAGAAAAATCCGGCACTCAAAGGCGCGAGAGATAAAAAGGCGGCCCTTATTCAGGTGTTATATTGGCGGAAGTGCATGGGAATCGAACCCACCCGAGAGGCTACTAACCCCCCGCACCGGATTTGAAGTCCGGGAGCCTCACCAGAGAGCTATCCACTTCCAGCTTGAGTATATATAAGCCTTAAAATACGTTGTCAAGTTTTAAACCGGCCAGAAGTCGCAAGGCCACAGAGGAAGCAGGGAAATAGTTATTTTTCCCTTTTATTATCAATAAGATATGCAAAAACACCTTGACACACACATCCCTATTCGGGTAGAAATTCGCCTCATGGAACGGAAATCATCTATTCAGAAATGGATTCTTCTGCTGATAATAGCCCTGACAGCGGGGCTGGTTTTTGCGGCTGCCCGTCCCGACGGAGTGACCAGTGGAACCTATTGTAATCCTTATTCCGTAGAGCAGGTCAAAAAAATGATGCGGTTCCACGGCACATTGGCTGCCAAGTTTGATGGACAGACCTGGTGGTATAAGTCAAGGGGGCACTGGTTGCGGCTGGACAATGCCGAGGCCAGACGGCGGTGTTGCATTTAGTTATTCATTCTCTGGTCAATAATCAAATGTTTCAGAACATCCCAGGACTTCTCTAATTTTTCCTCTTCTTCTTTACGTTGTCTTTCCGCCTCCACAGGATCTGTAACACTATAATAGATGATCTGTTTTCGCCCATCGGGCAAGGTAATCTCCTTAGAACCCACCATACGCGCCGGGTCATATCTCCTATGCCTTTCCCGCTCCTCGTGCTCGGTCTTAATGAGAAGCTGGATGGTCTCGTCACTTACCCCGGCTTTTTTTAGTTTTATGATTTCCTCTGTCGTAAGGGCAAAGGCTCCGGTGGTAACCCCAAAAATCAAGATGAGACAAACCATGATGGAGCAGAAATATCCGGCAGTTCGCTCCTTAAATAGCGTGACCGGGCGATCCGTCTTTGGCAGGCTGCCAGTGCCAAACGAGCAATTATGGGGTAAGACAGCCGCTCCGGCTGTCCTGGATATGTAACGGTTAGCCATTTGGTTTTGCATATCTGAAAACTATGCCTTGACAGACTTTCCCTTCCCGGCCTTTTTCTCTTCCTGCATCTTTACCACCGGGCAGGTCATAGTGTGGCGTATGGCCTTTATGGTCTGTATCTTGGTAAGAACCACGTCCGAGAGTTCATCGTGATCCTTGGCCTCAACCTCAATAATAATATCATACGGCCCCATTATGACATCCAGCTTTTTAACGCCTTTTATCCTGGAAACGGTCTTCGCCACCTCAGCGGTCTTGCCTATAGCCGTGTTGATAAGTACATACGCTTTTATAGACATGGCTCCCTCCTTATAATATTTTTTAGGTTCTTTCTCATTTCAAGTGGGTAACCCAACTTTGCTGTAGTCCAATTTCCCTGTAAGCATATAGATTATTGTCCTGAGGTTTTTGAATGTCCTATAGCCTCTTGCTTTTGCTTTAGC
>DSAQ01000129.1 GCA_011046395.1 Pseudomonadota bacterium
ACCGTGAACTTGGAACAATTTCCGGAACCCAACACTTCAGTATTCCAATCCCCCGTCAACTTACGAGAATTCCCCTCCTGAACAGGCGGGCTGCCATATTGTTTCATAGGGCTAAAGTGTTACGATAAATTCAGCCTTAAGAGCTGCGACAAAAAAGCTTGACCGAGACAATGTCATCCATTATATGTAACCGTCTAATCTCGTTGATTCATGCCGGCAAAATGGAGCGTCACAAGAAGTGGGTAGAAAAACGGTTATGCCATCACTTGCATATATTCACGAAGAGGTAAAAAGGGCGGCAGCACGGGGTCTTTTGTGTAGCCAGATCGTTATTGATATCGGCCTCGGCGAACTGGGCATCTACAGCCATGATGTGGTCAAGGCCGCCGGCGGACTGGTTGGGGCCATGGGCTTTCAAGGGGTAACCTGCGGCGCCCTGACCGGAGCGGGCTGTCTCTTAACCTTTGCTGCCGTGGATAAGATAGATAGAGGCGTTTATCTGTTGATCGAAGAGATGGAGGCCCGATTTAATGAATTAATCGGCAAATATCCGGGGAATACGTGCGCCGATATCCTGGATCATGATACCTCAAAAATACCAACTGAGGTTTGCTACCCACTTATTGCCGGTGCGATTCATATCACCCTGGAGTTACTGGAAACCGTGGGGCTAACAAGACAAATAAGAGACGAACAGGAATTGGAGTCCAGCCTGATCCTGGCAGGCAGCCGGGCTAGCCTCGAGTAATATGATCAAAAAAGCTTACGAATACGTCCCCTTTTTTCTCCAGGAGTTCTTTCAGCTCTGTATCGGATAAGCCTCTAACCACATCGGGATTCTCAGGGGCCGATATCCCAAAAAATATTCTTTTAACCTTCATCATCTCCACGGTCACCATCAACGCCAGTTTATTTTCTCCATCCCAATCAGTGATAAACTCAAATTCATCAAAATCTTCCGGTGGATCGGGCAGGTACCGGCCGGCCAGCCCGTAGGCATTTTGCGCCACTGCCTCCCTAACCTTCTCCAGGACAACAGTTTTGCCCACATAATTACGGAATCTCTCCATAACGATCACCTCTGATCCGGCTTCGGCGCGCTGATATTCAGCTTCTTCATTTTACGCCATAATGTGGTTTTATTGATGCCAAGCTCCCGGGCTGTGGCCAACCGGTTCCAATTGTTACTCATAAGGGTCTCATAAATGAACCGGCGTTCCATGGCAGTTAAACTGGCCCTTACCGGTCGTGCCGTAGGTCGTGCCATAGGCAGATCCGCTGGGGCGGACAGATTCGCACGCCCAGGCGTATCTTCGACCTGGGCGAACATTTGGCCCGACTCTTTTGGTATGAGACAGGAGGGCAAGTGGCTTGGGTTAATAAGTCCAGACTTGCAAAGTATAAAGGCATGTTCAATTATGTTTTCCAGTTCGCGAACATTTCCGGGATAATCATGATGCATAAGGATGACTAATGTCTCTTCCGACACCCCGGAGATATCCTTTCCTCGTAACCGGTTAAAACGATCGATTATGTGGTCAATCAAGAGGGGTATATCCTCTTTCCGTTCCAAAAGTGGCGGCAGGATGATCTTCATCACGTTGATGCGGTAGTAGAGATCCTCCCGAAATCTTCCTTCTTTCACCAGGACTTCCAGGCTTTTGTTGGTGGAGACCAACACACGCACATCGGCCTTAATTGGTCTTGTACCCCCCAGGGGTTCAAATTCCTTTTCCTGCAGGACCCGCAAGAGCCGAATCTGAAGGGCCGGAGAAATGTCGCTGATTTCATCCAGGAAGATGGTTCCCCCCTGGGCCAGGGCAAATCTGCCCGGCTTATTCTTCTTGGCATCGGTAAAGGCCCCGGCCACGTAACCAAAAAGCTCCGATTCCAAAAGTGTATCCGGCATCGCAGCACAGTTTACCGCGACAAACGGCCTTTTGCGGCGCTGACTTAGATTATGAATGGCCTTGGCAAAGAGTTCCTTGCCGGAGCCGCTGGGGCCTTCGATAAGGACGGTGCTTTCACTGGCGGCTATTTCCGGCAGGATGGCAAAAATCTTCTGCATCTCGTGATTTTTGCTGATAATGTCGTCCAGACGGTGACGTTTGGTCAATTCCTTCCGCAGCTCCTCAACCATAGAAAGGTCCCGGAAGGTCTCCACACCGCCTATGATCTTCCCGCGTTCATCTTTGAATACAGCCGTGCTGACGCTTATTGGAATCTTTTTACCGCGGTTGTTTATTATATAGACAGGCTTATTGATTAGTTGCCTCTTGGTCAGCATAGTTTTTTTTAAAGCGCAATCCGTCTCGCATATATTGGCCCGAAAGACATCGCTGCATAAGCGGCCCAGGGCCCCTTCTCTTGGTATGCCGGTAATCTTCTCAGCCGCACAATTGAAGGAGGTAATCTTCCATTCCAGATCTACGGTAAATACACCATCCGCTATGCTGTCTAAGATAATCTCGTGTTTGCAATCCGGTTGTTTTTGGAACGGCATGATATTAAATTAGCTCTTATTTTATTGATTTGCAAATCCTGCCTGTTAATTTACAGAAAAAAATAGCCCATCCAAAGATGGGCTATTTTTTGTGCCTGCACTTTAGCAAACAGGCCGCTACGCCTTCAATGCATCCGGGATCTCCATAGTCTTCATCAGCACATCGATAAAGAACATGGTGTGCATATTCAGTTTATAGGTATTAATGATATCCTCCAGTCCTCCGTGACAGTTATGGCAGGGAGCGATGCAAATGTGCACCCCCGTAGCCGCCAACTGTTCTGCCTTGATACTGTTGGACTCGACACGTTTGGTCTTCCAGGGCGGGCCACAGTTAATTACGCCTCCACCGGCGCAACAACAATGGTTCTGTTCCCGGTTGGGATACATCTCTACAAAATTCTCACAGGTAGCATTGACTAAATAACGCATCATCTCATGGAGCCCGCGTCCCCGGACGATATTACACGGGTCATGCAGGGTAACCGGCTCCTTGAGCTTTCTCGCTATCTTGATCTTACCCTCCTTGAGCAGCTCATAATAGAACTGCGTGGCATGGATGACCGGGATGGGCGGCATCTTCCAACCCAGCCAGCGGTTGCCCACGTCATAAACCGAACGGAAGGCGTGACCGCATTCACCCATGACGATCTTTTTTACCCTCAGCTTGGCAGCGGTCTCAAAGTGGGTCCTTTTGATGCGGCCCATCATTTCAAAGTCGCCGGTAAACATGGCCATATCGCTGTTATCCCAACCCGGACTGGCCGGCATAGTCCAGTCTACTCCGGCTGCGGTCATGAGGATCGCGGCCTGATATATGAGCTGGGCACGGAATTTGGGCTCAGGGCCGATGACCGAATACATGATGTCCGCGCCCTCTTTGTCGAGAGCGATACGGAGGCTGGGCATCTCGGCCTGGGCCTCTCCTTCCTGCCACTGGAGGGTGTCTATCCACTCATCCTCTTTCACCCACATCTGGTTCATGGTCGCGGAGTGGCTGTGGGCCGTATCCTGGATATATTGCGGCGTCACCCCCAACAGATGGCAGATGCGCCGCACCGTGGCCATGATGTAGGCTACATCTATACCATAGGGACAATACATACTGCAGCGCCGGCATACATTACACTCCGTAGAGGCAATTATCGAGGCCCTCTTTATAAACTCCGGGCTGACCTTGCCTTTCTTCTCCAGTATTTCCCACATGGTCTGTTTGACCTTACCTACCGGCGCCCATTCGGGAGTCCCGTGGGAAAGGTAATAATGACAGGCCGTGGAGCACAGGCCGCAGTGGATACAGGTATCCACATAGACCTTCATGCGGGCGGCCATCTCCGCCGTAATCACGCGGTTTATGACCTGTTCTATCCTTTCATACGTAAGCCTCGCCGCCCCTTCCTCCAGGCCTACATCTATTATCTCTTTTTTTTCCTTTAACTTGGTTGCAGGTACTGCCATGAGTATATCCTCCTTTTAAGACCTCCACAAAGTAGAAGCGCGAATTACCAATCTCTGGCGTGCCGTACGCCGCCGAATTCAGAACCCGTATAGGCCCTGGTAAACCAGAAATAGAACATGTGGATCAACCGGGTGAAGGGAATGGCCACCAGCATAGCTTCTCCAGCCAGGATATGCAGAATGAGCATAGTCCTGTACTCAATCCACTGGTGGTAAGCCAGGAAGCCGGTGATAAACGGAGCGGCGGTAATAGCCAGTATCGCGTAATCCGCGACAGAAGTTACGTATTTCACCTCGGGAAGTATCTGTCTCCGGAAAGCGAAAAAAACGCAGGCGCCAATGACCACAAGGGCCATGATGTCGGCGATCCAATCCGGCAGCGCCCACCAGCTCAGGTTCCACGATTCATCCCAGAGGACAATATGGGAAAGGAGAAAAACAGGTGTCACCAGGAGACAGATATGAAAGACAAAGGACATAACGGTCATTATCGGTCGCTGCCTCATATTTGCGCTGGCAAAAGGTATAATCCAGTGCAGGATGGAGCGCAGGCTATATTTGAGACTCATGTAGTTAAATACCCAACGCTCTTTCTTTTTGAGTAGATAATACATAGAAATCAGCCTATACAGGCTGCCTCCGATGAAAACGATAAAGGTTAACCACAGTAGCGGACCCCGCACAAACTCATAAATACCCTGCATTATATTTCCCCCCTTTACCTAAAATTCTGATATCGGCACGATACGACGATAGTATTTGCCATCCTCTATGCATCGAACCAGGACCTTCTTTCCGTCCGGGCTGAAGACCGGATTCCAGAGGGCCTCGCATTCACGCCAGGGCTTTCCATTCAACGCAATCGTATATTTGCCGCCTTTCTCTACCTTGGACGCCACCTTACTACCATCGGGACTGAATACCGGCGGCCATACCATATCGTACATCGCCGGCCAGGGCGTACCATCCACCACTATCTTCCAGTGACCGTCGTCCTTGGCAATGGCCGCCAAACGATTGCCGTCCGGGCTGAAGGTGAGATCCGTAACCAATTCATTAAATGTGGTTGCCCACAGTTTGCCGTCAATAGCTACCGTCCATTGTCCAAAAGACGGGGCCACAATGGCCGCCAGTTTTCTGCCGTCCGGGCTGTACGTCTGATGCCAGCACTGCACGAATTTACTGTCCCAGACGGGTTTGCCGTTAACGGCCAGTGTCCATTTGCCGGCCGCTCTTACAGGTGCGGTGGCCAGCGCTTCACTCGTCTTGGGCCGGAATACCGGCTCCCAGACACAATTGAATTTCTCCGGCCACATCTCTCCGTCCATGGCGATGGTGTAATCGTAAAGGCCCATCCTGACCTCGGCTGCCACGTGCTTTCCATCCGGGCTGCAATCAAGGCCCCAGACATTGGTAAAAATCTTCTCCCAGGCATTGCCGTTCACGGCTACCGTCCAGGTACCTTCATCCTTAAACTTAAAAACCTCGGCCTGTCCCAGCGGCACTGCCTGTACTGCCGCGGCCATATACTGCCCATCCGGCGTCATGACGTACTTGCCGATATGCTCAAACAAATTCTCCCACGGCTGGTCATTCACCGCCAATCCATACCGCGTATCCTGCTGGATTTTAACCGCTATGGTCTGACCATCTTCGTTGAACTTGGTATCCCATACATAGGCAAACTTATTCTCCCAGGGCACACCATCTACAGCTAACGTCCACTCACCAGCCTCTGAGACTATAGCCGTCAACCGGCCATCAGGACCAAATCTCAGGTTCCACATGTTTTCATAGGTGTTCTCCCAGGCCTCTCCATTTACGCAGGCCGTATAAGTTCCATCCTCATTTCTTGCTATGGCCGCGACTTTTTTACCGTCAGGGCTGACATACGGCTCTTGCACCCGGGCAAATTTAGTCTTCCATTCACTGGGAGTCGCGATCAGTTCTTCGCTCGTATCCCAATCCCACTTTTTTGATTCGGACATTGTACCGCCTCCTTTTCAAACATCTAGAGCTAACCTTATTGCATGAGACGGCTGGCCTCATGTTATTCATATTCACTCAGACTGCCAGTCTTAATGCTAAAGAGCAATCACTCACCCATTCATGACGAAGATCGACCCTTCATCAAAAAACATAACAAGATGAATAAGGATTCATATCTATCTAGCATGTCTTAATTGCTGTGGTCAAGTTCTTTTTTTATGGCAGGCCAATAAAACGGTATCCTGGCTTTGGGTTCAAACAACAACGGCCCATTATCTCTAATGAGCCGTTGTCTAATTCATATTTAGTCGAGCCAAAAACGCCTTAGGCTCGCAATGAATCCGGAATTTCCATGGTCTTCATCAGTATCTCGCTGATAAAAACGACGTGCATCCCTAATTTATAGTAACTAACGATGTCTTCCAGCCCCGAGTGGCAGTTGTGACAGGGGGAAATTAAAACCTTTGCACCGGTGGCAGCGAGTTGTTCGGCCTTTATCTTATTGGACACTACCCGCTTTGTCTTCCAGGGGGGGCCACAGTTGATAACCCCACCCCCGGCGTTACAGCAATAATTGTGTTCCCGGTTGGGATACATCTCTATGAAATTTTTGCAGGTGGCCTTGATAACATACCTTGCCATCTCGTGTAACCCCCGCCCTCGTATGACGTTACACGGATCGTGCAGGGTAACCGGCTCTTCGAATTTTCTGGCTATCTTTATCCGGCCGTCTTTAATCAGGTCATAATACCACTCGATAGCATGAACAATCGGGATAGGCGGCATCTTCCAACCCAGCCACCGGTTGCCCACGTCATAGACGGAGCGAAAGGCATGACCACATTCGCCCATAACAATCCTCTTTACTTTCAACTCGGCGGCTTTTTCAAAATGGGCCCTTTTAACCCGCCCCATCACCTCGTTATCACCGCTGTACATGGCCATATCGCTGTTGTCCCAGCCAGGCAAAGAAGACATGGTCCAATTTTCGCCGGCTACAGTCATAATAACGGCCGCGTTGTAGAGAAGGTGGGCCAAAAACTTCGGTTCCGGACCGATGACCGAATACATGATATCCGCCCCTTCTTTATCAAGGGGGATACGGACACTCGGCACTTCCCCCTGGGCCTCCCCCTCCTGCCACTGCAAGGTATCTGCCCACTCATCCTCTTTCACCCACATCTGATTCATGGTGACGGCATGGCTATGCGCTGTGTCCTGAAGATAGAGGGGCGTAACCCCCAGCAAGTGACAAATCCTTCGCACTACAGACATAATATAAGCTATATCAATACCATAGGGACAATACATACTGCAACGCCGACAGACGTTACATTCAGTAGAGGCAATCTCAGCGGCCCTTTTTATAAACGCCGGGCTGACCTTTCCTTTTTTATCGAGCATCTCCCACATGGTCCGTTTGACCTTTGCTACCGGAGAAAATTCGGGATCGCCATTATTAGAAAGATACTGATGACAGGCGGTGGAACATAATCCACAGTGGATACAGGTATCCACATAGACCTTCATGCGCGCCCCGGTCTCCCCCTTTAGCACCTGGTTGATGACCTGCTCTATCTTCTCATAGGTAAGCCTGGCTACTCCTTTTTCCAATCCCTCGTCAATAATCTCTCCCCATTTTTTTAATTTAGTTGCAGGTACTGCCATAAGTATATCCTCCTCATAAAGACCGTCTAAGAGATGACTAATTAGCAAGTTAAACATACCTGTAAAGCATAAAACGTGCCAATATATTTTCGCACAAAAAATTATCTAACATCCCTTAATTGCTGAATTTATAGGATGGGCTGGGGTCATGGGAAAGTTGCAATAGTGCAATTCTTGATGACGTTGAGTTGCTTTTTGCACCAGATAGGTAACGGCAATTAACGGACTGGAGTTTCCCAATTTTTCAGGGAACCCCTATGTTTCTGAGCGAAACTTGCTGGAGCAGCGGGGTACCCATCGAGGGCGAGCAGGAAGGGGAAAGCCAGCCCTTTAGTGGCTGGAAGGGGTATGTATTCCCCACCTGCGAGTCCCGAAAGGGTCGCTGCGTAAGCCGTGAAGCGAAGAGACTAAGGGATTCCCTTAAGAAATGCAAAATTATCAATAAGATCATGGCATTATGAGAATGCTCTTTAACAAGTTGGGAATCCAATTAAAGAATGGCTCGCTATTTTCCGCTTTTGATATAGAGGCGAACCCCGGCAAAGACCTTCTCGACAGCTGCGGTTTCTTTCTCTCGAACAGCCGAGACTAGGCGGTGCAAATCGTCCATATAGGACTCAAGTATCGGCAGGACGTAGGGATTGTAAAAAAGCATCTGGGCATAGAGGGTAGGATCCTGGCTAAACAGACGTCGTACTTGTTGCAATTTCTTTTTGAAGTTGGGTGTAGCTACACTACCAAGGGTAGAAAGAGGGAATTTGCTCCCGGCAACGGTCATACCCATAGCCATGTGCGCCGTATGAACAAGTCCTTGCACAATGCCCATAGCCCGGTCGTGCTCATCCGGGGACATTATTTCTAAATGGCCGCCGTAAGACTGAAAGAGGTCTTTTAACCAGGGCAGCCATCTTTGGCCCCGGGCCGGACAGAGTACAATATTTTTGCCTTTCAGCGACCTTTCCCGCGGCCCGAATAATGGGTGGGTGCCGATGACTTCAGCCCCAGAATACTTAAGCATGGCCTCCACCGGTTCCTTCTTGAGAGAGGTCAGGTCCATGATCAGGGCGTCTTTCGCCAGATATGGACCCAATTCTTTGATGGTAGCGCAGGTCACAGCAATAGGCACAGTGACAACAAGGACCCGGCTCTTCCTGGCCAGTTCAACCGGGGTCAAGGCGGTTTTTCGACCGGCTATCTCCACGCTATAGCCGGCTGCAGTAAAAAAACGCCTAAACCATTGCCCCATCTTTCCGCTGCCGCCGACCAGGCCGATGGTAATGGACTTCTTATCCATGGAAGCTGATGGCCCTCTGCCGCAGGAGATGATCCGCCAGGGTGAGCCGCATCATGGCCGCACAAACCGGAACGATCCTTGGGATGGCCGAGATATCATGCCGGCCGCCGACCGTTATCTCCCGTGGCTCCATGTTAATATTTACGGTCTGCTGGGGCCTGGCAATGGATGGGATGGGTTTTACCGCCACCCGCACGACTATGTCATCCCCATTTGAGATGCCGGCCAATATGCCCCCGGCATTATTGCTAGCAAAACCGTGTGGCAGGATAGGGTCGTTATTCTGTGAGCCGGGGCGGCGTGCGGCCTCAAAACCAGAGCCGATCTCCACGCCCTTGACGGCCCCGATACTCATCATAGCCCTGGCCAGATCACCGTCCAGCTTGTCAAAGACCGGCTCGCCAAGACCAACCGGGCAACCCTTGGCCACTATCTCCACGATGCCGCCCAGACTATCTCCCTGGGCACGCACCTCTTTTATACGTTCCTCCATCCGCAGCGCCGCCTCTGGATCCGGACAAAAGAGGGAGTTCTCCTCGGCCGCAGCCAAATCGATCTTTTTCACACGCACGCCGCCCAGTTCCAGGGTATAGGCTATGACCCTTATCCCCTCCCGCTCCAGAAGCTTGCGCGCTACAGCGCCGGCCGCCACTCTGCCCACGGTCTCCCGTCCGGAGGCCCGTCCGCCCCCCCGGTTATCACGGATACCATATTTCTTAAGGTACGTATAATCTCCATGCCCCGGACGAAAAAGGTCTTTGATAGGCTCATAGGCTGAGGTGTCCACATCACGGTTAAAGATAATAAGTGAAATCGGCGTTCCCGTGGTCTTCCCTGCAAAGACACCGGATAAAATCTCTACCACGTCCGGTTCCTTACGCCTGGTAGTCGCAACCGCCCCGGCCTTTCCCGGCCGACGCTGCTCCAGATCGGCCTGTATATCCGCCTCGCTCAGAGGGATGCGAGGAGGACAGCCGTCTATGACTACCCCCAGAGCGCGGCCATGGGATTCCCCCCACGTCGTAATCCGAAACACCTTACCGAATGTATTCCCAGCCATTCCTTCCCTCTTCCTTAAATTTATTGGCGCCGTACGCAAAACAGCGGATAAATCGTGGTCATAAATTTTCAAAGGTCAAAGTTGATGGTTTCGTAAAAAGTCGTTTTTAGCTTAAGTATTTGAAATAATATTATTTTATTGCATTTTTGTCTTGACTTTCATGTTGTCCCGTGATAGAAAACATATGCAACATCAACATG
>DSAQ01000228.1 GCA_011046395.1 Pseudomonadota bacterium
ATTTAAGGCCACACCCTCAAAATCCTTCCGCGCCTGACGCAAGACCGGGGTGAGATTTTTTCTTTCCTTTATAGCCCGGCAGACCTGACCAAGCGCATGTTGATAGACCGACTCGGCCTGTCCCTTTCGCTTTTCGTATGGCCGGGTTTCCCGCAGTTTCTTTTCTAAAAGGTCAACAGCTACCATGCCTTGCCATCCCAGGCGGGTGAAATTACCGCCAACCATGCCCAGCCGGTCATAAAAGCTCTCGTCTTGATTGGGCGCAAAAATGGGCACCTGAGGAAACCCCAGAGAGTCCAAAATCATACGGTGGAACCGATGATACTGGCCAAAACGGCAAGGGCCGTTTCCGGATGGCATGAAAAAGGCCGAATGGTCCGGGTCAAAACCCGGGCGCTGCACCATCTTTGCCATGTCCCCGGTGGTGAGGATGAAGGGATAACATTCCTTGCTGGAGGTTAACTTGCGCCCCAACTGCAAGGTCTCCTCGTCAGACTCCGGTAAAACCTCGGATTCTACTCCGCAGGCCTCAAATGCAGCGGCTATGGCATAGGCGTGGTCGGCCATCGGTGGAAGATAAATCTTCCGCCATTCCAGCCCGGCTTTTCGAATTACAGAAGGCGCCTTTTTAGCAGGCCCGGGTGTTACGCACTTCAGGCTGTCCAGATAAGCCTCCAGGCGGGTCAATGCGCCGGCATCGGCGCTATGTTCATCTATCTCTATTTCCAGATACGGCTTGCCGCGCAGTCTTTCCCTAAAGAAGGGAAGGATAAAGGAATCCGGACCACAGGCAAAATAGGTCAGGCATACGGCAAAAAGGTTGGGGTTTTCCCGAATTAACTCCGCGGCAGTAATGATTCTTTGTCCGTATCGCCAGTACATAAACCGGGCTGATTCCACATCTATATCGTCTGTAGGGAGGAAATCCATGGGTATGGCCAGGACTCCCAACTTTTTCAGTTTACGCGCGATATTGAGGTTAATCCCCGGATCGTATGCCGTATAAGGACGCCCGATTATGACCACGGCCTTTTCATCGGGGGCAAGGGAATTAAGGACTTCCCGCCCGCGCATTTCGAGGCGGCGGTAGAACTCGGCCTGGGCCTCTTCTGCCGCACGACAGGCCCGGGATACCGCGAAAGGAGAAATCCCCAGGTCGGCAGCCATCTTGCGCAATATCCGGCTGACATCTTTACTCTCCCGTCCAAATCGCAATACCGGCTGTAAGACCCGTATATTTTGCCTGCTAAAGTCGATAGCCGACTGCATAATATAGGGCAGGGCCTGGTTGTACGGGCAGACAAACCCATGGTCGAAGGGGTCTTCTTTCGGTTTCATCTCTATAATGCTGGGCAAGAAGAGAAAATCAACGCCTTTTTCTATAAGATTGAGGACGTGCCCGTGGGCTACCTTTATAGGGTAACAGGTCTCAGACACAATCTGCTCCAGGCCTTTGTGTATCATCTGTTTATGTGTGGGTTCGGACAGGACTACAGTAAAGCCCAGGGCCGAGAAAAAGGCCTGCCAATACGGAAAAAGTTCATACATATAGAGGGTGCGCGGGATACCCACCCGGCCCCGGTTACCCGCCTTAGATACTCCCTCGCCGGATTTAAAGAGCCATTCATCCCTCTCTTTAAACAGGTCCGGGAGGTGCGCGCCTTTATCCGACCGCTGGTCCACATCATATTTTTCGCAGCGGCTGCCGTAGAATAGCGGACGTTCACCTTCAATAGATACCTTTTTGATCTCGCAGTGGTTCGGGCAGCCAGCACACTCGAAAGATTCTGTGGTATAGTTTCGTTCGCTCAGCATAAAGCCCTTGAATCGGCTTTTCTCCCAGGTTCGTTCCCTCTGGGCCAGGATAGCTACGCCTATAGCCCCGGTTACCTCATGGTGCTCGGGAACGGTAATCTCCCGGTCCAGGACACCTTCAAAGGCGGCCACAATGCCCAGGTTGGCCGCGGTTCCGCCCTGATAAAAGATGCGTTGGCCGATTTTCCTGTCTTCCACGACCTTATTCAGATAGTTTTGTACTATGGCGTAGGAGAGACCGGCTACCAGATCAGCCCTGGAGGCGCCCCCTTGTTGATAGTGTACCAGATCGGATTTCATAAAGACCGTACAGCGTTCCCCTAAGGGGACAGGCGTTAAGGATTTGAGGGCGAGCCCGCCAAAGTCATCCCGGATGGAGATACCCAACTGCTCGGCCTGTTCTTCCAGAAAAGAGCCGGTTCCCGCCGCACAGACCTTGTTCATCTGGAAGTCAACGATGGCGCCGTTTTGCAGGCTTATATATTTTGAATCCTGCCCGCCTATTTCAAAAATAGTATCCACCTGTGGATCAATATCAGCGGCCGCCGTGGCCTGCGCAGTGATTTCATTGACGACGATATCCGCTCCGACAAAGTCGCCGGTGAGATAGCGCCCGGACCCCGTGGTCCCGGCCCCGATAATCTCCAACCGGTCGCCGATCTCCTCTCCTATCTCCTTCAGGCCCTGCTTGACGGCATCGAGCGGCCGGCCGGCCGTCATGAGGTAGCGTTTGGCCAGAACCCGCCTCTCTTCATCGATCGCTACTACATTGGTGCTTATGGACCCCACATCTATTCCCAGAAACGCCTTGATTTTTTGGACTTCCGGATCCTTATAGATGTGTCCTGCGGGCACCTTATGTTCCGGGTCGGCCAGGCGTAACGGATTATGATACCGGATATCCGTTTTTCTCTCCTCTATAAACCTGAGAAGCGGTTCCAGGCCCTGGAATTTATGTACATAAGCCGGGTCTTCCAGCGTCAGGAGGATGGCGCCCACCGCGCCCATGGAGAGGAAGTGCCGGGGTATGATCAGCTCTCCTTTTTCAAGTCCCAGGATGTCCGTAAAGGCCCGGCGCACACCCAGATTTGCGGCCACCCCACCCTGAAAGGAGATAGGCTTATGAAATTTCTTGCCCTTGCCGATGTTACCCTTCAGGTTACGGGCCATAGCGTAGCAGAGGCCGGCGACAATGTCGTACACCGGCGTGGCTTCCTGCTGCAGATGTATCATATCGGATTTGGCAAAAACACTGCAACGGCCGGCAATGCGTGGTGGGGCCTTTGATTCCAGTGCGAGGCGGCTGAACTCCTCAATAGACAGGCCGAGCCGCGAGGCCTGTTGATCCAGGAAAGACCCTGTACCCGCCGCACAAAGGGTGTTCATGGCAAAGTCTTCTATTTCCATGCCGGCAGTCGAGTTCTTCAGGAGAATCAGTTTGGAATCCTCGCCGCCCATCTCGATTACCGTTCGTACCTCCGGATGGTAAAAGGATATGGCCCGGGCCTGGGCAATAATTTCATTGGTAAAGTTAGCTCCTAACAGTTTGGCCATGAGGCCGCCGCCTGATCCGGTAAACGAAACGGTCTTTATGCTCTCCACAGGAAAGCGGGAAAACACGCCGGTTAATACACGGGCCACCGTTTCCAGAGGTTGTCCCTTGGTCCGGGTATATTCCTCCAGGAGAACCTCTTTATCATCATTCATGATAACCGTATTTGCGCTGGCTGACCCGACATCTACTCCTAAGTGTAGTTTATCACTCATAAGCGTTTCCTCCCTAACTCGAGGGTAAGCTCAGGGATGATATAAAAGACGCGCTGGTCATATGTCTTATATTGTGCCCTATGCTTCTTGATTAAAGACTCCATAACGGCTGAGATCTCATCCGGTGAGACATTCAACAAGCCGGAAATATCCTCTGCCGTGCAGGGCCTTCTGGCCAGCATAGCCAGGATTTCACTTTCCACAATGGGACGGAATCCTTGTTGAATACGGCGCTTAAAGTCAACAATAACCTCCGCCCTTTCTCCCAAGACTTCCCTGATGGTTTCCAGCCGGGCGCTGCTTAAGGGTGCGGCATAGTCTTCAGCCGGCGGTCGATCCACGGTGTTCAATTGGATGCGGTCCGGCTGAATGGCCTGGAGAGCCTCCCGCATTTCCTCTACCTCTTCCGGGCGGTCATTGATGCCCTGCACAAAGAGTATTTCCAGCCAGATCTGCCCCGTATATTCCTGGCGGAGGTCTTTAAGTCCGCTGATAATCTCTTCTATGCGGATGGAGCGGATAGGCCGGTTGATACGACGAAAAGTATCCGGTCTTACCGCATCCAGCGAAGGCAGGATAACGTCTGCCTTAAGCAGCGCCTGTCGTACCTCCGGGAGATGGAGAAGAGAGCTGTTGGTTATTACCGCCACCGGTTTAGGTGATACATCTTTCAGCCTGGAGACTATGTCTCCTACCTTACTATGAAGAGTCGGCTCCCCGGAGGCCGTAACCGTCACGTAGTCTATTTTTGCTGCCTTGGACTGTAAGTAGTTTTCAGCCTCTTTTAAAACCCCGGAGGTTGGGACATATTCCTTCCGCCTGGCGGTACGGAGCGTAGTCCGGCCAATCTCACAATAGATGCAATCAAAGGTGCATATCTTGGGCGGAAGTAAATCAATACCCAGGGAAAGACCAAGGCGGCGGGAAGAAACCGGGCCGAAGAGAAAGGCCATGACCTAAAAACACCCCAGTTGACATCGTACAATCTTTATATTGAGTTCGTCTATGAGCCTGCCGACTTCTACGGGTGACACACCGGCCTCTTCGGCCAATTTACAGGCCACTGCGCAGGCTATACGGTTGTTTACTGCGGCGGCACGTATCTTGTCCTTCAACTCTTCTGTTTTCATGGGCGCTTCTTTTACTCCACAAAATAGTTTTAATAGCTACAAATTTACGCTGTACATTCCCTACCTGTCAAGTCAATTGTAGAAAACTGTAGGGAAGCATGTGGATGATAAAGGTGATCTCGTAGCAGGCTAAACGACCTAAATCAGCCGCACAGATTACCGTGTCCGCTGGATTTGCTTTTAGCCCGCCTTCAGTAAATATTCAGTTGGATTTTAATCGCCTCGCTTATCCGAAGCATATCTTCTTCTGAAATAAAACTTGCGTGTTTAAATAGTCGCGACTTGCTTACAGTTGCTAACTGATCGGCCATGGCCTTACTTTCTTTGCCGTCAAATAAAATCAGCGCCTCACTTGGATAAAGACGATCTGTCTTGCTGGTTAGAGGAACCACCTGAACTCGATTGAGGAACTTGTTTGATGCATCATTGCTAACGATCACGGCAGGCCTTTTTTTCTTAATTTCGCCGCCAGCAGAGGGGTCAAAATTAACCCACCAGACCTCACCTCTTTTCATGCGCTATGTCCTTAAATGTCGTTTCTGCCCAATCCAGGGCTTCCGCCTCTCTTTTTTTGTCTTTTGACATTTGGGAGTATGCCAATTCGAGATTTGGGCGAACTACATGCGGGCGAACCAATTCCTCTACAAATTTGCTGATTTTGCGAGGTCCGATGGTCTTATGGAGACCTTCATAAACCTCCTCATCTACGGTTATGGTCAATTTTTTTTGCATCAAAGTCCTCCCTTATACGTATAATATACGTACATCGAGCGCCTGTGTCAATAATAAACCTGGATCGGGGACTTTAACCCCGCCAGTTATGCGCCCATGATCTTGCTTCGAAAGATAAAGAATACCGCTCCCATTAGACAGAGACCCGCCCAGAAGTAGTCCATGGATAGCTTCTCCCTCATATAAAGAACAGAAAATGGCGCAAAAACCGTTAGCGTAACCACCTCCTGCATAATCTTGAGCTGCCCGACCGTCATGACTTGGTGCCCAATTCGGTTTGCGGGAACCTGAAGGAGGTATTCGAAAAAAGCGATCCCCCAACTCACAAATACGGCAATAAGCCATGATCTTTGGTTCAGGCTTTTGAGGTGGCCATACCAGGCAAGGGTCATAAAGACATTACTGAAACAGAGCAGGATCAGTGTTGTGGTGTAGTTGTTCATGGCTTCTCATTCCTGTTTTGACACACAGGCGTTGACGGGACATCCCTCTTGCTGGTACGGAGTCCGGTCAAATGATTTGTTCGCCTCGGTTATCTTCTTCTCAAATAGCTTTTCAATTCTCGATAATAATTTTCGTGAGGACCAATCATAATCAATTCCAGATCATTACCAACCATTCTGTACGAGAGCAGATACTGAATCGTCTTGATTTTGAATTTGTGGACATAAACACCACGGAGATCGCCCTTCTTTTCTTCTCCAACAGACGGATTTTGCATTATCTTTTCGAGTTCCTGATCTAATACGCCCTTTTCGATTTCAGAAAATCGCTTGACTCTTTTTTCGAAGGACCTTGACTGGTAAACTTTCATCTGCTATCGCCCGAATACATATTCTGATTTGTCGCCTTGCTCCAATTCTTCTATTCCTATTAGGATCTCTTTAATAAGGCTGTAGGTCAGGTCCGGGTTTTCCTCGGCACACTTGCCGATTTTCGCCCAGTGTTCGATTTGGCCGGTTATGGATCTGTGGTCGATGCGGCTATATTTTTTTGCTTCGCTGATCAGTTCGTCTGATATTCTCACCGGAGTAGGCATAAAAATTACCCCCGTCACTTTGGGTTATGAATTCTTTGGTTACATCTTATCATGGAAGTAGCAAAATGCAATAATATGTATGCGTAATGCTATGCGGAAAAGGCTAACGCGGGGCTGAGCCGCCGCGAAGCGGAGGGGGGAACGAGCTGCTCAGCGGCGGCACGGTTTTTCGTCGTCCCCTGCAGCAGCGAGGTTAGGGTTCCTTGTCTGTTATTCTTTTATTTTGAGTTTCAGTATTCTTATTAATAGATATCTGTTGGGGATTTTGTTTTTGTTTAACTACAGTTGCCTTTGATCTTTTTTCGATATCGCCGCTTTCTTTAGGCGGTTCAGTTAGTTCTTCAACGTGCAAATTCTTATTGGCAGCGTTTTTCTCTATATTCCTTAAATGGCAATAACCAGCCAAGATTGTACTTACTAAAAAGATTGCTGTTAATAGAATATAGATACAATACGAAATTATTTGTAATTTGGCTAAATACTTTCTAATTTTTGCAGTCTTTCCATGTACAGCATCATGATATGTTTGATTGTAAAAGAATCGCCAAATTATTCCAAATATCGCAGCACATCCAGCCAACAAGAAAAGCAAGCTTGAAAATTTTACGGCACCTAATTTTTCCGAGTTAAGTAAAATATACCCACAGAATATCAGTTCAATGCTTATTACGAAAAGGGTCAATCTCTGGACTAAATCATAGGAATATTGCTGAGAGTTACGCCGCATCTCCAGCAATTTTATTTGGTCTTCTTTAATCAGCGGTGGTCGTGTTGGTCGATCATTCATTCTTACCCCTAAAATTATAGATTATATCGATTCGATTTTTTCGTCGAGATCTGCATTAGGGGAAATCGTATAAGAATTTGTTTAATAACACAATAAGAAAAAATCTATTTAAATATTAACTGGATAGGGTCGATAAGACAAAGAACGATATTAGCTTCTCAATCGGGAAAAGTTTACTTTTTATTTCTCAACACATTGCGGTATTCATAGTGTCTTGGCTTTTTGGACGGTGTGTTTTTAGGCCTGTGGTATGAGTTTCACAATTGAAGAGAGAGGTCAGCAAAAAATGCCTATTCGGGCGGCTTACGGCGGTCGATGAGGCAGCAACAATCAGGCTGAGTCAGGGAAAGTTGATGATTCCAAGCGGTAAAAAAGCATCTGGCCTGATCCTAATCACGTTGACATGCAACAAAGATTCTCCTATATTGGCCACATAAAAAGGGAATATTAATCAAAGCTGATTAACGGCACATACTGATAATCATGCCGTGCCGATTCATCTTATTCAACAAAGAATAATGGATCATCTTACGACGAAAGTGAAGGTGTGTGTAACCCACACTCCTTAACGTATAATGTTGCAGGTAAGCGATTATGGTAAAGAAAGAAATAATAAAAATCATCAGAAACCGCAAGCCTGAGTTGGAATCCCGTTACGGAGTCCAACGGCTCGGCTTGTTTGGCTCCTATGTTAGGGAAAAGCAGCGCAAGAGGAGTGATATCGACATACTCGTCACGTTCAACCGTGATATCGACCTCTTCGACTTTTTGGACCTACGTGAATATCTCGAAAGCCAGCTCAGCATCAAGGTTGATCTGGTCATGGAGTCCGCTCTCAAGCCGGCCATTGGTAAACGTATCCTGTCCGAGGTCGAATATGTCTAAAGGGCGGGAGATCTCCGATTACCTCGATGATATTGTAACTGCTATTGCCGACGCCGGGGAGTTCACCCACGGAATGTCTTAAGAAATGTTTGCAGCGGACAAGAAGACGGTCAACGCCGTGATCAGGTGTCTCGAAGTCCTCGGCGAAGCAGCCAAACACATTCCGACATCATTTAGAAAAAAACATCCCGATATTCCCTGGAGTAAAATGGCTGGCATGCGGGACGTTCTCATCCACGACTACATGGGAGTTGACCTGAAGACCATCTGGAAGGTTGCCCAAGAGCGTTTGCCGGAGTTGAAGCCCATGCTCGAAGGATTAAAACCTACAAAGAACGATTAAACGGCATTGCCCCCTATAGGCCGTTAATGGGATAATGTTGCGGTCAGCAGAAAATGCCTATTCGGACGGCTTACGGCGGTCGATGAGGTAGTTGCTGCCTTCCATGGATTTGAGGTGCTTTTTAATCTGTGTGGCGGCCTCAGCCACCTCGCCATAATGGCGAAAGAGGTTATTATGATTGGAAACAACGGCTATAGAGAGGCTGGGCAGCGGGAAATGCTGTTCGTTCCCCTGCCTGTCCCTGGCCACAAAACAATTCCTCTTGAGATCATCTTTGTCCACTAAATTTTTCACCAGGGCATCAAAGCTGGATATAATCTTTTCACAGACCCGTGTTGCCCGGTCCGAAGGCACCATGAAGCTAAAATCATCTCCGCCCACATGGCCCGCAAAGACCTTGCGGGTATCTGTCTCGCGCAGGATGTTGGTAAGCAACATGGCTACCATACGAATTACTTCATCCCCGCGCGAAAAGCCGTACCGGTCGTTATACGGCTTGAAATTGTCGATATCCACATAGCCTATGGCTACTTCTTCGCCCGCATCCAGGGCGGCCTGGATAGTCTTTAAGATGGAGGTATTGCCGGGCAATCTGGTCAGAGGGTTATTGTCGAAGACCCGTTGCATCCTTTCAAAGCACAGCGACATCCTGGCAAAAAGTTCTGTATAATCAATAGGTTTGCTGATAAAATCATCGACCGGATATTGTTCCCATTCGATGCCTGTGGATATAGCTTCTCTGGAAAGGGCGATAATAAATGGTATATGGGCACAGTATATGCCCCCTTTTACAGCCTGAAGCATCTCTAATTCCACCTTATCCTGCATATCAGCCATGACGAGGATTAGGTCCGGAGGATCATTGAAGATGGTATCCATGGCCTTCTTGAAGGTGGGGCTGGAAATTATTTGATACCCCTTGGCTTCAAAAAGGTATTCCTGTTCTTTACCGGGTTTATCACCCTTGCCTATTATCAGGACTCGATGGCGGGCGGGCATTTTTCACCTAAGGTCTGAATCTCAAAGCTAAACCCCCTTAGCTCCACAAGAACCTCCTCGGCCTCGGCTATGAGGCCGGGCAGATCATCTTCCCGGAG
The DNA here is from genome assembly GCA_011046395.1 of Pseudomonadota bacterium. Classification (GTDB taxonomy): domain Bacteria; phylum Desulfobacterota; class QYQD01; order QYQD01; family QYQD01; genus QYQD01. Next base: position 9,596 of record DSAQ01000228.1, read on the forward strand.
GGTCAAGGCCGCCCAGGCATTATGATCCAGGGCCGGGACCCATTTGTCGCCGCCAAAACCAAAACCCCTGGCCCGGACCAGGACATCGGCTACATGGACGATAGCCGTGCTCACATAATGATTGGCGCTTTTTTGGGGTTCGTGGTGGTAAGCGATGGGTTCAGCCAGCCGGTCCGGAAGGTTCCAATGGCGGCAGAGCCTTTGTCCCACCTGGGTATGGTTAATCTTAAGTATCCGCTGCTCTGCCGCATAAAGAGAGATGTTTTCGCCCAGTATGGCCTCGTCCAGGACGGCGGCCTCTTCGGCCAGGTTTTCCCTGATCACTACCTTGCCGATATCATGCAGAAGCGCCGCAGTGGATATCTCCTCGGGATCGTTAATGCTCAGCCGCCGGGCGATTACATTAGCGATGGCTGCACATCCCAGGGAATGTTCCCAGAGACCAACCACTGTCTTTTCCATGGCCTCGAAAATAGAGGCGCTCAACACCAGGCTCCGCACCACA
>DSAQ01000258.1 GCA_011046395.1 Pseudomonadota bacterium
GCACGCAAGGGGGCTTTCTGCACTACATTCTGTTTTTCAAAGAGCAGGGTTGAAATCACTACATTTTTCCGAAAATGCCCACCGCTTTTTTGCAAAATATCGGTGCTAACTGCGGAAGATGGGTTAGAGGGTGAAAGGGGATTATACAGGTGGAGGATGTCTTTCGGTTTGCGGATAATTTAGGACCAGCCAAGATCGTACATATTTATGAACCCTCCGTCGGGTTAAGGTCTGTCCTGGTAGTAGATAATGTGGCCTGTGGGCCTTCCATTGGTGGGGTACGTATGGCCCCGGATGTCAGCACGGAGGAATCCTTTCGGCTGGCCCGGGCCATGACTTTAAAAAATGCCGCTGCCGGCCTGCCGCATGGGGGTGGAAAAGCGGCAATCTATGCTGACCCCAAAAATGGCCGGGGAAGAGAAGGAGCACTTGATACGGGCCTTTGCTGGTGCCATCAGGGACATCATTGAATACATCCCTGGTCCGGACATAGGGACTGACGAGACCTGTATGGCCCGGATGAAGAACGAGATTGGCCGAGCAGTGGGTCTGCCCCGGGAGATTGGCGGCATTCCTCTGGATGAGATAGGGGCTGAGGAAGAGATTCGAGAGAATACTTCGCAAGTACTAAAGGAGGCCACTAGCAAGGGGATACTGCCCAGAGAGGCAGCCATGATGCTTGCTACCCAAAGGGTGAAAAAGGCCATGTGTTGTAGGCGCTGGTCATTATTTTAAGAATTGGGCTTAGCTTAGAGGAAGAAGGTCATAAAATGTTTCGTATCCGTCTCCATGGGCGCGGCGGGCAGGGCATAAAAACGGCCAGCCGGATTCTGGGAACGGCCTTTTTCTGGGAAGGCTATGAGGTTCAGGATGCTCCCCGGTATGGGGCGGAGCGCCGTGGTGCCCCGATATTTGCTTATGTCCGGGCCTCTAAAGAGGTTATTAACGAGCGTGGGATCATCAATAGACCGGACCTGGGTATCGTGGCCGACGAAAGCCTCCTGCTGTTACCGGTAGCCGATGTGCTGGGAGGAGTGACCGAGCACTCGGTCCTTCTCATTGTGACCGATGAGGCCCCAGGAGTATGGAAAAAACGGCTCAATCTGAAAGGGCGGGTGTTTTCCCTTAGCAGTAAGGTTATAGTCGAAGAGCACGCCGGTTTTCCCTTGGTGGGTGCAGCCTGTGTAGGCGCGGCAGCGCGTCTGGTAGGGGTAATTTCCAGGAAAGCTCTTGAGAAGGCTATCCGGGAGCAGCTTCGGCCACTAGGAGAGTCTATTATCGGGAGGAACCTGGCCAAGGCCAGAACGGCCTATGATCAAATGGAAGCCTCTGCCGGGTGTGTGACGGAAAGAGAGGAGCCCTCAGCGGATTCCTATGAGACCCCCCATTGGATAGATCTACCATTTGAGGAAGCCGGCCTCTCAGCTCCCTATATCCATGCCGCTGCCACCAGTCTAAAGGTGGAAACTGGTGCCTGGCGTAGCCTTCGGCCGGTTATTGATCGCCGCCGATGCCATCGGTGCGGCTTGTGTGATATTTACTGCCCGGATGGCGTTATCAGCCTGGATGCCAGAGGATATCCGCACATAGACTACCAGCACTGCAAGGGTTGCTTGATCTGCTTGATTCAATGTCCTACCCACGCCATCAAGGCCATACCCGAGCCTGGACTTAGAGCCAAGAGACATCAAGGGAGGGGCCGGTGATACGTAAGCTTCTGACAGGAAACGCCGCTGCGGCCTGGGGTGCCCGTCTAGCTAAGGTAGACTACGTACCAGCATTTCCCATTACCCCGCAGACAGAGATCATCGAAACCATTGCCCATTGGATCGATATAGGTCAGATGGACTGCCGGATGGTTACTATGGAGTCTGAGCATTCCATGATAACGGCAGCTGGAGCAGCGGCCGCCACCGGAGTGCGTGTTTTCACCGCAACCTCTAGCCAAGGATTCCTGTACGGGATGGAGATGATTTATACGGTGGCCGGTTGGCGGACTCCATTCGTCTTAGTCAACGTTTCCAGGGCATTGTCGGCGCCTATCACCCTCGAGCCGGACCATAATGACGTCTTGGCCGCGCGTGACAGCGGTTTTCTCCAGATCCACTGTGCTACCTGCCAGGAGGTGCTGGACTCAGTCCTTCTGGCCTATCGCCTAGGGGAGAATGAACGGGTACGGCTCCCTGTTATCGTCAACCTAGATGGATTTTACCTCTCTTTTACCCGTGAACCAGTAAAAATACCCGATGAAAAAAACGTCAAGGAATTCCTACCTCCCTATGACCCGGGAGAGACCCATTTCCGGGCAGGCGATCCCATTTCCCAAGGTGTCGTCGTCCTCGGGGGCTCTCAGTACTCCTACTTTCGTTACGAAACTCATTACGCCTCTCTGAACGCCCTGGGGGTATTCGAGGAGATTTCTAAAGAATACGAGGAAGTTTCTGGAAGGTCCTATCAGCCGGTCGAAGCATACCGGGTGGAAGATGCGGAAATCGTTTTTTTCATGATAGGATCTTTTGCTACAAAGGCCAAGGATGCTGTGGATCGCCTGCGAAAGGTAGGGTGCAAAGTAGGACTCTTACGCCCGCTTTTACTCCGGCCATTTCCAGTAAAACCTATTATCCGCGCACTTGCCGGTAAAAAGGGGGTCGCAGTCATTGATCAAAACCTTTCTTTGGGAAAGGGTGGTGTCCTTCATGCCGAACTTTCTTCAGCCCTTTACGGGGCAACGGATAGTACGCCTGTATTAGTCAGCTTCATCGGAGGATTGGGAGGCCGTGATATTACCCGGGAAGAGTTTTATGAGATGGTGGCGGTTACCAGGAAGGCCAGCGAAACAGGCGAGATACCGCCTCCCAGGCTGCTCTATACCGCGGAAGAACTGATGCGGATGAAAGGGCTCCAGTCAATCGCGAGGGTTGCGCGGCAGAAAGGAGGCGGGAAAAGCTGAAAAACAAAAGTCACAAAGGCCTGAGGGATTGGCCATCCAGTCATGTGCTAGGTACTGGAACACCAACTTGCGCTGGCTGCGGGGCGTTAGAAAATATCAAGATATTCTGTGATATCCTGGGAGAAAAAACTGTTTTTGTAAATGCGGCTGGGTGTATGACCTTGCTTACCGTTTACCCCTTTACTCCTTTTAGAGGCTCCTGGCTCTACACCGCCATGGCCTCAGCTCCGGCGGGCGCCCAGGGAGTTCGAGATGCCTTAGACCTACTGATACGCGATGGGCGCTTAGCACCAGAGGAGTATCTCGCGGTCGTGGTGCTGACCGGAGACGGTACTGCCTATGGGATGGGGCTTTCTGCCACCTCCGCTGCCATCTATCGGAAGTTAGACTTCATTTATATCTGTTACGACAACGAGGGTTATGGGAATACCGGCTACCAATTCTCAGCGGCTACCCCTTATGCCGCCCGAACAGCCACCAGTAAGGGCCCAAGGGGTTACCGGGGCTACAAAAAGGACCTGTTCGCCATCTGGGCTGCCCATAGACCCGCTTATGTGGCCACGGTCATAGGGACGGAACCTGCGGATCTGGCCCGCAAGATTGAAAAGGCGAAGGGCCTCCGCGGCCCGAGATTGTTTATCGCCCTCTCTCCCTGTCCCACGGGCTGGCAATTCGAGCCGGCGAAGACCGTTGAGATCGGTAAACTAGCTGTCAAGACAGGCATTTGGCCTCTAAAAGAATACCTTGATGGAAAAGTGGTGCATACCAGAATACCGCCTCCCCGGGGCAGGCGTCCCCCGGTCGAAGAGTACCTTAAGCGACAGGGGCGATTTACCCATCTATTCAGCCCAACGCGGAATGAAGAGATCTTAAAAGATATTCAAGCCAGCGTGGATGCCTATTGGGAGGGCGTTATATAGAAAATCTAAATATCAAATCCGGGATTAAAAATAAACACAGCGGCATGGGAATCATGCGGAAAAGTTACTTCCATTCCGGCGGGGCAGTTCCCCTGGTCGGCCTAACCATTCCCGAGCACTTTGCTCAGATCGTCAAACGGTTTCCAGACCGGGAGGCGGTAGTCTCGATTCCACAGAAAAAGCGCCTCACTTACGCAGATCTTTCAGGGGCGATAGATTTTTTGGCCAGGGGCTTACTGGCCTCCGGTTTCAGTAAAGGTGATCGGATCGGTATCTGGTCAACCAATAATCTGGAATGGCTCCTGCTCCAGATGGCTACGGCGCGCATCGGAGCCATTTTGGTGACCATTAACCCAGCCTACCGCGTAAAAGAACTGGCCTACGCCCTGCGGCGTTCTGAAGTTCAAGGGCTCTTTGTCATCCCCTCATTCAGGAGCAGTGATTATGTTTCCATGCTGGTCGAACTGGTCCCGGAGCTAAAGGACGCTAAGGGTGGAGAGTTGAAAAGCCGAACCCTACCTTTCCTGAGGCGGGTAGTTCTGTATGACCCTGCCGCTCCCCCAGAAACTCAGCGTTTGCATACGGGTTTTAATATTTGGGCGGATATCCTTGCACAGGCCCCATCTATTTCCCCGGAAGAGCTGGACAGGGTCACGGCATCCTTAGATATGGATGATTCCATAAACATCCAATATACCTCAGGGACTACTGGTTATCCTAAGGCGGTAGTCCTATCCCATCATAACATCCTCAATAATGCTTATTTTGCCGGGCTAGCCATGCACTTTACGGAAGAGGACAGGCTTTGCGTGTCTGTGCCTTTTTACCACTGTTTTGGTATGGTGCTCGCTAATTTGGCCTGCCTCTCCCACGGAGCCTGTGTAATTATGGCCTGTGAACATTTTAATGTCTTAGAGGTCTTGCGGGCGATTGAGGCAGAAAAATGTACGGCCCTGCATGGCGTACCTACCATGTTTATTGCTGAGCTGGAGCATCCAGAGTTCATGAATATTGACACCTCTACCCTGCGTACGGGAATTATGGCAGGTGCGCCTTGCCCGCCGTCGCTTGTGAAGCGGGTGATGGAGGAGATGCATTGCCCGGAGATATTGATCGGCTACGGGGAGACCGAGGCCTCTCCCCTGACCCATTTGACGTCGCGAGACGATAGCCTGGAACGCCGGATTATGACTGTGGGCAGCAACCTTCCTCACCAGGAAGTAAAGGTAGTGGATGTCGCTACCGGCGAAACCGTGCCCAGCGGGCAAACCGGCGAGATCTGCTTCCGTGGCTATCACGTTATGAAGGGCTACTATGGGGATCCCGAGGCTACAAAGGCAGCTATTGATAGAAACGGTTGGCTGCACTCCGGTGACCTGGGAACGATGGATGCGGATGGATATGTGCACATTACAGGAAGATTAAAGGAAATGATCATCCGGGGTGGCGAAAATATATACCCCTGTGAGATCGAAGAATTTATTTACAATCATCCTAAGGTCGCCGAGGTGGCAGTTTTCGGCATACCAGACGATTACTACGGCGAGGAGATCATGGCCTGGATTAAGCCTCATGCCGGCGAGAAGGTCACTGAGCAGGAGATTCGCGGCTTCTGCCAGGGTAATTTGGCTCACTTCAAGATTCCCCGGTGTATCTGGTTTGTGGAGAAGTTTCCCATGACGGTGACTGGCAAGCTACAGAAATTCCGCATGCAAGAAATCGCCATCGAAAAAATGACAAAGGGGACAACGAAGGCAGGTTGCGATTAGTCTTTCTCTTTTTCCAAATGGTACTTCCACAGCCTGGCGGCGGCAATCATAACCAAAAGCAGGGTAAATATTATCCAAGCACCCCCTATAAGGACATTTCCTGACCATGGATATCCTTCGTAAGGACTGGGTATCTCCTTTAGCAAGCCGTTTATTTTAGCCAAACTTGCCGGCTCAGAGCCCTTCATCTTCTGCCCCAGACCAATTTCTAAAATTATAAAGGAGATACCGACAATTAAGAGCGCTAAAATATAAGAAATAAGAAGAGCCCCGCCGCCATTTTTCTAATACAGGTAAGGAAACCTCCCAAATGTTGCCTAACCCGATAGCCGAACCCATAGCGGCAAGCAAAAAACCGATATGCGTCTTCCAGTGAGGACGGCGATGAGTGAGATATTCTTTTTCCATAATCTTCGGCTCTTAGAGAATTATTGGACTACCGATGGGTAGGAGGGGGGTATAATATTTATCTTTGGGGTCTCATGGCCTCTAAATATTGAATACGTTCAGAGAGGGGTGGGTGCGAATAGTAGAACCAGGCATAAAGGGGATGGGGATACAGGTTCGAGAGGTTGTCTTTTGCTAAGCGCTTTAGTGCACTACGCAAATCTTCAGTCTGTTGCAACAGCCTTGCAGCATAGACATCGGCCTCTCTTTCAAAGCGGCGTGAAATAGCCGCGCCTATGGGCGCCAAAAATCGCGCCATGGCAGCCCATAGCATTCCAGTCAGAAAAAGTCCGACGTATGGCACTATGGACTGAAAACCGAATGACTGATAAAGTACATCCCATCTTAGCAGGCTGGAAGCCAGATAGAAGATAAACAGGGAAAAACCCCCTATGATTAGTAGGTTTTTGTGTATGTGCCTTTTCTTACAGTGGCCTACTTCATGCGCCAGAATGGCGATAATCTCATCGTGACTGTGCGACGCCATGAGGGTGTCAAAGAGTATAATCCGTTTAGCTTTTCCCAGGCCCGTAAAGTAGGCATTGGTATGCCGGCTTCGCTTACCCGCGTCCACGGTAAATATCCCGGTTACAGACAGACCGCTTTCGTGCATTATCTCTTTGACCCTTTTTTCTAGCGCCCTATCTTCCAGCGGAATAAATTTATTGAACCAGGGGGCAATGAAGGTCGGATATATGATAACCAGCAAGGATTGAAAGGCAAAAAAGAAAGACCAGGCCCATAGCCACCAAAAACGTCCGCTATATTCTATAAGGGCCAGAACTGATAACAGCAGGATACCTCCGACAAGAGAGCCTATCACGGCGCTTTTTAGAATATCCGTGATCCATATCCTTAGGGTAGATGTATTAAATCCGTAACGCCCTTCAATGATAAAAGTGCGGTAGTAGGCAAAGGGAAGGGAGGACAGCCCTTCAGCAATGCCTATTACGGTGAAAAAGATCAGGCCGGAAATTAGAATGCCAAAACCAAGTCCTTGGATAATCCCGGAAATCCAGGGAAGCAGGCCAGATAAGACGATGACCACAAAGAGGGCATTACTAATCGCTGAAACAATAATATCGAAATTTTGATTCTCAATTGTGTAATCCCTGGTCCTGGCCAATGTCTTGCGGTCAATGAATCCTTCAAACAACCCGGGGACCTTGCTCCCATATTGCCTCAGATGACCGACATTGAGTCTTTTCAGGATGAGTTCGAGGAAAACACCTAACAGGAAGAGTGCAAGATATAACATAAGGAAGGAATTTATCGGTACCATTTTCAATAATCACAATTCCAAAGAATCTTCATGTCTTATGTCCCCTTGCATATACAGGCGCAGGGTAAGATTTCTAACCCCGTGCAGGGGTTACTGATTCTAATACCGAGCCGGTATCGTGTAAAGTGGTAATAGTTGTTTTATTGTTAGGTGTATTTTATCCTTAAAGAAAGCTGTGAAGCGGTTAAGGCTTGAAAAGAATAGCCGAAAAGACAGTAAAAGACGTTTAATGTAATCATGCCCTTACCCTGGGGACATATGGCCATTGGTTTGGCCACTCACAATCTACTTGGTGAAGATCGCTCAAGCTTAACTCTGTGGAAGGCCATCACCTCTGTTGCTATTTTGGCCAACCTACCGGATATAGATATTATTATTGGACTCATAATGGAAGGCAATGGCTATGCCTTCCATCGGGGGCCCACTCACAGCCTGATATTTGCATTAGCTGCGGGCCTAATCGCATTAAATGGTTGGAGGTGGCGGCAGCAGGTTCCCGCTGGCCCCTGGCCACGGCGTAACTGATGGCGGAATTTTTAATCGCTAGAGGAATTGCCGTGTTTTTTTGCTTTGAAAACGTATTTAATCGGTGTACTATAAGTGGCACACCATTATTTACTGGAGGCGAATATTATGCCCACAAAAAATCCGAGGATCAATGTCGCTCTTGAAAAACCCCTCTATCATAACATCGAACGCCTGGCGAAGAGAGACGGCGTTTCGCTATCTATGAAAGTGCGTGATTTGATAAAGGAGGCCCTGGAAATCGAGGAAGATATTGCTTTATCGCGTTTTGCACAAGCCAGGGAAGAGACCTTTGTAAAAGAGAAATCTCTAAAGCACGAGGAGGTCTGGTAGGTTGCCCTTTGAACTCAGATACCATCCTGACGTCAAAGAGATCGATATCCCCGCCCTGAATGAAAAGTTAAGAAAACGCATAAAAAACGCCATAGAAGTCCGCCTTATGACTGCTCCCCATGAATACGGGGAGCCTTTAAGAAAAACTCTTAAAGGCTACTGGAAACTCAGAGTTGGAGATTACAGGGTAGTCTTTAAAATAGTGAATAACGAAATCTGGATATTCGGCATCATCCATCGAAAAGAAGTTTATAAAAAGGTGGAGAAAAGGACGCCCTGATGCCGTTCATGGGAGAAATGAAGCTTTTTCCCGAGAATTCCAGGGAAGGAACCAATGAATAAGGGAAGGAAGATAAATTGATTGTGTAATCTAGGGTGAGGCGCTCAAATCTCAATAATGTTTGTATGCGGCCCGGGATACCCTGGGCAGGTTCAGGGTAATGCCCATGCCTATTAAACCTCTCAGAAATTGCCCCCTGTTGAACATAACAACCTCCGGTACAAAGGCCCTTTTATTTTAACAGCCCATAAAGTACAGAAGCTCCTGTGACGTTAGGATAGCGGGTGTAACCACGGATCATCCGGTTCTGGATGAAGTCCAAAAGCGTCAGATTTTTCTCGATATGTATCTGCGTTAAGAACTCGATAGCCTCGGGCCGTTTTGCGTTTATACCTTTCCTGAGGGCCATAATTTCGGTCCTGTCCCGGACGAACAGGTTGATCATGTCCTCCAGTTGGTGGTGCCAGAGGAGGATTCCCCTCGTGTCTTTCAGCATCGACTCTATAACCCCGGCCGCGGTTGACCGGCCCGCGTGAAAGCCGCCGATTATTTCTTCCGGCTTATGGGGATAAAGGTCCAGATAAAATAGTGTCTCCTTAAAACTCCGGGGATGGTACTTTTCAATATAAGGCGCAAAGGCATTTCTTTCCCGAGTCCAGTCAGCCATGACAGATGGGTTCATTAAGGTCCCGTGTATGAGTTTTATCTCGCTGGTTCTTTCCGTGTAAATGCAATAAGCATAAAATCCGTTTCCTACCGCCCAGTCCAGGGCTTCCTCAGAAAAAAACCGCCGGAGCCAGGGCTGGCTGTTCGCAGGGAATATCTCTTCTTTAAGGAAGCTCAAGGCCTGTATGGATACCGGACGATTTCCTTCGTGGATATCCCCTGCAATATCGAACTTCAAAATAGAGGCAAGGCCGCCACCTACGACAGTCCTCAGAAAGTCCCTTCTATCCAGCATCATAAAACCTCCCTGCATATTTTGTCAGCGGTACTGACTATAACGCAGGACATAGGACAGATAGCGTCCGAGGAGAAAATTGACTTAAGAAGGATGGGTTAAGATTATTACTCCGGCACGTAAACACATAACAAATGTCATGCCGGACTTGATCCGGCATCCAGTTCCTTACTGGATTCCCGCTGAAGTTATCCGCCGCAGGCGGGCGGGAAACGGCATCCGGGTATTTTGTTGCCGGAGTAATAAGAGTAAGACACTGAGGGGAGTGGCCCTTATCTTGGTAGTAAAACCCGGAAGGTGTGGACAAGGCGAGTGTCCTTGTGTTGACCTGATAATTGAAGGATAAAAGCGTTCCCGTGCGCTGGACTGAAATGGACGGCGCAGCTATTTGCACAGAGCGGCGCTTAGTTTTCAAACTTAGTAAACATGGTCAGGTACGTTCCCTTACTTCATCCGTCCCCCAGCTTACTTACTATGAGTTTACCCTCTCTTTTTTCTTAACTTATCTTCTACAGTAAGAAAAAAATATGTTTGTAATTTTAGCATGTTACAAGACGCCAAAAATCTGTTGGCACTACCAGGCACACTTGGCCACCCCCCAGTATGAGATTATGTTTCCCTGA
>DSAQ01000165.1 GCA_011046395.1 Pseudomonadota bacterium
ACTCCCGGAAAAAATGGGAGCAATACTGGAAAGAAAAACTCGGAATCAACGGCTACTTCAACATCCGGATCGCATCGGTTGAATTGTCACCATGTAAACACTTTTGAACGTTACCAATAATTTGAAAGAATTTTCTCGATCTGGCCGGGATGTACGGCGTCGTAATAATCCTTGTCTACCACGGTAACCGGCGCCAGGGCACAGGCGCCAAGACAATTCACTGTCTCCAGGGAAAAGGTAAGGTCTTCCGTCGTCTCCCCTTCTTCCACATTGAGCAGCCTCTTTACTTGTTCCAGGTTACGCGCCGCGCCGCCGAGGTGACAGGCGGTGCCGCAACAAACCCTTATGATGTGACGTCCTCTCGGTACCAGGCTGAAACACTTGTAGAAAGTGGCAATGTCGAAAATCCTTGTCAGGTTGAGTTCCAGCTTCCCGGATATATAGCGAAGCATTTCCTGCGGCAAGTAATTCTCAATCTCCTGTAAATCCTGCATAATGCCGATTACTTCGGAGTGACGGTAGCCGTGCTTTTCCAATATAGAGTCAACTTTTTTGAGGTCCATTGCCTAACCTGCTTTCGCCGTATACTTTCGCCAGCAGGGCATGATATGCGTCCCCTGCAAGCCCTCTTTCACCTTCATAAACATGGTACGACGGCATAGATCCTGTAGATAGGCCTTAACCGGCTCCAACCGTTTCAGGAAGTCATCGTCAACGCGCCCCTCGGCCAGCGCCATTTTTCGCAGCTCGGTGGCTATACGTGCGAACTTTATCCCTTGCGGACAAACGAAATAGCAGGAGTTGCACAGGCAGCAAAACCAAATAAGGTCAGATGAAAGAACCTCATCCCTCATACCCAGAACGATCATGTGTATGATGCGCCGCGGGTCGAAATCCTCTATGACCTCCCGAACCGGGCATACCCCCGTACATGACCCGCAGGAATAGCAGGGCTTTATCTCCTCCAGGCCTATCTTCTCGGCGATTTCGTATTTGAAATTAGGATCCGCTTGAGTTAACAGAACTGTTTCCATACGGTACTCCGCTCCAGATCTTCCTCCTGCCCAGCGTGTCGATACAGTACTTGACCCGTTCCGCTGGAAGATTCAGCAATTCCGCCAGCTCTGCGATGTCGTTCTTGTTTTTCTGAAGGAACAGGAGAGTCTCGAAAATGTCCATTTCATCAACGAGCGTTGCTCTCAGTTTGTCTTCAGAGGAAAAAAACAGCGCTGCTTTCCTTCATCTCTCTCGCCTGTTTTGCAAAAGCCGCGCGCAGTTTCATGCCCTCCGTAGCCAGCTTGGCAGCCTCTAGCTTACGCAGCAGAAGCTGGCGATCGACGCCCTCACTTCGCCCTACCGGGCCAAAGTTTCGGATTCGATGAGAGAAGTCGGTTACCACCTGGACAAAACGCGGGCCTTCGGCAGCAGAGACCCATTCCAGCCCCACCCTTCCCTTGTCCACTCCAACCTGATCCAGGATGGAGTGGATGAATTGGATCCTTTTTATGGCTTCGTAATTACCGGACCGGTAATGACATTCGCCAAGGTGTCACCCGCCAATGAAAATCCCGTCCGCCCCTTTGACAAAACCGTCCAAAATAAAGACGGGATCTATCCTGCCGGTACACATGACCCGTATAGTACGAATGTAGGGCGGATACTGAAATCGGGCCACCCCCGCGGCATCCGCCGCCGCATAGCAACACCAGTGACATAAAAATCCAAGTATTTTAGGTTCATTCACCATACTCTTGTTCCTCAAGTCGAATATCTCACTGCAGAGACGCAAAGTTCGCAGAGAAGACTTTTATTGAAAAATTAAAATATTCGTAACACGTTAGGTGTTTGAAACAGTCCTGCACTCAGAAAAGGCTATTAATCTGGAACTCACGAACTCATGAAAGAACAGAGCAACCATAAGCCGAACTGCTGAAAATCAATTTCTCAAAAATACTTTCCTGATTTCTTGCGTTCCTGATTAAAACGTCTTCCTAAATTCTTTGCGTCCTTTGCGCCTTTGCGGTGAATGCCCAATTCAATCCCTATGAACCATCTGCCCCAAAGGCCGCAATCTGAGCGCTGATCTGGCCGTGCGTAAACCGGCCCATGCTGATGGCCCTGGCCGGGCAGTACGAAGCGCAGATTCCGCACCCCTTGCATGCAGCAATGATTGTTTCCGCTTTCTTTACTTTTCCCACTTTCGTCATCCGGATAGCGCCATAAGGACAGAAATATTCGCACATGCCGCACCCAATGCATTTCTCCTGGTCGCAGGATGACACGATGGGTTCAGCTTTTACGTAGCCCCTGGCCAGCATGATCGCCGCCCGAGATGCCGCCGCTTTGGCCTGAGCCACGGCTTCATCAACCGGTTTGGGAAACTGAGCCATGCCACAGATATAGATTCCGTCTACATAGGAATCGACCGGTTTGAGCTGCACGTGGGACTCCAGGAAAAAACCGTCTGCCGAACGTGGCACGGATACGGCCTTTTCCAGAACCCTGTCCTCTCGCGGCACGATGGCCGTGCTTAGAACCAGCAAACTGCCTTCAATAACGATTTTCTTTCTGATGAGCGGATCGGTAACGGTGACACGCAACCTCCCATCTACCTCGGCGACCACGGGTTTGTCGTCCTTCTCGTACCGGACAAAAACGACCCCTTGTTCTCTTGCCTGTTTGTAGTAGTCCTCGTGAAATCCATAGGTCCTCATATCCCGGTACAGGATATATACGTTCGTTTCCGGACTGATCTCTTTGATCTTGATCGCATTCTTAATGGCCATGCTGCAGCAGATGCTGCTGCAATAGGGATGCTTCTCGTCGCGGGAACCCACGCATTGTATCATTACCACTGTGTCTTCTTTAGCCGGGATGAATTGACCGGAGGCCAGACTTTCTTCCAGTTCATGCTGGAGCACCACCCGTTCAGACCGGCCGTACAGATATTCATCCGGCCTGTAGGCCGTGGCGCCGGTAGCCAGAATGATGATCCCGTGCCGCAGGTTCTCTTTCCTGGCGCCCTGACCGTCATGGATCGCCACAACCGTCTCGAAATTTCCCACGAATCCCTTGACAGTCTCGACCTCGGCCTCCAGCAGTACGTGGATAAGCTTATGGTTTTCTACCTTGCGGATGATCTCTTCAAGGTAACGCTGCGGGTCTTCCCCTTCCAGGGTGTAATGGATATTATGGAGATTGCCGCCCAGCCTAGCCGTTTTCTCAACCAGATAACATTCAAAGCCCTGTCCGGCCAATGACAACGCCGCCGTCATACCGGCCAGTCCGCCGCCGATAATCAACCCTTTCGGGATTACGTCTGTAACCGGCTCAGAGAGCGGTTTAATCAGCCTGGCCTTGGCCACAGCCATACGAATCAGGTCTTTGGCCTTTTCTGTGGCCGCCTCCTTTTCGTGCGCATGCACCCAGGAGCACTGATCCCGGATATTGACCATTTCCAAAAGACACCGGTTTAACCCCGCTTCTCTTATGGTCTCTTGAAATAGCGGTTCATGCGTCCGCGGAGTACAGGCGGCAATAACCACCCGGTTGAGCTTTTCCTTATCAATAGTTTCCTTGATCAGGGCCTGTGTATCCTGAGAACATGAATAGAGATTATCCTTGCTGAAAATTACATCGGGAAGGGTAGCCGCATACTTTTTGACCTCCCCTACGTCCACTACGCCGCCGATATTCTTCCCGCAGTGACAAACAAAGACCCCGATCCGTAACCCTTCTTGATCTACCGGGCGTTCCTCGGGAAAGGCCTTCTCCGCTATGCAGGTGCGGCGGACCGCGGTCAGGAGTTCGGCCGCACAGGCAGCCGTACCGCTGGCCTGCATAACGCTATCCGGAAGCGCCATCGGCCCGCGGAATCCACCGGCAACGTATATGCCGTCCCTCTGCGTAAAAAGGGGCGAAAACAGACCGGTTTTGCAAAATCCGTATGAATTAAGCCCGATACCCGTGGCCTTGGCCAGAGAGAAATTCCCATCGGGCGCTTCCAGACCCATTGGTAATACAACCAGGTTGAACGTATCCTGCCGCAGCGTGCCGTCTTCTATAACATATTTTATGGCGAGGTCTTCTGTTTCGGGATCACGTTTGATCCCGGAGATCCTGGAGCGGACAAATTTTATCCCGCATTCCTTCGCCCGTTCATAAAAGGCCTCCAGCCCCTTGCCGTACATCCGCATATCCATAAAGAATATCGTAATATCCAGATCCGGCTCATGCTCTAAGGCCACTATGGCGTCTTTAACCGCATATTTGCAGCACACTGACGAACAATAGCTTTTACCGGAGGCATTATCCCGGGAACCGGCACATTGTATGAAAGCGATCTTTGGGGGCTTTTGTAAATCAGAAGGCCGGAGAATCCTCCCTACGTAAGGGCCGGAAGCGCTGGATATCCGTTCAAATTCCAGGCCGGTAACGACATTAGGGGAGTCCTGGTAACGATACGTCTTTAATTTTGCCGGGTTGACCTGCTTAAAGCCGGTAGCTAAGATAATAGAGCCAACCTGATAAGTAGAGACCTCTGACCTCTGATTAAAATCGATTGCCCCGGCCTGACAGGCCCGGGTGCATTGTTTGCACTCCCTTTTGTTCAAAAACAGGCAATAATCAGGATTAACCGCATAGGCGGAAGGCACGGCCTGCGTATAAAGAATATCAATGGCTTTTCTCTGGGATAGATTCTGGTTATGGGGATCCGGGATGGTAACCGGGCAGTACTGCGCACAGACCCCACAAGCCGTACACTTGGTTTCATCCACATAACGTGGCTGTCGCCGCACCTTGACCCGGAAGTTTCCGGCAGTACCCGATACTTCCTGGACCTCGGCGTTGGTAATGATTTTTACATTGGGAGACCGACCGGCCTCCACGAGCTTGGGCGCCAGTATTCAGAGGGCGCAGTCATTGGTCGGAAAAGTCTTGTCCAGACCGGCCATAATACCGCCAATGGCCGATGACCTTTCGATCAGATAGACGTAAAAACCGCCGTCCGCCAGATCCATAGCCGCCTGGATCCCGGCAATCCCACCTCCGACCACCATGACCGCACCAATGCGCTCTTTAGCCAAATTGACCATTTACCCTTCATATCCTCTCAGTTCTTCGTCTAATCCACCAGTTCCAGTGCGCCGGTGTTGCACCAGCGCACGCAGGAAGGACTGGGTGGTATGCCGCAAAAATCACATTTCAAAGGGATACCGGTCTCAGCCTCCACGAAATACGGTTTTTCCGGACAAGAGGCCCGGCAGAAGGCGCACATGTCATAAGTCTGCTCACCAATGACGATGTAGTGTTTTGAAGTGCAGGCCGCATCCACAAACGGCCCGGCGATCACCGGGTAGTAGCGATTGCCGTCCCTCATCACCCTTATACGGGCCCGTCTAGGATTTACCGTATTTGCCACATGATTGAGTGAGCAAGCCGTCTCACAATGCCTGCACCCGGTGCATTTGGTATGATCGATCTTTATTCTCGGCACTCTCACACCTCCAAGTTCAATGCCTGTAACGTCTCAGGCCGTGGCTCACCCTGTTCATTCCAGCCCCTGAGATGATAATATTCCGGAAGCATCTCACCTATCCTGCTGACTTGCCCCTCGGCAGGCCCATCAGGAACCGGTTCCTTGATAAACCGCTCCGGAAGTGTATCATGCGTCCGGTCAAATCCCGCTTTCAGGTTAAACATCCTCTCCAGGTTCCAGATCTTTTCACCGATAAACAAAAGGTCATCTGCCTTATAATTCGTTCCCAGGCAACTGTTCACCATGGGTACGTAGTTATTGAATTTAAGTCCCATCAGGGGCCAATTGCACAGCCCCAGAGAGTCCATGACAGCGGTGGTATCCTGATACTCCTTCACAAGCAAAGGCTTTCCGCCAATTTCCCATGGATCAAGACTTTGATGTACATTAAGGAGTTCGTCAATGAACGTGTAGGCGAACAGATGATGCGGCCCATAGTTACATGTCGCAAAATGAAGTCCCATGCCCTGAATGGCGCGCGGGTCAAAAGGAGACAGCGAATGACCCTTTACGCCCATAAAGACCTCCGGCCTTCCGAACTCTTTGGCCACGGCCAGGCCGCCCTGCCCCAGGCGTCTGGCATATCCTTTTTTAGTGGCCATCAGGCGTAGCGCCTCCACCATGGCCTCCCCGTTGCCGAACCGCAGGTCAATTTTTAACTCCTCAGGAGTGATCACTTTTTTCTCCACTAATTCCATGACGGTGGCGAGAGTCCCTCCAGTGGCCACGGGATCGAGTCCCATTTCCCCGCACATCATACTCGCCATACCGATCGTAGTCAGGTCGGTAATCCCGCAATTCACCCCCAGGGAACCGATGGCCAGATAGGTTGGGGCCATCCCCTTCCCTTCGTAGGCAGAGTGTTTGACATCCGCTTTTTTGATACAGGCAATAGGGCACGCAAAGCAGCCGCGACTCCTCAAGGCAAAGGCGCTGTTCAGGGCATCAGTAGCGATATTTCTTAACGGAAGCGGGGCGCGGCGAAAATTGTTCTGTGGCAGGATTCCTTTCTGATAACACAAACCCACTAGAAAAGCAGTTCCGGTTTGAGACATAGACTGGGTAAGAGGGGCGCTGTTGAGCTTATTAATCAGGGTGGTGACCACCTGCATGAATCGATTCCCATCCGCCACCTGGAGGGAGTGCCGGCCTCTGACGGCAATGGCCTTAAGTTTCTTTCAACCCATAACCGCACCGATGCCCGCGCCCCCTACCGGGAGGAACCGATCATTAATCAGGTTGGCCAGGGGCAAAAGTTTCTCGCCGGCCGGGCCGATGGAAACCAGATAGGTTTCCCGTGCGCTCCACGGATCACCCAGGTTATTCTTAAACAGTTCCTCAGTTTCCACCGTGGTACGGCCCCAGTACTCCAGGGCGGGAATAAGCCTTACTTTATCATCCATGATGGATAGAATAACCGGCATCTCGGCCTTGCCTTCTACGATTAGCAGGTCAAAGCCGGCAAACTTCAGCTCGGCGCCAAAATGTCCGCGCATCTTTGCACAGGCCAGTCCGCCGGTTAATGCGGACTTGGTTATTACATTGCACGAGGCCCCGGTTATAGCCCCTGTGCCCACCAGGGGACCCGAAGAAAAGACGAGTTTGTTTTCAGGGGAAAGCGGATCTACCTGAGGGGAAACTTCGTCTGTAAAAATCCTGGCGCCCAGGCCCCGCCCCCCTATAAACTTTTCGAGCAGCCCGGGATCGATCTCCTCAATATTATGTCTTCCTTCGGTCAGGTTTATCCTCAGACAACGCCCGATCCATCCGTTCATTTCTCGTTCTCCCTGTTTCCTACAGCTAAATCATTTAGGACGCAGATTTTCGCCGATACCCACAGAAAACTATTTTTCTTAAACTATCAAATGCCTCACTTTAACTTCGGTTAGTTCTTTACATTTAAGATCTTGATCCGCCTCAGGCGGACGTTCATCTGCGTCCGAGATGGAAATCCCTACGCAGTACCCTTAAGCCACTCTATGGTTTTTTCTTTCAGGGCCTGATCATAGCCAAAAGTAACGCACGCCGTGCGGCAACAGCCGCAGCCGATGCACTTGTCGGTATCCACATAGATGGAACCCTGCTGGTCTATTATGGCCCCCACTGCACATACCGGCAGCGCAAAACAGGACTTGCAGTTGTGTTTGCATATCACATTTAACATAGCTTACTTTCCTCCCTTACTAATGTTCAAGATTGACGGCTTCGTAAAAAGTCCATTTGCTGCGTTGTCCGCCTCCGGCGGATCATTGCGGCGTAGCTATAGAAATAGTTCACCGTTCACTGTTTACCGTTCACCGTAAGTGCATGGTTTGTTGACGGACAACGGATAACGGTTAACGATTAACGGATAATAGGATTTGCGCGCCTTGCAACTGAAACTTTTTACTGTGCCGTCCAAACTTTTACTTTCTACGAGTTCATCAATATTAGCCTAATATCTTATCTACTTCTGCTGCATCGGACTCCATGACATAGGAAATTCCGGAAACTTCCGCCGCATCCCTGGTCAAGGCCACCAGATCGTTACGATCAATGTATTTGAGGGCAAATTTTCTGGACCCGGCCATAAGTTGCTGGAGGCCCTGTTTCAGCCGGTCAATATAAGAATACATGCCTATGGCCCCGGCCGGAAGTTTGGTAAAGTCTTTGCCAAAGCGTTCTTTAAGTTGCGCCCCTACGGCAAAGAGGCGCAGGTATCCTTGCTTTACATCTTCACCTTCCAGCTCCATTTTTTGCGCCGTTAACTTTCCGTGGGTCTTGCCCACCATGGCCGCGGTGAGAATGGCCCGTCCCAGGCAAATGGCCTTGACATAGGGAGCGCCCAGCGCCAGGGCCTTAAAGATATGGTCTTCCAGAGAGAGACCGCCCGCTATGGCAATGGGCGGGATATAGTCCCCCTTGGCCGCCAGCCGCTGACACATCTGATGGGTCAGGCATTCTAACTGCACGGTGGGGATGCCCCACTCATTCATCATACGCCAGGGGCTCATGCCGGTCCCGCCGCCGGCTCCGTCTATGGTGAGGAGATCGATTTTAGCGTTTGAAGAGAACTTGATGGCCCGCGCCAGGTCTGCCGGACGATAGGCCCCGGTCTTAAGGGTCACATACTTTGCGCCGACAGACCGCAGGTGTTCGACCGATTTATAAAAGGTCTCCTCATCTACCATGCCGAGGCGCGAATGACGTTCGAATTCCTTGATGTCACCCGTTTTGAAAGCCTCCTGCACAGCAGGATTGGTAGGATCGGGCAATACAATGTATCCTCTATCCCTCAGTTGCATGGCCCTCTCCAGCGATGGCAACTTTACCTCACCGCCGATATCCTTGGCGCCCTGCCCCCATTTCAATTCGAAGATCTCAATACCCAATTTTTCAATGACGTATTCCGGCACGCCCAATTTGGCATCTTCTACGTTGGCCTGAATGATGATGCCGCCGACACCGTCATACCACTGTTTGAAGGCATCTACCCGGCGTTCCATCTCTGGCGACCTGGCAATCTTCCCGTTCTTGAATTCCGCCTTGGGGTCCATACCACAGATGTTCTCGCCGGCCACTACCAGAACGCCGGAGATGGCAGCGCCAATTGCAACGTGCTCCCAGTTAATACGGGCGATATCCGTGGACCCAACTGCGCCGGTAAACACTGGAAAATTCAGCTTGATATTGCCGCCTGCACCCACGGCCGTAGTCGTATCCACCGCCGGGAATGTGGCCTTATCGGAATCGGCCTCAATTCCCACGGCGCCCACAGCCGTACCCTGGATATTAAAATGGGAGAAATCTACCGGGTAGTCCTTTTCCGAACCAGAGGTGATAACTCCAAAAGGCGCAGGATATATCACCTCTCTCCCCTTAAGGGCTGACCGGCCGATTTCGCACGGTCCTTTACAGCCGTCCACACAGGTCACGCAAATTCCTGACCCGGGGGCGGGTGTCACCCTGGTTGTAGTCAGGGTGGCAACGCTTCGATTTGGTTTGCTAAATGACATAATTCTTTTCCCTCCTGCGTAATGTTTTTTCTGATAGTTATACTGAATAAATTAATAGTCAAAACAGTTATACTTAACAACCCGGGCAAAAAAAAGCCCGCACTACCACTCAGGATAGTACGGACATCATCGTCGTCTGCGACCAGCACGCCGTTGTGTTGGTCACAACTAGGTAACTTGCTATTATAAAAGCCGGGTTTTGTCAATAGCTAAGTTATTTGTACTAATTTTCTCTAACCCCTCTGTTGATAGAACATTTTCAGGAGAAATCTTGACTCATAGACAGATCAAGAGTATGAAATTTATTATCTTAACTGAAAGAAGAGGTATTGCCAATGCGCAAAAAGGCGTCTGTTAGTTCTGGAGTAAGCCACCTGGACCGCCTGCTCGGCGGTCTGGTTTATTGTTGTCAAGTTTTTTAAATGATCTTTTTATCAGTAATCTTAGCTGTGGCACCTTGCTCGACTCTGGTAATTCGAGAGTCTCAACAGAGCTCTAATCTTGCTTAATTGGAGCTA
>DSAQ01000194.1 GCA_011046395.1 Pseudomonadota bacterium
AGCCTCTTGCAAAAGTCTTGTAAATGGCGTTCTTGTCATTCCGGCGAAAGCCGGAATCCAGTAATTTCAAGCAGATTGAGATACCTCTGGACACCGGTTTTCACCGGTGTGACGATTTTTGCAAGAGGCTCAAAAATATACCCATAAAATCTCCCCTAACCCCTTTTGAAAAGGGGGGAATTGAATGCAACCTGGCATTACAAGTCTTCAAATTTTAGCTTCTTATCTGCCTAATTATGATTAAGGGTCCAAGGATATTTTTGGTAATATTTCTCTCTTCCTTTTGCGGTTTAGCTTATGAACTAACCCTCATCCGGATATTTTCCATCTCACTCTGGTATCACTTTGCCTTCATGATAATAAGCATTGCTATGCTCGGCCTTGGCGCAAGCGGTACCATTCTCTCTCTTTATCCAAGACTTCGCAATCCATCCCATATAGCTATGTACACCTTTTTACTTGGTGTAAGTATTCCTCTGAGTTATGTCCTTTCAAATCAGATCCCTTTTGATCCAGTGCGGCTTTCCTGGGAGAGGACACAGCTGCTTTATATCGGCCTTTACTACATCACACTCTCCCTACCCTTTTTCTGCATAGGATTGATTGTTGCCACCGCCTTCGCCTCTCTAAGCGAAAAATCAGGGCTGGTATATGGTGCGGACCTCCTGGGAGCCGGTATGGGCTCAATGGGAATCCTTTATGTCATGACCATCATGGGTCCGGATAAGGTTGTGTTTATCCTTGCTTTAATTGCACTCTCCGCGTCACTTATTGTCAGTAAAAACTGGCTCCGGGCCATCTCTCTAGTGCTGATATTAACCGCCCTTTCATTTTTCTTTTTTCAACCCTCGGTTACCAAACTCAGAATGTCCCTATATAAGGGGCTTCAGTTAGCCCTGAAATACCCTGGGGCAGAGCATATAAAGACCTATTTAAGCCCTTTCTCGCGGATAGACACCTTTAGGAGTCCGGTAGTGCGTTTCGCTCCGGGCCTCAGCCTCAGGTATCTCCATCCTCTCCCCGAACAGATAGGCTTTTCCATAGATGGTGGTGATATAAATGCTATAACCGCCTCCGGCGATCCAAGACCACTGGCCTTTCTCAAATACCTGCCATCTTTCCTTCCTTACGAAATAGGGCAAAAGGATGACGTGCTTATCCTCGATCCTAAAGGGGGTCTTCAGGTCCTGGTAGCACAGATGGCCGGCGCAAAGAATGTCTCCAAGATCGAGTCCAATCCCCTCCTAGTAGAAATCATCCGGAAAGATTACAAAGAATTTTCGGGAAACATATTTGGAGATAATACCTATTCAGGCCTGGGAAGGTCCTGGCTGAAAACAGGCAAGAGAAAATTCGATATTATCGACATTTCATTAATGGGAACCATGCCCTCTGCTTCTTTTGGCATATCGGAGGACTACCGATTCACCATAGAGGCCTTTAACGAGTACATAGGACATCTGAAACCGGATGGACTTTTGAGCATAAACCTCTTTATCCTCCCACCTCCCAGGATAGAATTAAGACTTCTTAATACTATTATTGCATCCATGGAAGAAATGGGGATTAAAAAAACTGCAAAATATATTGTGGTTATTCGCACTTGGGGAAATATATGCATCCTTGTAAAAAAGTCTCCTTTTACACTTAATGAGCTAAATGCTATCAAGAAATTCTCCAGAGATCGGCGGTTTGACCTCATACATTATCCAGGGATTAAAGAAGAGGAGTCTAATATCTATGTTCGTATGCCCTCTAACGAATATTTTACCGCCTTTAAGAATGCCCTGAATCCAGAGACACGGGAAAAACTGGTAAATGATTACCTCTTCGATATAAGGCCGGTGCATGATGACGATCCTTTCTTTCACTACTATCTAAGGCTCAAAAACATCGGGGCAATTTACAGGATTATGGGAGAAAAGTGGCAGTATTTTATAGAAGAAGGCTATATACTTCCCGCTGTCTTCATACAGGTGCTTTTTTTAAGTCTTGTCCTGGTGATGCTTCCAGCCGTAGCTAAACGTAGGGTTGATAAAAAAGACAGGCTTAAACTGAGACTGAATCCTATCCTGGCATACTTTGCCTTTCTTGGTATTGGCTTTATGTTTGTAGAGATATCGCTCATCCAGAAGACTATCCTTCCCCTCGAAAATCCATCCTATGCTATGGCCACTGTTCTGACCTCAATTCTCGTAAGTTCAGGTATCGGCAGTCTATTTAGCCAAAGGGTGATAGGTTTAACAGGCTCCGTTGCAACCCTGGCCATCTCTTTTTTAGCTATAATTTACAGCTTTTTTCTTCCTGAGGTCTCGGATTTCCTTTCTTTGCATTCCATGCCGGTTAAGATTATCCTGGTATTCCTTATCCTGATGCCGCTGGGTTTTTTTATGGGCATCCCTTTTCCTTCCGGCCTGAAAATCCTGGGCAGAATCGACAACTCGCTAATCCCATGGGCCTGGGCGATAAATGGATGCCTTTCAGTTCTGGCGCCTATCATGACCATCATGCTGGCCATGGCTATAGGGTTCAAGGGAGTCTTTTGGTTGGGGGCACTTGCCTATCTTATGGCTTTTACCACTCTTACTCTTTTTTCTTCTGCGCCTCACCGATCATCGGCACAAAGGCTACCGGAATAAGCTGCTCCACATCCAGCTCGCCTTTATTTTTCGTAACCAGAGTTAAAGTCTGGAAAAAGACTGTACTGCCAAGCGGTATTATAAGCCTCCCCCCTTCCTTAAGCTGTTTAATCAAGGGTGGCGGGATATGGTTTGCCGAAGCAGTTATAATTATGGCATCAAACGGGGCGAATTCTTTCCACCCCAAATAACCATCAGCATATTTGACGCTTACATTCTTATAACCCAACGCCGTAAGCCTCTTTGCAGCCTTGTCCGCGAGGCCCTTCCGAATCTCTATGGTATAGACCTCCTTCACGATCTCGGCCAGGATTGCCGCCTGGTAACCTGAACCAGTGCCTATCTCTAATACCCTGTGAGAGGGTTTTAACCCCAGTGCCTCAGTCATCAGAGCAACTACATAGGGTTGAGATATGGTCTGACCTTCCCCTATTGGCAGGGGATAATCTTCGTATGCCCTGTCTCTCAGATACTCATCCACAAAGAGATGCCTGGGCGCTTTTCCCATCGCCTCAAGCACTTTTTTATCCTTTACGCCCCTACCCTTAATATCCCTTTCCACCATTACCTGCCGCTTCCGGGCATATAGGTCAAGGGGTTGGGAATGGGAGCTTGCCGGAAAGAGGACTAAAAATACCAGGAGGTAAACGATTTTCATGTAAATATTTTACCCCGGTTTCCTTTA
Source organism: Pseudomonadota bacterium (assembly GCA_011046395.1). Taxonomy (GTDB): domain Bacteria; phylum Desulfobacterota; class QYQD01; order QYQD01; family QYQD01; genus QYQD01. Next base: position 3,325 of record DSAQ01000194.1, read on the forward strand.
AAAAAACTTGTATAAAATGAGGCTCTTGCAAAATTGTCTGTCATCCCCGAATGATTCTATCGGGGATATGGTTTTTACTTGAATAAAACCAGATTCCCGCTCAAAAGCGTTGCGGGAATGACAAAAAATGGAGTTTTGCAAGAGGCTCAAATGTTAGTGGCACCACTGTCAAGTTACGCCTTGTTCAGGACACTTTACTTTATTTCGCTTCAGATAAGATGTCTTTGATGGTTTCGATAGAGACATCAATATGGTACCGTCGCCTCAGTTCGCGGCTTATATCCTCTGGGTGGCGGATACCCAGGGTCGTTATCCTACTGACAAACCCTACCAGATCCTCCCAAAGTGCCCATGGGAATATCACCCATCGCCACCTTACAATCCTTTTGACGAAGTAATCTGGTATAAGGTTAGAGGTAATCTTGTGGATAAGCACCGCTGTCCTGATTTCCTTCGGTTCAAAACCCCTTAGGTGCTCCAGTGAGACACTGAGTGTCTCACCGGTGTCAGTTATATCATCCACCAGTAAGACTTTTTTCTGCCTTATATCTGCGCAGAGCGGGAATTTGATAACTGCCTCTCCCATGGGAGTGGCAGCAATTCCCCAGTGTTCCACTTTTATTGTGGCCAAGTCTTTGATTAATAGATAGTCACAAAGAATTCTGGCCGGAACGAAACCACCCCTGCCAATAGCTACCACCATGTGAGGATAATAGCCTGAATTTTTTATGATCCTGGAGAGCCTTTTTGCATCCTTCACGACCTTCATCCAGGACATAATCTCACATCTAAAACTTTCCTCAGCAGGTAAAGGCATGTCCCACCTCAAAGCGCACTTTTTAAGATCATAAGCATTATGCCTCTTTTTGCATATATCAATTTTAACATCTCAAGTCTAACTAATAATGAAGTCAAAGGGGTCAGGTCTTCATTCTTGACAAATAGGCGTTATTTGATGTAGAAAGATCATGATATCTTCCATACCGAAGGAGTGATCATGGCACGACCGTTAAGAATAGCCTATCCTGGAACATTTTATCATGTTACATCCCGGGGAAACGAATCCCCGGACTCAACAATAAGACAGACTGATCTAACCTGCCTTCCTTGAGGGTTGGTATAGGGTAATTTACCTTGCCAACCCGCAAAATCTTTGCTATGCCATAAACATAAATCCATCCCAAAGACCAGGCTAAAGATGAAACACGTAATTTTGGGCACGGCCGGGCACATTGATCACGGTAAAACATCCCTTATCAAGGCCCTTAGCGGCATTGACACCGACCGGCTCAAAGAAGAAAAGGAACGCGGTATCACTATAGAGTTGGGATTTGCCCATCTGACTCTGCCCAGCGGCCAGGAGCTGGGTATTGTTGATGTTCCCGGGCACGAGCGTTTCGTCAGGCACATGGTGGCCGGGGCCAGCGGTATAGATATAGTAGCCCTGATTATAGCGGCTGATGAAGGGGTCATGCCCCAGACAAGGGAACATCTGGAGATATGTCAGATTCTTAACGTCAAGAGCGGTCTGGTAGTGTTGACTAAAAAGGATATGATGGATGAAGAATGGCTGGAACTGGTGCGGGATGACGTGAGCAAATTTCTCAAGGGAACCTTCCTGGAAGAAGCGCCAATTGTGGCCGTTTCTTCACTAACCGGGGAGGGGTTGTCGGAGTTGACCGGAGCGCTCGAATCCCTGGCCGCCGGGGTGATGGAAAAACCGGCCAGCGGGCCTTTTCGCCTGCCTATAGACCGTGTCTTTACCATCAAAGGCTTTGGCACCGTGGTTACGGGCGCGTCCATCTCAGGTAGAATAAGCACCGGAGACAGCGTTACCATCTATCCCCGTGCGCTGCCGGCCAGGATACGCGGCCTCCAGGTACATAACCAGGAAGTACGCGAGGCTAAGGCCGGGCTTCGTACGGCTATAAACCTTCAGGGCATAGAAAAAGAAACCATTGAGAGAGGAGACGTCCTGGCTACGGCAAACAGCCTGGAAAACTCCTACCTGCTGGATGTCAGCCTTTACTACTTGCCGAGCGTTTCTAAGCCATTAAAGAATAGCGCCCGGGTGCGCTTCCATACCGGAACATGCGAGATCGCCGCCAGAGTAACCCTGCTGGACCGTGATGAACTAAAGCCGGGAGAAAAGACCTATGCCCAGTTAAGACTGCTTAAAAAAGCAGCCGTCTTGCCCGGAGATCGCTACGTGCTGCGCAGCTATTCACCGACGCGTACTATTGGCGGGGGAGAAATATTACATCCTGTCCCCAAACGGCATAAGCGCTTCATCGAAGCCACTCTTTCGGATTTAAAGATCCTGGAGGCCGGAAGCCCGGAAGAGATCGTTCTTTTACATGTAAACAAGGCGGAGGCGCAAGGGCTAACGCGCAGGCAGCTAGCTCTTCTTGGCGGATTAAATGAACAGGATTTGGCCAGTACAATCCACAAACTAACCAAGAGCGGGGATATTCTGCTCTTCAATCAGGAAAACCAGGCATTTGTGGCCTCCGGGGTCTATGAAAGAGCCAGGGAAAATGTCCTTGGCATCCTGCAAGATTACCACAAACGTAATCCGCTTCTCTTTGGCATCCCGAAGGAAGAGCTGAGAAGCAAACTTTCTTCCGGGATGGATCCAAGGTTATTCTCCTTTTTAATAAACGATCTAGTTCAATCCAAAAGGCTTGTGGCCGAAAAGGAACTCCTGCGCCTGCCCGGGCATAAGGTGGATTTGCAGGTGGATGAAAAGGGCCTAAGGGATAGGATAGAGGAGATATACCTTAAGGCGGGATGGGAGCCGCCCTCGCGTAGCGCGGTATCAGAGCTTCTGGGGAAAGACGGCGCCCAGTCCGGGAAATTTATTGACCTTCTCATCCGGGAAAATATATTGATAAAGGTGAAGGAAGACCTCTGCTTCCATAACAAGCCCTTAATTGACCTTAGAGACCGCATCGTAGATTTTCTCAGAAAACACCAGGAGATAACCCCGGCCCAGTTCAAAGAGGTGACCAACCTTTCACGCAAGTACATGATACCCCTCCTGGAATACTTTGATGCCGCGAAGGTCACTATTCGGGTGGGGGATAAACGGGTGCTGCGGGAAAAGAAATAGCCAGGGGGAGGCGAGTTTCCGGACGGACACCAGCTAAGAGGAAAAGACAGTTTAGCCCCGCGTTACACAGAAAGCATTTTCCCGGGGAGGCCGCCCGGATTTTCCGAGTCGCCATGCGACACGTCTATGAAATTTCTGCATGGTAGCTCTGCAGAGACCGCACCTGACCGTGGCCCCTCCAGCGCTCGGCAATCCCTCTGGCTGCGGCCAAAGCTGCGGCCAGAGTAGTAATATGGGGCACCTTATACTTTATGGCGGCCTTGCGAATGTAGGAGTCGTCGTGTTTGCTCAGCTTGCCGCTGGGAGTGTTGATCACTAATTGGATATCTGCATTCTTAATGGCATCGACAATATTGGGGCGTCCCTCGTGCATCTTATGGATAGGATCGGATTGGATCCCCTTCGCGGCTAAAAAGGCCTGGGTTCCGGCGGTAGCCCTGATCTTGAAACCAAGCTTGCTAAACTGGCGGGCTACCTCTAACACCGCCGGCCGATCGTTTTCAGAGACGGTAATCAAGACGGTTCCCTCAGAAGGCAGCAACTGCTGGGCGGCCTCCTGGGCCTTGTAAAAGGCGAGCCCAAAAGAGTCCGCCAATCCCAATACCTCTCCGGTGGACCGCATTTCCGGACCAAGTAGCGGGTCAACCTCAGGGAACATGTTAAACGGAAAGACTGCTTCCTTGACGCCATAATGCGGAATCGACTGCCGCTTGAGATTCAAATCGGAAAGTTTTTTACCCAGAAGTATCTGGGTGGCCAGGCGCACCATGGAAATGTTGCATACCTTTGAGACCAAGGGAACGGTCCGGGAGGCTCGCGGGTTCGCCTCAAGAACGTAAACGGTATCATTGGCTATGGCATACTGGATATTCATCAGACCGACCACCCGGAGCTCCAGAGCTATTCTTCTTGTATATTCGTAGATGGTGTCGAGGTGTTTGGCTGGTATGCTGATAGGTGGAATCACGCAGGCAGAGTCGCCGGAGTGGATACCAGCCAGCTCGATGTGTTCCATAACCGCGGGGACAAAGGCGTTTGAGCCATCAGCGATGGCGTCTGCCTCGACCTCGATAGCATTTTCCAGAAACTTATCAATCAAAATGGGCCGCTCTGGTGAAATATCTACGGCCGCGGAAACATAATGGGTAAGCATCTCTTCGTCGTGGATCACCTGCATGGCGCGTCCGCCCAGGACATAGGATGGCCGCACCATCAGCGGGTAGCCGATCCGTTTGGCCACGGCCAGGGCCTCTTCCGGGTTGCTGGCCATGCCGGATTCAGGCTCCGGTATGCCTAATTTGGTCATCATCTGGCGAAAGCGGTCCCGGTCCTCAGCCAGGTCAATGGCCTCCGGCGAGGTACCGATGATTCTAACGCCTGCCTGGGCCAGCTCATTGGCAATGTTGAGCGGAGTCTGGCCGCCAAACTGTACGATTACCCCTTCCGGTTTCTCCTTCTCATAGATACTCAGGACATCCTCTACCGTGAGCGGCTCAAAGTAAAGCTTATCTGAGGTGTCGTAGTCCGTAGAGACGGTCTCGGGATTACAGTTGACCATGATAGACTCATAGCCTTCGTCGCGCAGGGCAAAAGCGGCATGAACGCAGCAGTAATCAAATTCGATCCCCTGGCCGATCCGGTTGGGTCCCCCGCCCAGGACCATTATCTTACGCCTTTTGCTGGTCACGACCTTATCGGGGGCGTTGTAGGTGGAGAAATAGTAATCCGCATTTTCCACACCACTCACGGGTAGGGAGTCCCAGGCCTCAACTATCCCGGCATGGGTACGCTGCCGCCTGATCCCCGTCTCTGGAATACCGAGAATCTGCGACAGGTAGCGATCGGAAAATCCATCCTTTTTTGCCTGTCGCAAAAGTTCCTCCGGCAGATCCTTTCCCTTATAGCGCAGGATTTGCTCTTCCAGCTCTACCAGTTCTTTCATCTGCCGGATAAACCAGGGTTTTATATAGGTCTTGGCATAGAGATCCTCCACTGTAGCGCCCTTCCGCAGCGCCTCGTACATGATAAACTGGCGCTCACTGGACGGCTCGGCCAGGGCCTCCATGAGTTCCGGCAGAGAACGTTTATGAAAGTCCTTAACAAAACCGAGTCCATAGCGGCTGGTTTCCAGGGAACGGATGGCCTTCTGTAATGCTTCTTTGTAATTCTTTCCGATGCTCATTACTTCGCCCACGGCCCGCATCTGGGTGCCGAGTTTATCTTCGACGCCCTCAAACTTTTCGAAGGCCCACCGTGCGAATTTCACAACCACGTAGTCGCCGGATGGGGTATATTTATCAAGCGTCCCCTCCCGCCAGTAAGGGATCTCATCCAGGCTAATACCGACGGCCAGCATAGAAGAGATGAGGGCAATGGGGAAGCCGGTGGCCTTGGAGGCCAGGGCAGAAGACCGGGAAGTCCTGGGGTTAATCTCGATCACCACCACCCGGCCGGTCTTGGGATCATGGGCAAACTGGATATTGGTCCCTCCGATCACCCGGATGGCCTCGACAATGTCATAGGAATATTTCTGCAGGCGCTTCTGCAGGGCAGGATCGATGGTGAGCATGGGGGCGACACAGAATGAGTCTCCGGTGTGGACGCCCATGGCATTCACGTTCTCGATAAAACAGACGGTGATCATCTGGTTCTTGGCATCGCGGACGACCTCAAGCTCCAGTTCCTCCCATCCCAGGACGGACTCTTCTACCAATACCTGCCCCACGAGACTGGCTGATATACCGCGGCTCACTATAATGCGTAGTTCTTCTACATTATAGACCAGGCCGCCTCCCGTACCCCCTAAGGTGTAAGCAGGACGGATGACCACCGGGTAGCCGAGCTCATTAGCTATGGCCTCAGCCTCCTTCACGGTGAAAGCAGGCGCGCTTCTTGGCATTTCGATACCCAGCCTGTCCATGGTTTCCTTGAAGGCAATCCGGTCTTCGCCGCGTTTGATGGCCTCTACCTCTACACCGATTACTTTTACACCGTATTTCTCAAGTACGCCCGCATGTGCCAGTTCAGAGCAGAGGTTTAGACCAGTCTGGCCGCCCAGATTGGGCAGCAGGGCGTCAGGCCGTTCTTTCTCAATGATTTCCACCAGACTCTGGAGATTAAGCGGCTCAATATAGGTGAAGTCGGCCGTGCCCGGGTCGGTCATGATGGTGGCCGGGTTGGAATTAACCAGTACTATCTCATAACCAAATTTGCGCAGCGCCTTGCAGGCCTGGGTGCCGGAATAATCAAATTCACAGGCCTGACCGATGACAATAGGCCCGGAACCGATGATCATTACCTTTTTGATGTCCTCACGTCTTGGCATGGTATCTCCTTTAATCCATCGCGTATGCAAGAAACAACGGATTAGGCGTTGCTTCCGACTGCCGGGAATATAGGAAAGCCCCGGTCGTGTGTCAAGCTTATCTTCTACAGTAAGAAAAAAATATGTTTGTAATTTTAGCATGTTACAAGACGCCAAAAATCTGTTGGCACTACCAGGCACACTTGGCCACCCCCCAGTATGAGATTATGTTTCCCTGAC
>DSAQ01000162.1 GCA_011046395.1 Pseudomonadota bacterium
CTCTTGCAAAAGTCCCAATTCTGTCATTCCCGCAGCGATTCTGAGCGGGAATCTGGTTCTAACTGCTTGAAAAACCATATCCCCGATAGAAACATTCGGGGATGACAAACAGTTTTGCAAGAGCCTCACTATAGATATCTTATCGGGAATTAACCCCTTTTTCCTAAATTTAGGCAGAGAGGATTGCAATCTTGAATGAAATATGTATGATGGGATAAAACTAAAGTGCCTTTCATCTATGTTGCTTGAACTTACCATCCAGGATTTTGCCCTGATCGCTAACCTCAAGATTTCGTTTGGCCCGGGCCTGAACATCCTCTCTGGCGAAACCGGCGCAGGCAAGTCTATTATCATCCAGGCCATCCAGCTAGTTCTGGGGGGCCGGGGAGGCCCGCACCTGGTACGCACCGGTAAGGAGGAGGCCAGGATAGAGGCTTATTTTGAGTATCCGGAAGACAGCCGGGTGGCTCAGAAGCTAACAGACATGGGCATAGACAAAGATGAGGCCCTGATTATCCGGCGGACTGTTTCCCGTACCGGCAAAGGCCGGGTTTTTATTAACGGAACGGCCGCTACCCTGCAGATGGCAGCACAGCTTGCCACTGAACTGATTTCCATCGCCGGGCAGCATGAGTATCAAATCCTTTTGCGTCCCCAGAATCATCTGTTTCTTTTGGATGCCTTCGGGGGACTGACATATCTTCGCCTGGGGGTACAGAAGGATTACCGAAAGTGGCAGGAGCTTCGTGAACAGCGCCGGCAACTGATTGAACAGCAAAACACCGCGGCTGCGCGTAAAGACCTTTTAACCTTTCAGTTGCAAGAGATAAGAAAGGCGAATTTACGGATTGGTGAAGAAGAGGAGCTTATTCAGGAGAAGTCTTTGTTGGCCTCGGCGGAAAAACTGCGCGAGTGGGCCCAGCGCGCCTATGATTTGCTGTATGCCTCATCCGGTGCGGCGACAGAGAAGCTCAGCGAGTCCAGGACACTGGGTCAGTCGCTGGCCGGGATCGATAGCTCCCTGGCTCCGCTTGTGGAGTCCCTGGACGCCGCCTTTTTTCAGGTAGAGGATATAGCCTTACGCTTGAGAGATTATCTGCAGAAGATTAATAGTGACCCGGGGAGACTGGAGACCCTTGAAGATAGATTACAGGAGCTGTCCCGGCTTAAGAAGAAATACGACGGAGACACCCAGAAAATCCTGGCCCTGAGCGCTGAGATGGAACAGGAGTTGGCCGGTATAGAAGAAAGGCAGGAGGAACTTGCCGGCATTGACGCATCCGCAGCCAGGGCCGAAGAAGAAGTCATCCGGCGGGCGCTGGATTTGTCGGCCAAGCGTAAGGCCGCGGCTACACAATTGGCAGAGGCGGTCTGTCGGGAGCTGGAATCGCTCCACATGCCCCGTACCAGATTTATGGTTGATTTCAGCCCGCTTAAGGAAGAGGTAAGGGATATACTTTCAGAAAATGGTATCGATGAAGTTCAATTTCTCATTGCCCCAAATATCGGCGAAGATTTGAAACCACTGGCGCAGATTGCCTCTGGAGGAGAGCTTTCTCGTATCACGCTGGCCCTGAAGAGCGTCCTGGCAGAAAGGGATGGGGTGGAAACTACCATTTTTGACGAGGTTGACGCCGGTATAGGCGGCGCCGTAGCCGAGGTACTGGGGCGCAAGCTGGGGGACTTGGCCGGCCGCCATCAGGTTATCTGTATCACCCATCTGCCACAGATTGCCTGTTTTGCAGACAGGCATTACGGGGTAGATAAGGTGCAAAAGGGATCCCGCACTGAAACCATAGTCAAAGAACTCTCAGGGGAGGAGCGCGTGGAAGAGATAGCGCGGATGTTGGGTGGTGTAGAGATTTCCGAAAAGACCAGGGCGCATGCCCGGGAAATGATAGAGCGGCGAAGGAGATAGGGTTTTTGACCAAGGTAAAGGCCCTGGCCCTCTTTTCCGGTGGCCTGGATAGCATACTGGTCTGTAAGTTAATGGAACAGCAGGGGATAGAGGTCGAGGCCTTACATTTTATCTCTCCTTTCTTTGGCCGCAGTAAGGATCAGGAGTCATATCCTGAAGAGGTCTGGAGACGGTATGGAATAAGGCTTTCTGTAATAGATGTCGGGGGAAGTTTTATAGAGGTCTTAAGAAATCCACCTCACGGCTATGGGCGCTGTTTTAACCCTTGTGTGGACTGTAAGATCCTGCTGCTGACAAGGGCCAGGAGGGAACTGGCTTCGCGAGGGGCCTCGTTTCTGGCGAGCGGTGAGGTCCTGGGGCAGCGGCCCATGTCTCAACGCCGGGATACACTCCGCATAGTAGAAAGGGATGCCTCAGTTACGGGCCTGCTCTTGCGTCCGCTTAGCGCATTAAAGCTTCCGCCTACCCGTGTGGAAGAAGAGGGATTGGTGGATCGCGCCGGGCTTCTGGGCATAAGCGGCCGGGGGCGCAAAGAACAGATGGCCCTGGCCCGTGAGCTGGGCATCCATGACTACCCTGCACCGGCCGGCGGGTGTGTGCTCACTGACCCGGCTTTATCCCGGCGGATTAAGAATCTTTTTGGGGCTCTGCCGGTGATTACGGAAAACGCCTGCCTTCTCATGCAAGTCGGACGGCATTTTCTTCTCCCTGGGAAGAGTTGGCTGGTTGTGGGTAGAAACGAGGCCGAGAATAAGGAAATTAAAGGCCTTTTTCAACCGGGTGATCTGTTAATGAATATAACCGGTGGAGCAGGGCCGACCGGTCTGGTACGCGGGGCCGCTCCCTGTTCCGATAGGTCTCTGGCCGCCGGTATTGTGGCTGGTTATAGCCGGTTAAGGGGAGAACCAGAGGTGCAGGTTTCAATCCGCGGGGATGGGTGCGAAACGATAAAGGCCACGCCTGCGCCGTCTGATGCGCTGCATTTATATCGGCTATAGGGGCATGTCCTCCAAAAAAGAGAGGTTTTGCCTGATCTCCGCAGGGATGACGGCAATTTTATAATAAGCGTCCTCTTTTTTAGTCCGGCCAACGAAGAGAAGGCCATGCGACCGCAGGAGACCCAGGGGGGAGGTCGGTTTTCTTTTATCCCAGAAGTATCCGTCGGTTTCTTCACCACCAAAGAGGCCGGCCAGTTTGTCATAAGGGTAAATCCCGCCATGGGTGTAAATAATCTTTAAGGCCTTTACTGCGGGCATAGATAGTGCGGCTAACCTCTCCACAATCCTGTTTAAGATTTTGAGGCTGGAAAGATTCTCCGCGATAATTTTAATATTCTTTCTTTTTGTGGTTTTGCGGGGGAGATCAAGATTTTTCTGAATGGCGGCCACCCACAGGGCCGGTATATTATTCAGCGCGGTGGTAAGCGAAGTATGCGGGCTAATGGGTTTTTGCTCAATATTTTCACACCAGACTTTCTCAATTTCCCAGGTGACGGTATCAACCACCTCTGTGGTAATGACCTGGCGGTGATCCCAGTCAGGGTCACCAATCAGCTCTTCAACTGTTTTCCTGCGCGGGTTGCCGGATAAGGTCTCTGTCTGTAGAATTTGCGTCATTTCTTCTATCTGTTCCAGTGTCCTGGTTAAAGCGATTAGCTCTGTTTTTGTCCTTTTAGCCTGCTCCAGGAAGTAAACAAGCCCTTGCAGCATGACATTTACTTCAGCCAGCCTTTGGGCCAGGATGGTTAAGGCATCCCCCCCCGCCTTCTTAATAGCCATGATAAAACGCAGGTTGTTGTCGATCACGGTCATTATTTTTTCTCTTAGTTTCTGTCTTGTAATATGTTCTTCCCGGAGTAGTGGATAATCTTTGAACCCCAGGATATCTATAAGACGATTGAAATCATAGAGACCTATCGATGAATTTTTAAAGGTAGCCAGGAGAGCAGCCAATCTGTCCCGCTCTTTTTTGCGTTTGCTGCGGGCGCACTGGAGGGGTGTCAGGCCGTCCAGGGCTGGGATTTTTTCATGAACCCAGTGCACCTCAAAGTAGCTTTTAAAGAATTCAGGCGGCAGATGGGGAGATAGGTGGTCAGGGAAGAGGGGTGAGGGGGGATTAGTTTCATTGTTCTTTGTCTGCCGCAGGCGGATGGGTGTTTCATAGGTGGTTATCCGGTAGCGTAGATTTGGCCCGGCAACTTTTAATAGAATTTCTTGTCCCATAGTGGCGTGTGTTCTGGTTACACATTTCAGAATAAGTCTTCCGGGGCTCAAGGTTATAATCCCTGATAAGGGTTGACCGTCATCGCTTATTAGATGTGCCCTGTTTGGCCCTGACTGCTGGCTGGTCATGCCACAGGTCGTGCCATAGGCAGATTCGCCGGGGCGAACCGGGTTGTGCATCCACAGGATGTTGGTTACCCGGCGCTCCTTTTTTTCTAATACCTTGAAATCAGGCCGGGCCTTTAATGTTTCGAGGACTTTTCCCGGATTCAGGACGTCAAAAATAACCTTGCAGATGAGGATTGGGTCCCGGTCCCCGTCGGTAGCTACAAGTGGCACTGTGTATTCTTGCCTTCCGTAGATTAATATCTTAAATTAGGTTGTCAGGTTCACGGTTCAGGGTTAGCTACTTTGCGCCTTTCATATCAATCTCCGCCGCTCTCTAACCTTCAACCGTGAACCCTGGAACTTTGAATATGGGTAGTTACTGTTAACTTATGTCAAATATGGGCGCATGGCAAGCATATTTTGAAAACCGGGTTGCATTTTCATTGGGTGAATGTAATGGCGGAATAATGGAGAATAAAATCGGTTCACAGTTCCGAGTTCCGGGTTGAAAAACTGTGAACCCAGAACCGTGAACTTATAACAATTTCCAGAACTCAATATTCCATCATTCCAGTATTCCAATCCCCGGTCAACTTAGGATAACCCCTGAGCAGGTTGGTTGCCATATTGTTTCATAGGTCTAAAGTGATACGGGATTTTTAATCTGCTTGTCGTCATGGTAATCATCTGTCATAATAGAATAAAAAGCGGGCTGGATTGATGGGCATCAAAACATTACCGTATTCTCCCCTCCGCCGGAAACTACTTTTCTGGTTTCTGCTCCTTTCCATTATTCCCCTTATTGTTGTTGGGGCGATGGCTTATTTTAGTGCCCGGAGCGCCTTGCAAAAAGAGATCGGCGAACAATTGCAGGCTACGGCGCGCAATACCATCCAGAGCATCGATCACATAATCTTTGAGCGCATGGTGGACGTCAGGACACTGGCGCCATCGCCTACCATCACGTTTGCACTTGAGAATAATAAAAAGGAAGAATTAATCCGTTTTCTGAACCAGCAGACGTTGGATCACCGGCTTTATGATTTCTTCCTTGTTTTCGATAAACAAGGCCGCCTTCTGGCCACAAATACCATAGATAGGCTTGGCCGTCCTATGCCCTCCCGGACGCTTTCTATGATACAAGGACATAATTTTAGAGAAGAAGCCTGGTTTAAAAGGGCGCCCGTGCAGGGCCTGGTGGTCGGAGATTGGGATATCTCGCCTATCAGGGATGCTATTTATCGCGATGGCGGATATGGTTTAAATATAGCTATTCCCGTTATTTCTACTTCTCAGTCCTATAGCCTGGCCGGGCTAACCCGCAAGCTACTTTCCAGACCAATACCAGGGGCCGGACAACCCAGAATCATTGGTTTCTTGCTGGCCCGCCTTTCGTGGCAGCCATTTCAACGTGCGATGGAGAATGTGCATAGGAACTTTTTGCAATCAGGAATGGGTTCCAATTGCGTTTTCCTGACAAAGGCTGATGGCGATAGAGTAATTGGTGATGCCGAAAGAAAGCTGGTAGGCAAAAGTATGAAACGCGATGGTATCAGCATTGATTCGGGTAAGGCTTTGGCTGATACCTTTGGGCTTTTACGCTATTCCAGGGGCGGTCTGGCTAAAACCGCAGCTTATGCCAGCTCGGCAGGGTTTGAGGATTTTAAAGGGCTCGGGTGGAAATTATTCATCGAAGCTAATGAAGAAGAGATATTTGCCCGGATCCGTACAGTCAGGTATTGGTTTGCGGGCATTATGCTTCTGGTCGGTGGGGTTATTGTGGTTACCACAATTAGAGTAGGCCGGAGCATTGCTAAGCCCATTTTGACCATAACTAAGGCTTCTAAAGCGATTGCGGAAGGGCGATTTGGAGAGCGGGTCAGGGTCCCGTCGCGAGACGAGATCGGTGAGTTGGCGGAAAATTTTAATCAGATGGCCCGCAGCCTCGGTGAGTTTAAAAGGCAGGCAGAGGAACATCATCAGACCCTTGAAAACCGTGTAGAAGAGAGGACGCGCGAGCTGGAAAAGTCAGAGGAGCGCTACAGAACCCTTTATGATTTTTCTCTTAATTTGGGATCCATACTTGATTTCCAGGATGTCCTGGGTGTTATCTTAGACCGCATTTGCCGTTTCATAAAGGCACAGGCCGGTTTCATTGTTTCAGTTGACCCCGAAGGCCAGACAAATATCGTGGCCAGGACTTCAACACTGGATGAAAAAGTCGAGGAGTTAAAGGAGAGGGTTATGTCTGCCTCAGCCTTTCAAGCAGCCCTTAAAGACGGGAAAACAGTTATTTATCCCAAGGGGCTGTCTGAGCTGGACATGTATGTTGCTGGCAAGAAGATTAATTCTCTTATTGCTGTGCCTCTTGTTTGTAAAAGTAAAGTTATGGGAATGCTCTGTATCTTCAATAAAGAAGGAGAAGAGGATTTTACAGCGGATGACAAGGCATTTTTGGATGGTCTGGCCTCGCCTCTGGCCATATCTCTTGAAAATACCAGGTTATACGAGGAATTGCACCGGGCCTTTGAAGAGCTCAAGTCCACACAGGATCAGTTGGTGGTATCAGAGAAATTTAAGGCCCTGGGACAGATGGCTTCGGGCATAGCCCATGATTTTAATAACGTCATTATGTCTATTTTAGGCAACGCCCAGATCTTATTATTACAAATCGACGATCTCAGTCTGCGGGAGAGGCTCAAGGCCATAGAAAAAGGGGCCAGGGCCGCCTCGGATACAATTAAACGGTTGCAGGAATTTACACGTATTCGCAAGGACGAAGACTTTGTCCCTATCAATATTAATGAGCTTATTCAGGATGTAGTCCAGCTTACCCGTCCCAACTGGAAAGAAAAACCGCTGATGGAAGGTATAAATATTGATCTGGAGACGGAGTTAGGTGAAATAGGGCCTGTAATGGGTAACCCCTCGGCGCTAAAGGACGTCTTTACCAATCTCATTTTCAATGCGGTGGATGCTATGACCACAGGCGGGAAGATAACGATTCGAACCGGCATACATAATGAGCGCGTAGAGATTTGCCTTGCGGACACCGGTTGTGGCATGTCTAAGGAGATTAAGGAAAAGATATTCGACCCCTTTTTTACCACCAAGGGGAAGAAAGGCATGGGCCTGGGTTTGAGCGTTTCTTATGGCACCATAACCAGGCATGGCGGGGACATAGAAGTAGAAGGCGAAGAAGGTCGGGGGACCAAATTTATTCTTCATTTCCCCATCGCTAAGTTAAAAGGAGAAGCAAAGGCTGATGTCTCCGCTGATTTTTCTATGAAACAAGCAGATATCCTGATCGTGGATGACGATGAGGAGGTTTTGATAGTGTTGGATAAACTCCTGGGCAGTGCTGGCCACCGGGTAGTTACGGCCACGAATGGCGAATCAGGTATAGAACTTTTTCAGAGAGGCCGGTTTGACCTGCTTATGACCGATCTGGGTATGCCCGGCATGTCCGGACGGGTTTTAACCAAAAAGATAAAGGCCTTGCGGCCTGATATACCAACTATAATGATCACCGGCTGGGGAGCGCAGTTTGATACTGAGACCCTAAAGGACGATGGTGTGGACTTCCTCGTAACCAAACCCTTTGATTATGAGAAGATAATGCGGGTAATACAGGACGCCCTAGCTAATTAATTGCTCCGATTAGTACATAACTGGTATCTTTTAATCTTCTGCTGTGGTCATCTTGATAAGTGCTTGGATCTCTTCATTTAATCCCCTTAGCCTGGCGCTGATTGCCTCCTCCCCTTCCAATCGGCCCTTGCTTTTACTGTAGAGTTTGTTTTTTAGTTTGCGTATTTCCATCTCGATACGATTCAGATCAGGCATTACCTGTAACGCCTCAGTCTTGACGGTTTCAGTCTGTGCGGCTATAGGCGAAAGTTCGAAGGTTTCCAGCCACTCTGGAGCCCTGGCCTCCAGCCAGAAGGTGCGTTCGATAGCCTTCACAAATTCTAGGCTGACATCCTCTTCGCCGTGGACCACAAAGACCTTCAGGCGGGGATTAGTGAAGTTCCCAAGCCATTCCAGGAGTTCCCTTTGATCCGCATGGGCTGAAAAACCACCCAGAGTGTGAATCTTAGCCTTTATGGCAATCTCTTCTCCGAAGAGTTTGATTTTTTGCGCCCCGTCGATGATCTGTCGCCCTGGTGTCCCCTGGGCCTGATAGCCGACGAACACGATGCGCGCGCCAGGACGCCACAGATTGTTTCGCAGATGGTGTTTGATTCGACCGGCATCACACATGCCGCTGGCGGCGATGATAATGGCCGGCCCTGCACTCTGGTTTATAGCCCGAGATTCTTCGGTCGTGCGGGCAAAAGAGAGGGTAGGCAATGCCAGCGGGTGATCTCCTCTCCCCAGAAGGACATGGGTTTGGTCATTCAGGAACTCCGTATTATTGCGGAATATCTCGGTAGCGGAGATGGCCAGGGGGCTGTCTATATAAATGGGTATTTCGGGCAGCAGCCCTTCATGGTAAAAGCGGCTCAGGATGTAAATCAGTTCTTGGGTGCGTTCCACGGCAAAGGCCGGGAGTAATGACCTTCTCATGGTTTTTTACGGCATCCTGGATGGCATGCAAAAGTTCACGATGCGTCTTTTCCTTGCTCTTGTGCAGACGGTCGCCGTAGGTGGATTCCATGAAAAGAAAATCTGCTTCCTGGATGGCGGTCGGGTCGGAGACAAGCATTTGTTCTTTCTGGCCTATGTCACCGGAGAAGACCACCTTCATGGGTGGCGATACGCTGTGATCCCAGATTTCGATGAAGGCTGAGCCCAGAATATGTCCGGCGTCCAGAAATCGGGCATTAAGTTGCGGGGTAAGCTGGATGGGTTCACCGTAATCTATCGGTTTGAATAAGTGCATACTGGCTTCGGCATCTCTCACAGTATAGAGTGGGGCAGGGGGTAGGCCTTTCTTCCCTCTTCTTTTGTTGCGCTTGTGTTCCCACTCTGCTTCTGTCTCCTGAATATGGGCGCTGTCCCGCAACATAATACTGCAAAGTTCATTCGTGGCCCTGGAGGTGATGATCTGGCCTTTGAACCCTTCTTTCACCAGTTTTGGTATCAGACCGCTATGGTCGATGTGCGCATGGGTAAGGAGGAGGTAGTCGATATCTCCTGGCGAATAATGAAATGTACGGTTCCTTTTCTGTATCTCCTGGCTGCCCTGGAACATGCCGCAATCTATGAGGATGTGGATACCATTGCTCTCCAGGAGGAATGATGAACCGGTAACGGTGAGGGCCGCACCCAGGCAGGTTACTTTCATGGGAGTATCCCCTTTCGCATGAGTTGTTGTTGCTTTATTACTATTTTTAATGGATGGTTTTCAAGGGAATAGTGACGGCTTCGTAAAAAGTCCATTTGCTGCGTTGCGCGGCGTCCTTCGTCACCGCGGCGTAGCTATGGAAATAGTTCACCGTTCACAGTTCACCGTGCACCGACAGCAAAGAGCAGACTGGAATATGTCCACGCATTATCGGTGAACGGACAACGGTTAACGGATAACAACATGCATGCTTCATTCCTTCCGCCACGGCGGACGCGCCTAGTCCGCCTGCGGCGGAGAGCTTTTTATTGTGCTGTCCAAACTTTGACTTCCAACGAACTCAGGTTGACGTAGCTGGTATAATTTGTTCATGTTCTTTGATAGTTATAAGTTTATAGCCAAGGTTTTTTGCTTTACGTTTTAAGGTTGCGATCACCC
>DSAQ01000219.1 GCA_011046395.1 Pseudomonadota bacterium
TGCTACGCCCTTTAAATATCTTTGCTGCTTTTTGGTGTTATAGTCAAGTTCGTTGCATATAGGATACCGTTAACGGTATAAATTAGCTTTTTACGAAGCCGTCTTTTTTATTCCTTTAAAATCTAAAGTCATTCCCTGAACATGCCGAAACGCCCTAAAGGAGGTAATATCTTTGGGAAAAGAGCAGAGGACAAGCCCGCGCTTCGACTTTGGCCTCAAGGTCGTTCTCTTTAAAAGCGGAGAGTCTTATTTTACGAAAGATATCAGTTTAAGAGGCTGTTTTTTGCCTGCCTGCCAGGTATTTGGTTTAAATGATAAAGTAGATCTGGCTATAGATGTGCCGGGTTTTGGCTATGTCTTTGTGACCGGAGAGGCCCGGCATCTTGCCAATGGTGGGACAGGCATCATGTTCCTTAGTTTCAAAGACCTTAAAGCTAAAGGGGCTTTGGAAGAATTTCTTAACATAGTCTCCCTTTGTGAAGAGTCAAGCGAGGACAGCGGCCTTCGATGGCTCGATGCATAGCCTGCCTTTAGTGCACTAATCTACCGGTCGTTTGTGTCGATAAGAAATCCGGAGTCCGTATGCACCATACAAGCCTATACTGATACGGAGATCGCCTATGCAACAGGATATTGGGCAAGAGCAGCTTTCCACACGTAATATCCGTGCACGATTTGATGAGACCCTGGGACAGCATATAGAACGGCTGATCGGGACCAGGTGTGGAATTGGCTCGCTGCCTCTCAATGTAGCGACCATACCATGTCTTATCCTCGCCGTAGAACGTGAAACCGATATCGAAAGCGCTTCATCTCGCAGATGCGCCGGGGCGTGCTCTCCACCTGAACGTTATACAGAGGAAACATTCCTGAATGAATTGGCTGAATTAGGCCTCAACCCGGACGAAGACCTGAAGGCGTCCCTCCAGGATTTAATTCAAAAAGGATATATTGATGCGTCCCCCGACAGTAGTTTTTCCGCCACGAAACCGGCCATCAGTATGGTCCGATTAGTCGACCGCATCTTCCCCAAAATGCCCGGGGTCAATCTTGTCGCCTACCTTGTTCAGACCATGGATGAGGTGTTGTCCGGACGTAAAGAACTGAAAACCGCCATCGGCCAGTTTGACCAGACGTTACAGATGCAGGGGGTTCCTTTATCAAAACAAAAGACCCCGGCAAAACCGGAACAAGCGCCGGCAAAAATTTTCCGCTACAGACAGGAACAGACAAAGTCACGCGTGGACACTACATCTCCAGTGCTCCGGGGCCAGGATATCAGCCGTCTCAAGGTTCAAAGTTTCTTCACTAGAAAACAAGAGCCTGCCGAAGATATTATAGACCAACCCGGTGACACCGAAGTTCAAAAGCTAAAGGAATCTGAAAAGACAACTGAGCCGGAAAGAAAAAGAGTCGCCGCTGAAGACGCACGTTCTATTGACGAATCTCTTGTACCAGCACAGGCAGCGCCGGAGCCATCTCCAAAACATGAGACTCACGAGCAGGATTTGCCCAAAAAAACGGCACCAGTCGTAGATGAACCGGACCGGCCAGCAGTAACGGAGGAGAAAAAAACCGGGACGGAATCTCGTGAGATGCAAGATGCATCATCAGTGGATAAAACAGAAAGTGAAACCGAACCTGTTTCGGAACAGGATGAGGCCGCCGTCGCGGATGACATCATTGAAAAGCATATTGCAGCCTTTTCCGAGGACTTAGCCTCAGCGTGTCCGGTATGTAGAATCGGCAAGATTGAGACGAAACAGACTGCCAAGGGTAATTTTTTCTACACCTGTTCAAATAGTGACTGTAACCTTATAAGCTGGGGCAAACCACATCACATCGTCTGCCCACAGTGTAAAAATCCGTTTCTAATTGAAACCGCCGACTCAGCGGAAAAAATAACCTTAAAATGTCCCAGGGCAACCTGCCGTTACCGGCAAAACCTGGCCGGTGAAACGGAAAACGCAGTTTCCATCTGGCATGAATCTACAAAGCCATCTCCCCCGTCCCCAAAGCCTCGCCGGAAAGTGGTAAGAAGACGCGTTCTTGTCCGCAAAAAACGATAGCGGCAGGTGCAAGCAGCAGGAGGTTCTTGTGGTCACTGTAATATCCCTTAAGGGGATCGACGAGGCGATATCCAGCCTTAACTACAGAGACAATAAAACCTTAAAATACAGACTTGTCCATGCCATCAGGGAATCTTACGAAAGCAAAGGCTCCGTCAGCACCCTGCAGGGCATTGATACGGACGAACTCGTCAAAACGCTCTGGGACACTGGAGACGATCCTTCGACAATCAAAAGCAAGCGAAAAAACCTGAGCAGTATCAAATCCTCTGTTAATGCGGACTTAAAAAGGCTTTATGAGGATGAAAAAAATCCTGAGGGCATAATCATCGGACGTAGCAATGTCTTTATTATGTCCGATGAGGCCAAAGACAGACTCCTCACATCATTTACCAGCAGCGCGAAAGGGGAAAGAACCGTTACTTTAGAAAAGATAAACGAAGTCTTAAACATTATTCATGAAGTGTTATCAGATCCAGAAGCCATAGCTAATCAAGAACTTTCGGATGGATCGGATAAGTTAAGCAGATTAAAGGACATAATCCAGGGCTTATCGCAAAAACTCGAATTCTCCGGCACCCCCCTGGGAAAGGAGGGATTTTCAGATGAAATAGACAGGCCGCCCGGTCACCCGAAGGAGGAGGAAAATGTCATTGCGGGGAGTGAGACCCCTCATCTGTCATTGCAGGTGACAACGGAGTCCCGAAATGATCTCGATGATTCGGCGCAGTCTCAAAAGGACGAGATACCTTGTTATGGTGGGAAAGATAAAGCCAGCGTTTCTGTAACACCCGGGCCTGGCGGCGGGGCTTACGAACCAGGTAGGGGGCAAGGCATTACGCCTGAAGGGGCCCTGGCCGCCGTGATCTCTGCGGATACAGGAGGTTCGGAAGAATCTACCGAAGAAGAATTAGAAATAGTTGGCCAGGCCGAACTCCTTGAAGAGGCCGATACAGAAGAAGTAGAGCTTGACGAACCCGAAGAAGTCGAAGATGACGCTGAGATAGTGGACGAAGCTGATCTCCCCGAAGAAGCAGCGCCGGATGAGGCTGAACCTATCGAAGAAATTGAAGAAAGTGAGGTCGAGGAAAGTCTTCAAGAAGTGGAAATTGTGAATGATCGCGCAGAGGCTGAAGCCGAAGAAGCTGATCTCGAAGAGGGGCTTGCAGAGGTTGGAACCGGCGGCGATCTTGAGGAAGCCGAGCCGGCAGAAGACCTCGAAGAGATAACATCCGAAAGTTCGGAAAAGATCACCGCAGGTGAAGCTGCAGTAGTTGATGAGGCCGGGGGCATAGAAGAGATAAAACCGGGGGAGGCGAAAAACGCTGAAGCGCCTGTTGAAGAAGAAGCAGAAATAGTCGAAGAGGCCGAACTCGTTGAAGACGCAGCACCGGAAGAAGTAGAGCCCGGGGAACTCGAAGACGCACAGGACATCGAGGAAATCACCGAGGATGAGGTTGAGGAGTTAGAAATCTCAGGGAACGATGCAGAACCAGGCCTGTCCGCCGGCGGATCAGAGGCAGGATATTCTGACAGCGTTTTTGGAGAGGATAATAAAATACTGCGGGCCAGGCTCCTGGCCGAGGAATTTAATTGTTTACTGGGTGCCAGGGAAAAATTTTACAATCAGCATATTCTAATTCCGGCAGGAGAATATATCGTTGGCAATAAGTCTCCGGGAAAAGATGAACGGCTTGAGCAAAAAGTGCGTTTAACGTCCTTTTATATGGGTAAGTTCCCGGTTACAAACGCACTGTTCGAAGTTTTTGTGGAAAAAACCGGATACAAAACCATCGCTGAAAAGCTTGGATACGGAAAGGTCTATTACGGACGCTTTAAGAAAACGGTGGATGAAAAAACCGGTTTGGTTAAACTTATCTGCCAGTCCGGCCTTAGCTGCCAGACAGTATATGGAGCCTGCTGGCATAAACCCTCAGGGCCCGGGAGTACGATACACAATAAAAGAAATCACCCTGTGGTTCAGGTCAGTCTGGAAGATGCCATGGCCTTTGCCGCCTGGACGGGCAAAAGACTGCCTACTGAAGATGAATGGGAGGCCGCGGCAAGGACGGCTGACGGCTATGTGCTTCCATGGGGAAACGACTGGCAAAGAGATGCCTGTAATATTGAGGATAGATCCATAGCGGACACCACACCTGTGGACAGGTACATGGATTTTGCAAATAATTTTGGGATAGTTGACGCCCTAGGAAATGTACTGGAGTGGACAATGGAACATGGTGAACCGCCTTCCTATGCCAAACACGACGTTAAATACTATGTGGCTAAGGGTGGCGGTTGGATTTCCGGTAATGACATACGCCTGTTCAACCGCTTCAAATTGGAGGCTAAAATGCACTCCAACACACTCGGATTTAGATGCGTGGCATATTGAGAAATGGACGCGATACAGATGTTATCAGAAGAGTCCTTGCAATTTATGTGGAGACGTAATAATAAAGACTGACACCGAATTGGCCGAAGAGTGTATTTAAAGATGTCAGAGATTGGTAACATCAAGGCACAATTGATAGAATCGCCCAAGAGTTGGCTGGTCACCGGCGTGGCCGGATTCATCGGCTCGGGCCTCCTGGAGGAGCTGCTTAAGCTGGGACAGACCGTCATCGGGCTGGACAACTTCTCCACCGGCTATCTCCATAATCTGGAGGATGTAAAAGAAAAGGCGGGTGCAAAGGCCTGGAGCCGGTTCACCTTCATCGAAGGCGACATACGAAATCCAGGCGACTGCCACAAGGTCTGTGCTGATGTTGATTATGTACTGCATCAGGCCGCCCTCGGCAGCGTGCCCCGATCCATTGACGACCCCATCGCGACCAACCAGTCAAATATCGATGGATTCGTCAACATGCTGGTAGCGGCCCGCGACGCCAGAGTAAAACGTTTTGTCTATGCGGCCTCTTCCTCCACTTACGGAGATCACCCGGGGCTTCCGAAGAAAGAGGATGTGATCGGGCGACCCTTATCCCCTTATGCCGTCACTAAGTATGTAAATGAACTTTATGCCGATGTCTTCGCCCGTACATACGGGATGGAGTGCATCGGGCTGAGATATTTCAATGTCTTCGGAAGGCGGCAGGATCCCAAAGGGGCTTATGCAGCCGTAATTCCCTGCTGGATAGGTAATCTGCTGGATGGAATAATCCCCACCATAAACGGCGACGGCGAGACAAGCCGGGACTTCTGTTATATCGACAATGTCACCCAGGCCAATCTGCTGTCTGCCCTAACAGAGAAACCAGAGGCCTCAAATCAGGTCTATAACGTGGCCTTTGGCGAGAAGACAACATTGAACGAGCTTTATACAATGATACGCGACTCTCTGGCCCGCCATTACCCTGCTATTGCAAAGATTGAAGCCGTATACGGCCCGTATCGGGCGGGGGATGTGAGGCATTCCCAGGCGGACATTGAAAAGGCCAGGGTCCTCCTGGGCTACAGGCCAACGCATGATGTGAAACAGGGGATGGAAGAGACCGTGGTGTGGTATGTCGATAAACTGACAAAGAAAACGAAAAAAACGAGGCAAATGAAGTCATGAACTTAGTAGATGATATAAGAAAACGCCATGCCCAAGTCGGAATCATCGGCCTTGGCTATGTGGGCCTTCCCCTGGTACTGGAATTTGTAAGGGCCGGTTTTCCGGTCACCGGATTTGATATAGATGCTAAAAAGATTAAGGCCCTCGAGGCGGGAATATCTTATATCAAACACATTCCTGCCGGCAAGGTCAAGGAGGCCTTATCCACAGGCCGTTTTACCAGCACTACCAATTTTTCCAGACTGAAAGAGATGGATTGTATTCTCATCTGTGTGCCCACACCGCTAAACAGGAATCGGGAACCGGATCTCTCTTATGTCTTCAATACTACCCGGGCCATCCGGGACAACCTGCGTAAGGGGCAGCTCATCGTCCTGGAGTCCACGACCTATCCCGGTACTACCGACGAGGATATGCGGGCCATTCTGGAAGAAACCGGTCTCAAGGCCGGGAAGGATTTTTTACTGGCCTTTTCTCCGGAGCGGGAAGACCCCAACAACAAGGATTTTTCCACCGGCACCATACCCAAGGTGGTCGGCGGCTACACTAAAAAATGCCTCAAGGCGGCCTGCACCCTCTATGATACTATTGTGGTTAAGACCGTGCCTGTCTCCTCCACCCGGGCCGCAGAGGCCACCAAGCTCATGGAAAATATCTTCCGCTCCGTAAACATAGCTATGGTCAATGAGATGAAGATAGTCTTTGACCGGATGGGGATTGACGTCTGGGAGGTAATCGCCGCATCCTCTACAAAACCCTTTGGCTACATGCCTTTTTATCCCGGCCCGGGTCTGGGCGGCCACTGCATACCTATTGATCCATTCTACCTTACCTGGAAGGCACGCGAATACGGCATGGCCACGAGATTCATCGAGCTGGCCGGAGAGATCAACACGTCGATGCCGGCCTATGTAATAAACAAACTTTTGGGCGCTTTGAATAGCCGGGGCAAGAGCCTGAAGGGATCAAAGATACTGGTCCTCGGGCTGGCCTACAAAAAAGACATCGACGACGTCCGGGAATCTCCTTCCCTGGAGCTTGTCGAGCTATTAAGGGAAAAAGGAGCCAGGGTGGATTATAACGACCCTCATGTCCCCAGGACCCACAAGATGAGGCACTATGACCTCAGGATGAGATCGGTGCACCTCACCGAAAAAAACCTGAAAAAATACGACTGCGTCCTCATCGCCACCAACCATTCTGACTATGACCCGGATTTTATCCAGAAGCACGCCCGGCTCATAGTTGACACACGAAACCTGATCAAAATCAACGAAAAGACGAAAAATGTAGTGAAGGCGTAAGGAGTATATTACTCCGGCAGTAAAATACGCTAATCTGTCATTAGCGCGCAAGCGGGAATCTAAAAGGCTCTGGATGCCGGATCAGGTCCGGCATGACAAGGTGTTTAGTTGCCGGTATAATAAAGGCGGCGAAGGCCATAGCTAGCGATTATTTGGTGCCGGAGGTCGGAATTGAACCGACATGGGCGCGAGGCCCGGGGGATTTTGAGTCCCCTGCGTCTACCAGTTTCACCACTCCGGCACATTTTCGGTCTATCTATAATTGGTGGCCGGCATTATGTCAAGAGAGAAAACGACAACCTTAATTCTACTCTATTCTATCAGGTTGGTAAATACCTCCTCCACACTGGTGATCCCCTTCTTAGCCTTGAGAAGTGCCGTCTCGGCCATGGTGCGCATACCGTTTGCCCTGGCCAGGGTGCGTATCTCCTCGCTGGATCTTTTTTCCACAATAGCCCTTTTGATAGGCTCATTTATGCGCATAAGTTCATAAATAATGGTCCGTCCCCTATAGCCATCTGAACAGTCTTTACAACCCTTTCCTTTATAGAAAGTATGCCCCTGATATTCTTCAGGTGCGAGACTGGCGGCGGCCAAAGATTCCAGCGCCTTTGTATCCTCCCGCCGGCACTCAGGCGACTTACAGATCGTTCTCGCCAACCTCTGACTGATTATGCCCAGCACGGTCGAAGAAATCAGGTAAGGCTCAATGCCCATGTCCATCAAGCGGCTCAGGGTCTCCGGGGCGTTATTGGTATGCAAGGTGCTGATGAGGAGATGGCCCGTCAGGGCCGCCTGGATGGCAATGCGCGCCGTCTCTGCATCCCGGATCTCGCCCACCATAATCACATCCGGATCATGCCTTAAAATCTGCCGCAAGGCCTTGGCAAAGGTAAGGTTTATATGGGGCTTGACCTGTATCTGATTCACGGTGGGCAGTTCATATTCCACAGGGTCCTCAATGGTAATGATATTCTTGCCCTTAAAAACCGGCTCCTGGAGCAGACTGTAAACCGTGGTAGATTTGCCGCTCCCGGTCGGACCGGTTATTAACAGCATTCCGTAGGGACGACTTATTAGCGTCCGTACTACGGTGAGATCATCAGGGAAAAAGCCAAGCTCTTCGAGTCCTATAACCGATGCGCTTTTTTCCAGGACACGGATGACTATACTCTCTCCCCAGATGGTGGGCAGGGAAGATATACGGAGATCGATCAGTTTCTCTCCTACACGCAATCGGGCCCGGCCATCCTGAGGGAGTCTTCTCTCGGCAATGTTCATATTGCCCATGATCTTGATACGGGAGATAAGTATGGGATGGATGTACTCGTCTATGGCTTTTTCCTGACGAAGGATGCCATCGATGCGGTAGCTGATGACAGTCGATCGCCGTTCCGGATTGATATGGATATCACTGGCTCTCTTGGCCACAGCCATCCTTATTATCCCGTTGACCAGCTTAACAATGGATGCCTCCTCCACCTGTTGAATGAGGTCGGCCATCTTGTCGTCCGTCTCTCCCTTTTCCGCGGCTACTACTTCGGAAAGACGCTGTATCTCATCGTCCAGGGCAGGCGCCCCAAAGTACTGCTTTACAGCCTCCTCAATACTTTCGGGTGTAGAAAGCACCTCCTTAATGTTAAGACCGGTTGTTGACTGGATATAATCCTTTGCGGCAAAATTGATGGGATCAGCGATAGCTATGGTTAACGTGTCCCTGGTCTTATTTATGGGGATAAACTGTAATCTTCTGGCTACCTCCTCCTTAACCGTGGCCACTGCCACGGGATCAACGGGATAGATCGAAACGTCAACATAGGGTAACCGGTACTTAAGAGCCAGGGCCAGGGCCAGAGATTCCGTGGTAGCCAGATTCATCTCTAATAGAATCTGACCCAGTTTTTTGCTCCGGTTTTCCTTTTGTGCTGACAAGGCCCTCTCCAGGTCTTCCCGGGTCAGGACGCCGGCCTGGACAAGTATCTCGCCGATTTTTTGTCCGACTACCGTCTTTTGTACCTTGAGAGCCCGTTCCACCTCCTCCGCCGAGGTCACACCCTCCTGGACAAGAACCCCGCCAAGCTTTCTCTCCCGATCCTGTTGTTGTTTTTCCAGCACTTCCGACAGGTCTTCCTTGCGCAGCATCCCTTCCTTCACCATGGTCTCGCCCAGCTTAGGGGCTACACGCACACTCTTTACCGCGGTTTTAGGGACGAAGATCCGCAGGTTGTTGTCCCGCCAATTGAGTGGCGAAATAAAAAATCCCCTCAGGCCGGTTTTCAGTGCCTCTGCATATCCCTGAATAACCTCACCATCCACAAATTCTACCTGCACATGGCGCCCCACCGACGAAACAGGCGAGGCCTGAAGCTGAACTGATTCATCTGCGGGCCGGGCCAGGCCCTCAAATTCCCTCACGAAAAATACGGCCTTAAGGTCATCCCATTTGAGGTCATAGGAAGTCGACCGGTCTATGGACTCGACCTTTATAACCGGGTTCTGTTGATTAAAGGACAGAACCCGGCCTTTGATCATACGGCCGTCTAAAAATCGAACCACAACCTTGTTGCTGGTTATAACCGCACTACCCGTATCAGGATTCGCAACCATTTTACCCCCTCTCATCTACTCTTCGGAAACGCAGGCATTTATCTTGAAGCCAGGGTGATAAAATAGATATATCAGTTTAGCTGTTTGAAAGAGTATTCTTAAATCCCTCCCAACCTCCCTTTGGAAAAGGGAGGTTGGGAGGGATTTTCAAGTAATCTTGTCAGTAGCCGATATGAAGATAAAAGAAGACAAGTAAAATAGGTTCCTCCGCAGAATTTGTGGGTCCGTTTTAGGTATTGATAGTGTAACCACTGTAATATGAAGCCATAAAAAAAGCATCCTGTTCTCTTTTCTGGTATGGAGATTTGTGACAAGCAAATCCA
>DSAQ01000235.1 GCA_011046395.1 Pseudomonadota bacterium
GTCTTTTACTGCGCTCACCGTTCAGTCCCCCTGAAGTCTCTGGATGACGGGTAGCAAGACAATCAACAAAATCCACCGCAAATCCGTTGCGGCGCAGTATGGCCGCCAGATAGAGCAGACCTAGGGGCTTCGCCCATAAGTCATAGGCGGCAAAGTCATAAATCCAGGGATTGATAAGTGCTAGACGTGGCCCAGGCATGGCCTGCATACTAAGCGACTCTGCCTGCTTCGTCAACTAAATGTACCCGTGGTATGTTTGGTGGGCCTGGGCTTAATAATTGTTACTTGTCCAGCGGGTTTGGTACCCCTTAAGATGTTTTTCGTCGCTATATAGGTGCCAGTCATTGTGGTCCGGAGATTTCGGTGCCCGAGGAGTTCTTGAATCATTCAGCATAATTAGACTTTAACTTATATCTACGTATATATTGTATCAATATCTCCTTGCCAAAAAACTCTTCGGATAATTGACTTGACAAGCAATCTATAAATACTGCAAGCTCAAGTAATAAATAGAAGAATACAAAAAACCTTTTTGACAGTGTGAGGTGTTTTGTCGCTTGGCAAGCCCTTTAATGGGTGACCCCAATATTGGTCGCATATTTCCTCAATCGGGGTTGCCAGACGACCTGCTTGCGTGGGCAATCCGCTGCCCTTCGCTTAGCAGTCCACGGGCGTCGAGACTCCGACCTCTATTTTCCGATATACAATCCCAGACACGCTGCGTGTATACTAATGTCAATGTACCGGAAATACGGACAATTCAGTAGGTCGCTGAGCCTAATGTTTGGGAGGAACTCATTTGGAAGAAAATAAAAACAGGCGTCCAAATGCAGACACGAAGCAAACGGACGGACAGACGAGGATCAACTGGATTGGCTCCAACATACAGAGTTTGCGCGCCAATATATGCAAGGTGACGTATACAAGGGAAGAAATAATGCTCCTTTTTGGGAGAAGCCAAAGGGGGCCTATGAGACAGAAAGAGCACAATATACTGCTAACAGACCGTATTGTTCTGAGCCCTTTAATCGCCAAAAGGCTGGGGGCTGCATTGAATAATGTAATTCAGGACTATGAGTCGAAATACGGTCCCCTGGAGATGGAATCTCCGCTGCAGACCAAAGGAGGCCAGATCGCGTCACCCGGCAAGAGGCTACCACTTTCTAACATAAAAGAAACGGCTGACAAATCCGGCCTGATCTTCCAGCTCATAGAAAACCATAACCTGGAATTCGGTTATGAAAGATCTTTCAAAATGGCTAAAAATACCCTGCTTGGAAACCGCTTTCTATTGGGGATAGACAAGGAAGAAAAAATCCAGGAAAAACTACTAGATATCTGTAAGCAAATGGATATGCCCAAAAAATACCTGGTTGCTTTTCAAGAAAATCTCTCTGATGCAAATTTGGTTTTATTTGGTTTCGAAGAAAACGAAAGGAGCTGTGTCTACAAAGTATATTTGGAGTTCTGTGAAAAGCTTAAAAATGAACTCCATAGCAAACCAAATAAAACCGAACCTGTACTTTTGCATTTGGGTTTTAAATGGGACGCCCTGGATAATAACAAAGGAGCTATTGCTAAATACACCTGCTACCCCTTGCTTCCCGTTAAAAACATCCTCAATAGATTATCAAACATTTATGATGGCCATAAAGACAGAACTTCCTTGGAAATAGCAAAGGATATTATAAACCTTGCTGCAAGCAGGATTGTTAATGATTCGTTTATCTATCTTGAGGTAAGTGAAGACAATAATCCGAGAAGATCCTTCGATATCAATCTGTATAAGGCCAACCTGCAATTAAAGGATATTTACCCTTTATTGTCGAAAATGCGGCAGCACTATTCAATTTCGTCTGACGATTTTGACTTTCTCTATGACCAGGTCAGCACTAAGATATTCGGACATCTGTCCGGTGGTATTGACAGGGAGGAAAAGGATTTCCTCACCATTTACTATGAAGTATCAGTAGGGTCCGGTAAAAATTAAAAAAGCATGGCTTGTAAGCGTCCCCTAGAGCTATGTGGCGTACGGCGGTACGGCGGGACATTCTTTCTCACGCTGCATAACTCCATTCCCGCCTTCTATCCAATCGCTTGTACTGAGCGGGACTCCGGCACGCTCATTGGTTTATAAGTTTACACTCTTTGGGCAACTCGGAGATGTCCGCCTACGGCGGGTGGAATTCGAGTTGGCCTAGCCATTCTTCACATAGAAGGAATCTGTAGTAACTTATAATCTTAAGCCGGGGCTGTAGATTTACGAAAACTTTGACCTATCAACTGATAGTCATTACTCTCTGTACTGTTATGATGCAGGTGAAGAGACTTTCTGTCGAGCTACAACGACTAACGTTAATTCCGTTTGTTTTCCAATTTGACCTTTTGACGAAAGGTCGCTTCCAGAAATGGACCTCCCTTGATTCCCATCACACATCCCTATCTATTCCAGTCCGGGCATTTCATCCCGCCCCGTCACCTATGTGGTAACGATATGAATTGGCCATCTTGAATACTCAGAAAATGGTCGCAAGGAACGCTTTATAGCAGCAATCTCTACTATCGCAGATTTCGAGATTTCAGAAAGTAATCCTTGAATTATGCCCAAACAACAAATTGTTGCGCTTTGCAGCAGATTTCTATAAAAATATAAAATATGCATCTGAAAGGAGGAAAATTGTGAGAAATTTGATCCAATGTACTGTTCTTGTAATGGTGTTTTTGCTGATATTTGTCCCTTTGTATGGTTGCTATGCTGACGACGATCATCACAAAAAAAATCACGGGTATCAAGAAGGATTTCACAAAGACGGCGATCACAACGATGATCATGACCACGAGACTTATCTAAAAGCGGTAACCAACCAGACCTATAAAGAAACGTGTGGTGCATGCCATTTTGCATATCAACCGGGGCTGTTACCTTCCGGTTCATGGATCCGGATTCTCAACAGCCTTGAAGATCACTTTGGGGAAGCACTTGACATTGATGCCGAATCAAAGAAAACTATCAGCAAATACCTTACGGACAATGCAGCGGAGCACTCTGGTGCGGAACGGGCTGTAAAAATCATGAAAAGCCTGAGAGGACAAACTCCCTCTCGAATTACGGAAATTCCGTACATTCGTCACAAACATCGGGATATACCTCCTGAAGTTTTCAGCAGGAAAGCCGTTGGTTCATTATCTAACTGCTCAGCCTGCCACAGAACAGCAGACCAAGGTATCTATGAGGATGATAACGTGGTAATTCCAAAATAGTCGCTACATAATCGGGTAACCGGGGGCTTCTCTCCCTTAGTCCCCCGCCACCTGGCACGCGGTTCGCACTAGGCAGCGCAGGCGGTAGGCGCTCATAAGATTATAAGTTGCTAAAAACCAACGTCTTGTGTTAAGCGGGGTATCTGCCACGAAAGTTATAATTTCATGAACCGGAGCAACGGATCAATTGTTTGAAAAGCATGTTCTGGATTTGAAGTTTCCGTTCGTTGTCTGAGACTGAAGGCAAGGGCCGTCGCTTTCATTATCGGACCTTATCCCTGTTGCTTGAACCCGGCTATACCCTTCGCATCTTCCACGATCAAGTACAGACAGGGGACCAGCAGCAGGGAAATCACCGTGGCAAAGAGGATGCCGTATCCAAGCGACAGGGCCATGGGAATCATGAACCGGGCCTGGCGCGAGGTTTCAAAAATCATCGGGGCCAGCCCGCCAAAGGTGGTCAGAGTGGTCAGCAGAATCGGGCGGAAACGCCGAATCCCGGCCAGACGCACCGCTTCTCCGGCCTTTTCCCCGGCCGCCCGACGGCGGTTGGCGTAGTCAGTGAGCACCAGTGAATCGTTTACGGCTACTCCGCTTAGCGCTACGATACCCATCATGCTCATGACACTGAGATTGTACCCCATGAGAACGTGTCCCAGTACCGCGCCAACCATGCCAAATGGTATGCTGGCCATTACAATCAAGGGCTGGCTGTAGCTTTTTAAGGGAATTGCCAGCAGAAAATAGATGGCTAGAAGCGCCAGGACAAATCCTCCGATCAGGCTTTGCATGCTTTCTTTCATGTCGGCCTGCCGCCCTTCGTATCCATAGCTGAGGCCTGGGTAATCACGGGCTAGTTGGGGCAGGATGCTTTCATCCAACGTATCAAGCACCTGGCTGGTTTCGCCAATCGGATCAACATCGGCAGTGACGGTTACCGTGCGGCGGCCATCACGCCGGGTGATGCTGGTGTATGCCCGGCCCTGTTTGACCTCGGCAATTTGCATCAGGGGAACATCGCGTCCCGCAGGGGTTCGGATCAGCAATTTTTCCACATCATACTCGTTGATTCGTTGTTCTTGGGGGCGGCGTACCATGACTTTGACCTCATTGCGGCCACGTTGCTGGCGTAGGGCCTCCGCGCCATAGAAGGCATGACGGACCTGGCCCGCCACTTCCTGCGAGGTTAAGCCAAGGCTGCGGCCTTCGGCTTTAAGTTTGAAGTCGAGCTGTTGTTTGCCGGGGGTGTAGCCGTCGTCGATGTCCTTGACGTTGGGAAACTCGGCCAGTCGTCCGGCCAGGGCGGCGCTGGCCCGGTCAAGGATATCGATATTGCGGTGGCTTAATTCCACGGTTAAAGCCGCGCCCGAGCCAGGCCCACCCCGGTCAGCGGTAAATTGCAACGATTCGAGGCCGGGGATCTGTCCAACCCGTCCCCGCCACAGACCGGTTACCTCGGATGTGTGCAGGGGGCGTAAGTTAGGGTCAGTCAGGTACATCATGACTTCGACCTGGTTATTGCTGATGACGGAGGAGACGCCTTCGAGGAGTTTTTCCCCGCCGTTTTGCTTGGCGATTTCATCGGCCGCTTTTTCCAGGGATTTTCTTATCTCGATTGCTTTTGACATCGGACTGCCATACGGCAGTACGGCCGTAACCACGGCCACATCCGATTCCGCCCGCGGCATCAGGATCATGCCGATGCGTCCGCCGAAAACGTACCCAAGCGTCAGGGCCAGTACGGCAAGCCCAATCGATATCGTGAGGTAGCGCCAGCGAAGACAGCGGTCCAGGAACGGACCATATTTGTTTTCGATGAACCGGGAGACCAGCCGGCTGAATTCCTGCTGCCAATTATGCAGCCTTTCGGTTAGGGGGAACTCCATCCGCGCCGGGTATGTGCCAGGTGAGAGGGTAGGATCAGCAGCGATTCGAACCACGAAATGGTAAACACGGTAATGACCACCAGGGGGATGACCGTCCAGACCTTGCCTATCGTTCCGGGGATGAAAAAAAGGGGCACAAAGGCGACGATGTTGGTAAGGATACTGAACCCGATCGGCAGCGACACATCACGTGCCCCCTGCATGGCTGCCTCGATGAAGCTCATGCCGCGCTGCCGGTATTCGTAAATGTTTTCCCCGGCAATAATCGCGTCGTCCACCACGATGCCTAAAGCGACAATAAAAGCGAACATGGAGATCATATTGATGGTGACCCCGAATCCCGGCAGAAAAAACAGGGCGCCCAGGAATGAGATCGGGATGCCCATGGTGACCCAGAATGCCACTTTGAATTCAAGAAACAGTCCCAGGAGTAACATCACCAATGCCAGACCAAAAAAGGCATTCTTCAACAGTAATTGCAGTCGTTGGCTATAGATCTCGGACCGGTCGCGGTTGATGGTGTAATGGACTCCGGGAGGCAGGTCCTGCTCGATCTTTTGCATGGCCTCGCGCACGGCTTCGGATACGCCGATCGGCGTCTGATCACCGACACGAAAGACCCCCACCCCAATCGCCCGGTAATCGTCGTAAGTCGCCTCCGTATCCACATCCTGGAAACCCTCTTGCACCGTGGCAATGTCGCTTAAATGCAACACCGTGCCATCCGGGGTGGTAACAACCGCGATCGCGGCAAATTCATCAGCCCAATCGCGGCGTTCCTTGAATCGCACCAAGATTTCTCCGGCTTCCGTTTTTACGCTTCCCCCGGGCAGTTCAACCGAGGTCGTGCGGATTCTCTGGGCAATCTGGTCGAGTGTCAGCCCATAGGTGCGCAGGTTTTCCTCAGAGACCTCGACATGGACTTCGTATGCCCGTGCGCCGACTAGGTCCACCTGGGTAATCCGGGGATCCTGAAGCAACCGATCGCGCACTTCCTCGGCCAGGTTTCTGAGCGCCCATTCGCTGGCATTACCGTAAAGTTGCACGGTCAGCACTTCATGACGATGGATTTCGAGGGTGACTTCCGGTTCCTCGGCATCGCGGGGGAAGGTGGTGATGCGATCAACGGCCTGCTTGATGTCCTGGTGAATTTTCTGTTGATCAGCTCCAGGGAGCAGTTCAATCCGAACGCTGCCAACGCCTTCACCGGCGGTGGCGGCAATTTCATCCACCCCCTCCAGCCCGCGCACTCCTTCTTCAATGGCCAGGATGATTCCCTGTTCGACTTCTTCCGGGCTGGCGCCGGGGTAGGCGACGGTTACTGATACGATATCCTCGCTGTATTCCGGAAAAACTTCCTGCTTGATCCGGGTGCTCATGTAAAATCCGCCGATCAGCAGCACCAGCATGAGCAGGTTGGGCGTAATCCGGTTGTGCACCATCCAGGCGATAAAACCGCGCCCCCTCCTGGAATCATCACTGGAGTTATATGGCGAACTCATCGCAGGCGCCTTTCCTTCTGGTCCTCTGGCCCGGGCTGTTGTTTGCCGGCTTGTGGCGAAAGGCTGTCCTGGGTCCGCAAAGGCATGCCCTGGACCGGGGCAGCTAAATTAGTGGTCACCAGGTGATCGCCAGCCTTAAGGCCGTCACGGACATAGACCTGGTCACGCCCGCGAAAGGCGATGGTGATTTCGCGTATTTCCAGTTGGTTCTGGTTGTTCATTACCCAAACCTGGTTGCCGTCATGAATCAGTTTGCGGTCGAGGGCGATGACCGATTTCAATTCGCTTCCTTCGATTTCGACCCGTACATACGCCCCCAGAATCAGACTCGGTTTGCCAGCATTTTTCGGCAGCAGGGCTAGTGGGTCGTCCAAAGCGATGAGCAACTGCGCCATGCGACCGTCTTTTTCCAGGTCGCTTAACAAGCGAGTTACATGCCCTACACGCTGCGCGTTAGGCCCCCAGGCGGTTTCATTAAAGATGCGGACAGGCGAGCCGGGAATTCGAATCCATTTAAGTTGATCGGTAGGGACGGTTACCAGGATCCAGTAGAGGTCTGATCCGACCAGGGTGGCCAGAACGGTTGCCGCGGTTACCTGCGTGCCCGCGTTGACGTTGCGGGAACGCACGGTGGCGTTAAACGGGGCCTCCACCGTGGTGCGTTCCAGGTTAAGCTTGGCCTGGTCCAGGGCCGCTTCCGCAGTTTGCAATGCCGCCTGGACTTTTTTCAGTTGCGGCTGGCGGAGGACCAGATCGCGGTCTTCCTCGCTGATTATTTCGCCCAACAATTCGTATTCCCGTTTAGCAACCATCTGTTGTCCCAACTCGAGGGACAGATCACTCCTGGCTTTGGCGACGTCACTTTCGTGCTGGCGAATGGCCAGTTCATAGTCAGTCGGGTCGATCTGGAGAATGGTTTCGCCCCTCTTGAAGCGGCCGCCAGGGAGAAATTCAGGGCTGGTCGCAATGATTTCACCGGCAACCCTGGGGTACAGTTCCACTTCCCGAGCCGGTTGCACGGTGCCCATGGCGTGAACCACCGTCTTCTGGCTGGAGAAGTGGACCGGTTGGGTTTCAACCAGACGTGCCTGCCGGGCCGGTGGTTTGCGCTGGACCTTGGGGGCTGTTTCAATCAAACTAACAGCCAGGACTGTCCCTGCCACCAGCACCAGTAACGGCAGGCCAACACTGATGGCCAGTCGGGAAAGGCTTCCTTTAGTCGAGGGATTGCGGGTATTACTTGCATTGCACATATTTGTTACCTGGCTAAAATCCTGTTCTGCTTAATTTCGGGTTGGTTTGGTTTTTGAACCCAGCTCGGCGGTTGGAGGCGGGGTCATGTCCCAGCCGCTCCCCAGAGCCCGGCAAAGATTAATCCGGTAGTCAAACAGTTGCCGGTGGGCTTGAAGATAATCGCGCTGGAGTGATTGCTGTGACAACAAGGCATCCAGCACCCGGAGGTAGTCGAGGGCTCCTTTGGTATAGCTGTCCCGGGTCCGCTCGATTACGTAGCCCGACAGGACAGCCTGTTTCTCCAGGCTTTCAATCAGTTCTCTCTGTTTCTTCTCCTGCACAAGGGCATTCTCTATCTCGTTCAGAGCGGTCAGGATCGTTTGCTCATAGGCATGGAGACGCTCGGAAACCACCGATTGAGTGCGCTCTACTTCCGCCCGCCGCAGGCCGGCGTCGAATACCGGGGCTATCAGGTTGGCGGCCAATGAGGCCATCCAGTTGTGAAACAAGTCCCGCACGGCCGCTCCTGATGAAGTACTCACGCTAGCGCTCAAACTTACCCTGGGGAAACGGTCGGCCATTGCCTCTGCCACCCTGCGATCGGCCGCCAGGACATTATAATAAGCCTGTTGAATATCTGGCCGGCTTTGTATCAGGCTTGCGGGTACTCCGGTGTCGGGAATCGGCGGAAGAGGAGATAATTCCGACACGCGCCGGATGGCCAGGTTATTGGGCGGTTGACCGGTCAGAATGGCCAGTTGATGTTCCAGGATAGTGGCGCGGGATTCCGCCGTTGTCAGGTCGCCGCGGACCGATTCCACCAGTTGTCGTTGCCGTAATACGTCGGCCGCCCCTGTTTGGCCGCTACGAAATCGTAGCGTAACCAGTTCAAGGATTGTCCCCCTCCCCATTCACTCATAAACCTTTTCTAGCACCCATTCGTTGTTCTCTTCATCATGCCTTAAAAGGTATGCTTTTCCATCATCGGCCAACACTTTAAAGTACTTAAACTCTGGCCCACGCCACTGGTCAATGATTTTCTCCACGATAAGCCTATTGCTATCCAGAACAAAGCTTACAGGCTTTTCATCAGCCTTATAGCCAGAATAGCATTGCACTTTGAGACTGCGCATTTTCGTATCTGTCGGCATCTCTTTCGAATATTAAGATATTATAAACATTTCTCAGGGCGCTCTGTCCACTGACCAACGCCTATGCGGATTTTAGACATTAAATCTTCCTGAAAAAACTGAATTTCGATCCTGGGCTATTATACACTTTTCCATGGCTTCATTCTTAATTTTGGATGTTCCGCGGGCCTCTCTCTTTCTTGCTGGAGCTTTAGCCCTTTGAGCCTCTGCCGCTATCTTTCTTGCCATCGTTTATCCTCCATTTTAATAGATAAACGCCCAGCAAACAAGAGGGTAAGCAAGTATAGTGTCTCAATTGAACATGCATAGCGAGCGCATACGATGCATTTTACCTTGCATACGGAGATTCCCCGCAGCTTGCTGCGGGGAGCTTCAATTCGGACAAAGTTTAAAGCAAAGAGTATTAGTTGAACGGTAGCGCGAAGGCGTCATAAAGCCTTTCCATTTGTTTCGGACGGAAACTTTTTCTGTAATGTGACATTTTGACGAAAGGTCGCATTCAGAAATGGACCTCCCTTGATTCATATCACACATCTCTATCTATCCCGGTCTGGGCATTCCATCCCGTCTGCCACAAATGTGGTTAACGATATGTAATGGCAATCTTTAATACTCGGAAAATGGTCGTAGGGAACGCTTTATAGCAGTCAGACACCCCCCGCAAAGCGGGTGGCTTGATGAGTAGGACTGCCTCAAAGGCAGTCATCCCAAATTCCCTAGACGCCGCGCTA
>DSAQ01000248.1 GCA_011046395.1 Pseudomonadota bacterium
GATGCCTGGCAAAGAGACCGAAACAACAGTGCAAAGAAGATTGCTTGGCAGTTCACCGCAGCGGACGCTCGGATCAAACTGAAGCGTCTTTATCCGAAATTATAGTTGTTACATGGTACTAGACCCTTTCACTCAGTTTTTCATATACCTTTCTTTTCTTATCCCACATCTTAAGCAGATAACCCTTCTGTTGTTCGAAAGCCTCGGCATTTTTCTCTACAATCTCTTCAGCCTTAGAAGAATCCATATCCCACGTTTCTCGAACAAAGGAGGCTACTCTTGCATAATAGAGGGGGGTCATGAGATCTACCAGTTTGTTCCGGTTCATCGGCCAATAGTGGAAGGTGGCTGCTAATTCGTAGAGAATCCGGACCCAGGTCTCTACCGGTAAAGAGAAATCCTTCGCACTCATCCTGGAGGCCTTTTTGAGATCACTGTAACTATCAGCATCTAATATGTCCTTCCAAAACGACCTGAATTGTTTAAACCCAACCTGGAAATTATAAATGAGTCCATCTAAATCGACCTTAATCGGTTCCGGTTCCGAACATTTCTCAGCGCCGAAGGTCTCCACCGGCGTACTTTTTTTTGTCTTTTTCCAATAAGATTCATTTTGTTCCATAAGATAAAAGATAGTCCACACCACCTGGCGGAACATGGGTCCCAGGTGTGCGGCCGGGTCCTTGGCGTCGTGCACCTTGACCCCCAGGTTGGCCTGACAAATCTTAAATCCCTGTACAATAGCCTGTGTAGTCATCCAGATATCTATACCAAAACGGGCGATCTCCGTATCCCATACCGGTTGATCAATATAGTAAGCGGCTACTTCCCGGGAAAAGGCAAAATCACCACCTATGGGCTGGCGGATGCGCCTTCCATAAAGAGCCCGGGTCAGATTATAGACTATATTGTTGCTTATAGTGCCGTCGTACTTATGACGACAATAAACCGGTGTAACATATTGATAACCTTTCTCCAAAACCGGAGAAAGCAGGTGCTGCACCCAGTCCGAGGTAATGCTCCTGATATCTGAATCCACCACGATACAGGCCTTGACGTCCAGCCTTACCGCCGCTTCAAATATGGAACGAAAGGCCGTGCCCTTCCCGCCCGGTCCCCGGTAGATGGAAAGGAGCTTTTCCTGCCAGGGCTTAAGCTGAAATTCTTTGACCATCTCCCGGGTGTCGTCGGTAGAACCCCCGTCGGCTATCATAATTACGTTCTTGTGTTCCTTGTAATACTTGTCCAGCCCGTGAGAAACCATCTGGATCACGTGGGCTATAGTCCGTTCGTTGTTATAGGCGGGAATACCCACCAGGATATCGGCCCGGCCGATCTCCTCCAGTCTCTTCAATGTATATGGTCTTAATGCGGTGTAGTACACCCTGGCCTCCGTTTATTTATAATGGGATACAGTTTGGGTTAGTGGAGTGGAGCAAAAATATCTGATGGTGTAATTAATGGCGCGGCGGAAATCAAGAGGCAAAAATAAAATGGAGCGGGAAACGGGATTCGAACCCGCGACTTCAACCTTGGCAAGGTTGCACTCTACCACTGAGTTATTCCCGCTCACTCAGCAATTTCTATACCGCAAACCTCTTGCTTTGTCAACACCGTAACGAATCATTGACACAAACGGTAACAGATGTTAAAAATGTTGTCCGTTGGAGGGATGGCCGAGTGGCTTAAGGCGGCGGTCTTGAAAACCGCTTTCGCTTACGCGAACGTGGGTTCGAATCCTACTCCCTCCGCCAAAAGACATGGGGACGCAGATTAACTGGATCTAAAGACTAGGTTACAGCAAACTTTGTCCCTATCTCTTGGCGTATTGGAATGATTTCAGCCCAAGAAAACTATTTTTGAGCGCTTTTTCTGCGTATATCTGCGAAAATCCGCGTCCTATAAAATTGGCCTTTGCTGCGGAGAGATGACCGAGTAGGCCGAAGGTGCTCGCCTGCTAAGCGAGTGTAGGGGGAAACCTCTACCGAGGGTTCGAATCCCTCTCTCTCCGCCATTTCTTCACTCACCCTACTGGAAAAACGACACCCCCCACTCCTCTTTCAAATCTCTGGACATCAACTCCTTAACCGCCCCAAGGGGGTCTTTATCCTCGTAGAGCACTTTATACACCTGTTCAGTTATCGGCATTTCCACCTGGCATTTTCGGGCCAGAAAATAGGCTGATCGCGTGGTCTTTACCCCTTCGGCCACCATTTTCATCCCATCCAGGATTTCTTTCAGTTTCATGCCCTGCCCGAGCCTGAGACCCACCGTCCTATTTCGGCTCAAATCTCCGGTACAGGTCAGGACCAGATCACCCATGCCGGCTAATCCGGCAAAGGTAAGGGGCTTTGCCCCGAGCTTTAGCCCCAAGCGGCTTATCTCGGCCAATCCCCGGGTTATAAGGGCTGCCCGGGTATTTGTCCCGAAACCGAGCCCGTCACAGATACCGGCCGCAATAGCAATAACATTTTTAAGGGCGCCCCCTAATTCTACGCCCCTGACATCGGAGGAACGATAGACACGAAAATATGGTGTAGCAAAAAGTTCCTGCACCTGTTTAGCTACGTCTTCGCTTACCGCAGCAGCAGTCACTGCCGTAAGAACCTTTTGGCTTACCTCCCGGGCAAAACTGGGACCGGAAAGAACAGCCAATTTATCGTGCTGTTCTCCAGGCAATAATTCTTCCAAAACTTCTGTCATGGTGAGAAGTGTTTCATTCTCTATACCCTTGCTGACCGTGACCACGATACTGGCAGGAGAAAGAAAAGGGATTAGCCGGCTTACTACGGCGCGCAAGACATGCGATGGAACCGCCATCACTATAAACTCTTTGGACTCGACGGCCTCTTTCAGGGAAGATGTAATTCCAAGCCGGGCGTCCAGCTTTATGCCCGGCAGATAAGTCTTGTTTTCCCTGGTCTCCGCCATATCTCCGGCCAGGGCTTCTCTACGGACCCACAAGGTCGCCTCATCACACCCTTTTTCAGCAAGAAGGTTGGCCAGGGTTGTACCCCAGCTCCCTCCTCCTATAACACCTATAGAATTACGTCTGGACATCGGTCTCTTCTTCCCTCTCCGCCAGTCGGGCGATGCTCACGACCTTTTCCACTGGCTCCAACTGGAAGAGCTTGACGCCCTGCGTGTTGCGTCCATGTGTGGGAACGCCGCTTACCTTAATCCGAATAATCTTTCCGCTACTAGCCAGAAGCAGCACTTCTTCGTCTTTAATAACCTGTAACGCCCCCACTACCGGCCCATTCCGCTCACTTGTCTTGATCGTAATAACGCCCTTCCCTCCGCGGCCTTGTGGGCGATAATCTTCCAGGTTGGTCCTCTTTCCATACCCGTTTTCCGTAACAGTAAGAACGGTTGCGCCTTCCCCCACGACCTCCATACCGACCACCTCGTCACCTTCTCCTAACGAGATGCCCTTCACACCCATCGCCACACGTCCAACCTCCCGGATGTCATCCTCATTAAAGCGAATAGATAGTCCGTGACGGGTTACCAAAAAGATGTCCTTCTTCCCATCTGTAAGCGCTACGCTTACCAGTTCATCTCCTTCGCGTATATTTACCGCATTAATACCCCCGGCGCGGGGATGAGAATAGGCCATCAGGTCCGTCTTTTTCACCAGCC
Organism: Pseudomonadota bacterium; assembly: GCA_011046395.1. Classification (GTDB taxonomy): domain Bacteria; phylum Desulfobacterota; class QYQD01; order QYQD01; family QYQD01; genus QYQD01. The sequence goes on from DSAQ01000248.1 coordinate 3,643, forward strand.
CTTTCTTCGTGGACATCACCAGATACCAGCCTGGGTCAAAAGTACGAACGGGTAATATGGTCTTTATCGTCTCTTCCGCTTGCAAATTCAGCAGATTCACTATGGCTTTCCCTCTGGCCAGCCGCCCCGCCTGAGGAATCTGATAGACCTTAAGCCAGTGAAGCCGGCCAAGGTTTGTGAAGAAAAGAAAGTAATCGTGCGTGGAGGCAATATAAAAATTCTCCACAAAATCTTCTTCCCGCGTTTCTGCCCCGGTTATACCTTTTCCACCCCGGCGCTGGCTCCGATAGAGGCTAACCGGATTACGTTTAATGTAGCCGCGATGTGAGACCGTAATCACCACATCCTCTTCAGCAATAAGATCTTCTATATTGATCTCTCCCACGTCTTCTACAATCTCGGTGCGGCGCTCATCACCATAAGCAGCCTTTATGGCCTGCAGCTCTTCTTTTATAATCTTACGAACAAGCTCATCGCTTGCCAGTATCGCCTTATAACGCTCTATATCCGCCAGGGTCGCTTTATAATCCTCTAATATCTTCTCTCTTTCCAGGCCAGTCAGTCTTTGCAGGCGCATATCCAGGATGGCCTGGGCCTGTAATTCTGACAGATGGAGAGAGATGACTAATGTCGCCTTGGCCTCTTTGGGTGTGGCCGAGGACTTGATTAAATCGATGACCAAATCCAGATTGTCAAGGGCGATCTTCAATCCCTCGAGGAGGTGCGCCTTTTCCTCTGCCTTTTTCAGGTCAAACCGCGTCCTCCTGATAATGACCTCTTGCCGGTGCTCCAGAAAATGGCCCAGGAGATCCTTTAAGGTCAAAACCTCCGGCCTGTTGTTTACGATAGCCAGCATATTGATCCCAAAGGAGGATTCCATGGGGGTCTGCGCATAAAGTTGATTCAAAACAACATCCGCCACCTCATCCTTCTTTAGTTCGACAACGATCCGCATGCCTTCCCGATCTGATTCATCCCTTACCGTCTGAATACCTTCGATTTTTTTGTCTCTGACCAGTTCCGCAATCCGCTCGATTAATCGGGCCTTGTTTACCTGAAAAGGAAGTTCGCTTATTACAATACTCACACGCCCGGTGATTCTGGCCTTCTCAATAGAGGCCCGGGCACGCATCTTTACGCTGGCCCGCCCGGTCCGGTAAGCCTCTCTTATACCAGACCGTCCACAGATAAAACCACCCGTTGGAAAATCCGGGCCTTGAATACAGGACAGAAGTTCATCTGCCGTAACCTCTGGTTTATCTATATGAAGAAGGAGCCCGTCAACGACCTCTGCTAAGTTGTGCGGTGGTATATTTGTGGCCATACCCACGGCTATTCCGGAGGAACCGTTGAGGAGCAGGTTTGGCAATCGGGAGGGGAGAACATCTGGTTCCACCAGAGAGTCATCGTAATTTGGGGAAAAATTGACGGTGTCTTTTTCAATGTCAACAAGAAGTTCCTGGGTGATCTTTGCCATGCGAACTTCTGTATATCGCATAGCTGCAGGGGAGTCCCCGTCAATCGATCCAAAATTCCCCTGCCCGTCGACCAAGGGGTATCTCATATTGAAGTCCTGCGCCATGCGAACAAGCGTGTCATATACAGCGACGTCTCCGTGCGGATGATACTTACCAATGACGTCACCGACTATACGCGCCGATTTCTTATACGGCTTATTCCATTCGTTCTTTAAATCGTACATGGCGTATAAAATACGCCTGTGCACCGGCTTAAGCCCATCGCGCACATCCGGCAAGGCTCGGCCGATGATTACGCTCATGGCATAATCAAGGTATGATTTTTTTATCTCTTTTTCGATGCTAACCTGGCTAATACTTTCCGTGGAATACATAATAATAATAACCCCTATTACTATTGAGCCTCTTGCAAAATTCTTATGATCGAATTGTCGTCATTCCGGCGAAAGCCGGAATCCAGCGACTCCGACCAGATTAAGACACTCCTGGACACCGGTTTTCACCGGTGTGACGACTTTTGCAAGAGACTCTTCTGAATTCTTTCTTTTTATATGTCAAGGAATGTGACTTCGAGGGCGTTTGTTTGGATGAAATCTCTTCTGGGCTCTACCTTGTCCCCCATAAGAACCGTAAATATCTCATCAGCAGTAAAGACGTCCTCTATTTGCACCTGAAGGAGTGTGCGCCGTGAGGGGTCCATAGTGGTGGACCAAAGTTGCTCAGGATTCATTTCTCCCAATCCTTTATAGCGCTGAATAAAAAATCCCTTCTTTCCTTCTTCCATCACCTTTTCCAGAAGCTCACCCCTGGATTTAATCTCAAGCTCATTGGTATCCACGGACAGCGTGAAAGGAGGATTACCTAGTTGAGAAACCTTTTTCCCTTGTTCACATAGGCCCTGAAACTCCGGGGAAGCCACGAATTCCAATGTAATAGCCTTTTCTGGCCGGCCTTTTGTTTTAGACGGGCAATATATCTCTTCCTTTTCGTCCCGGGTGATTACTGTTATGTTTTTATAGCCATTCTGGGTCAATACCTCCCGAACGACTTCAGTATTTATGAGCCCCCGGAAAAGGTACTTTTGGTCTCCCTGTTTGAGAGCCAGTGTTTCTATGACATCTGCCGCATATCCTTTCCTTGCCAGCCCGTTGAGAAGGGCCTGATAACGCACCAGGCCTTCCATAAGGACCACGAAATCCTGCCCGGAACGCATTCTCTCTGCTCCTTTTACAGAGACATTTTTCTCCTGTATGGCCCTCTTTAAAAAGCGACCGCTCATCTGAACTTCATCTTTTAGAAATTCTTCTTCCTTACCCCTTGCCACCCGATATAGCGGCGGCTGAGCTATGTAAAGAAACCCTTTTTCTATCAACTCCGGCATTTGACGATAGAAAAAGGTTAATAGGAGGGTCCTTATATGGGAACCATCTATATCTGCGTCAGTCATTATAATAACCTTATGGTAGCGCAGCTTGTTAATATTGTAGTCTGCCTTTCCCACGCCTGTTCCCAGGGCAGCAATTAGAGTCCTTATCTCATGGCTTTCCAACATCTTATCAAAGCGCGCCTTTTCTACATTAAGTATCTTCCCTTTAAGAGGAAGTATGGCCTGAAACTTCCGGTTCCTGCCTTGCTTGGCGGATCCCCCGGCTGAGTCACCCTCAACAATGTAGATTTCACTTCTACTGGGATCCCTTTCCTGACAATCGGCTAATTTTCCAGGAAGAACCATATCCGACAAACTGCCTTTTTTCCTGGCCAGGTCTTTAGCTTTGCGGGCGGCCTCCCGGGCCCGGGCGGCGTCTATCGCTTTAGCTAGCATTTTCTTGGCTATAGAAGGATTTTCCTGGAGGTATAAAGAGAGTTTCTCATTGACAAGTGACTCTACTAACCCCTTAACCTCGCTATTGCCCAGCTTTGTCTTGGTCTGCCCTTCAAACTGAGGATTGGGTATCTTAACACTTATTACGGCCGTCAGGCCCTCCCTTACATCATCACCTTCCATTCTTTCTTTTAGGATTTTAGGAAGGTTTTCATTAAGTGCGTAATGGTTTAGCGTCCTGGTCAGCGCGGATCTAAACCCTATAAGGTGAGTACCCCCTTCTTTTGTATTAATATTGTTGGCAAAAGAAAAAATTTTCTCTGCATATGAGTCATTATGCTGTAGGGCTATCTCTACATCTATATCGCCACGCCGACCATATATGTATATAGGCGTATCATAAATAACGGTCTTGTTTTTGTTGAGGTACTGTACAAAAGATATAATACCTCCTTCATAGAGAAAATCCTTTCTGTTACCGCTTCTTTCATCTTCTAATACTATTCTTACCTCTTTGTTTAAGAAGGCCAGCTCCCTTAATCTCTGGGAAAGTATTTCAAAATTAAATTCCATTTCCTCAAAGATGTCAGAATCCGGTAGAAAGCATATCTTTGTTCCTCTTTTCTTTGTATCTCCTATAATTTCTAACTTCGTTACCGGGTCTCCCCTCTCATATCTCTGTTTGTATATTTTTCCATTAAGAAAGATTTCAACCTCCAGATATCGAGAGAGGGCATTCACAACAGAGACTCCTACCCCGTGCAGGCCCCCGGACACTTTATATGTCTTATGATCAAACTTACCCCCGGCGTGAAGCACGGTCATAACCACTTCTACCGCAGGTTTCTTCTCCGTATGATGAATATCGACAGGTATGCCTCTGCCGTTATCTTCCACCGTAACGCTTCCATCTTTATGAATTAATACCTCCACATAATTACAGTATCCGGCAAGGGCCTCATCGATGCTGTTATCCACTACCTCATAAATGAGATGATGTAATCCCTCTGCACTGGTGTTCCCAATATACATAGCAGGTCTTTTTCGTACCGCTGCAAGACCGCTTAAGACCTTTATCTCCTTAGCCGTATAATTAATATCTGCAGTCTCTATCTTACTTTCAAAAACACTCATTTATATAATCCTCTTTTACACGCGCATGGGCATAATAATACCCAAAAAACCCTCTTCTTCAGTGCCTTTTATAAGACATGGGTTGGTCTCATTTTCAAATTCTATAGCTATTTTATTGCTCTCCAGAGCCCCAATAACTTCCATTAGATAGCTAATATTGAAATTTATACTAAATATATCGCCTTCATACTCTATTTCAAGCTCCTCTCTGGCATCTCCTATATCTGGATTTACTGATAAAACCTCTATTTTCCCTTTACTAAAATTAAAACTGACTGCCTTATATTTATCCGTGGACAATATAGATGTTCTGCGTAGAACATCCAAAAAAAATTGCCTTTCTATAAATATCTTTTTTTTACCCTCAGCGGGTATAATTGTCCGATAATCCGGAAATTCTCCATCAATAAGCCGTGTCACTATCTTTGTTTTGTTTGCTTCCACAACACAAATATCTTCTTTTAATCCTAATAGAATTTTTTCTGTGTTTTCGCACAGTTTTAGTATTTCCCGAGCACCTTTCCTTGGTAAAATTACTCCAGAATCAATTTCCAGGCTGTTTATGCCGGGAACATCTTTTTCCATAAGAGATAACCTGTGTCCATCAGATGACACCATCCTCATTATCTCTTTATCTTCTTGTACTATTTTTTCTATATAAATACCCGCCAGGTTAAATCTGGTATCATCAAAAGAGACGGAGAAGATGGTTTTATTTATTAAATCCTTTATTGTTTTTGAGAGTATTTCAATCGTCTTTACATCCTCATATAAGGGCACCAAAGGAAATTGTTCTGCTGGTAAGCCCACTAACGTATAAATAATTTTTCCCGAACTTACATTTATCCTGCCAACTTCTTTTTCTTTTATAGTTATATGAGACCCCGGGATTTCTCTTACCATTTCATATAGTTTTCTGGCTGGGACGGTTATTTTTCCCTTTTTTACAACCTCCGCATTATGTTCTGTTCTCATTCCCACTTCAAGATCAGTAGCTATGAGATTTAATCGATCGTCCAATACATCAAGTAAGACATTTGATATAATAGGCATAGTACTTTTCTTTTCAACTACAGTTTGTATTTTATTCAAACCATCCAATAACTCATTTCTGACAATTTTTATTTCCATCTTTTATTCCTTATTATTTATATAGATTATTAAAATATACTTCTTAATAATATATTTAATAATAAAAAGTTGAAAAGTAACATAAGATTTTGTAAAAATTAATTATTTAAGGTTTTATAAAATTTAAAATTAAATTTATTTTCTATTTATTTATTTATTTATTTAATTTTAAATATTTAGTACATGATTCTTAACAAATTTCTAACATGAAATTTAAAGCCATTAGACTTAGAAAAAGATATAAAGAGCAC
>DSAQ01000058.1 GCA_011046395.1 Pseudomonadota bacterium
CTGGAGATGTGGTGGCAAGAAGGTCTTCTAAAAACGCATCCCTCTCTTTTCTTTTCATTTTTTTTACAGCTTCAATAATTTCTCCTGGTTTGACTTCCACCTTTATAGCTTTAAGCATGCCTTACCTCCTGGATAGTCGAATTTCAAATTTACCAGAGTTCATTTCGAATTTCGGATTGCGAATTTACATGTTCCTTACCTGGACGTTCATGCACAGCGTGCATAGCGTTCATATTGAGCGGAAAGCCCTACCCCAGCGCCCTGCCTTCAAGCCCTTTCTCTTCAATCCCCAGTTGCTTCAGCGCCGTTACCCCGGCATCAATGATATTTATGCCGTCCATTTCAATAGGCCGGTTGATATAAAATGTGGCATCGCTTCTCGTATGCCCGCCGGTCAGGAGGCTCCGGCCGGTCAGGGTATCCTTGTTTATGGCCCCCTTGAGATCAAATCCATCCACAGGCAGGGCTACTACATCCGGGGCATCATCATAACACGGTCCCTTGTACAGCTCCTCCTTAAAGAAGACCGATTTGATCGCCTTCCGGCCGTCCACAGTCAAGGAAAGCAGGTCCTCTTTTAACTTCCGCCTCAGGTCTTCGTGTTCAGTCCCATTGGAAACACTCCCCAGGGGATATTTACCTTTGAGATGCACATAGAACCGTGAAGGATCAAGGACAAAGACTTTGGTCTCGCCGTGGATGTCTTCAAATGAGCCCGGCGGTTCTTTTTTAAATCTAAGGTATCCCTTCTTCCTCAGCCAGGTGTTTAAATAGACCTCTTTCTTTATTTCGGTAAACCCATGGTCGGAAAGCATAATCAGGGAGGTATCATCATCCAACCGCCCGTAAATCTCGCCGATAAAGGCGTCCAGTTCTCTATAGAAGTCTATGAAGAAACCATGCTGGGGATGTGCCTTGTCAACCAGGGCTGACCAGAGATAGTGGTGCAGGCGGTCGGTCTCGGTAATAGTCCCGATAAAGAGGTCCCATGTCTCCTTCTCCATCAAACCGAGGATGGCCTCCTTCCTCTTTCTGAAGGTAGTCATAATATCTTCAGCCAAGGCAGCCGGAGAGACCTGCGCCTTTTGCGTATCCACATCCATCTTATAGTCGATACCCTTCAGGTACTGATAAGCAGACTCCGGATAAGTAGCCTTCTGTAAATCCAGGGCCACGAATCCGGCCGTAAGAATCCCTTTTAACGGCCGGGCGGGATAGGTCGAAGGAAGATTAATCACTATGCTGGCCTTGCCCTGTCGTCCGGCAATATCCCAGAGTGTAGGGCTTTTGATGTCATTAAAATTCGGGAAACGCCATTTATAGGAACTTTGATCCAGCTCCGTAAACCCGTATATATTATGCCGGCCGGGATTTACCCCGGTCATGAAAGTGGACCAGGAGGTGGAGGAAACCTCCGGAATCGAGGCATCCATGGGCTTAAGCGTCCCGTTCTTAACGACCTCTGCCAGATTAGGCATTATCCCCTGCCCCATAAATTCCCTGAGCAGACTACACGGCACCCCGTCTATGCCCAGGACAAAGACCTTTCTGGAAGAAGGGACGAGGGACGAGGGATGAGATCGAAGGGAGTCGTGTTTTTCGCCACGCTTGAACTTTTTCCAGACGTGAGAGAATCTTACGGTAATGTCAGACATGTTACCTACCTATTTCGAATTTCGAATTGCGGATTTAAACAGACTTTCTCCTGATTCTAATACGTCCAGGCTCGAGGATAATTAGATTCCCACTGAAGTCGGTCTCGGTAAGGTTAATAAATGCCTTGATTATCTGACCAGTTAATTCAGAAGTGGATATCTCGTTAGGAAAATGGGCAATAACGATCCCGACATGACTACCAATGGGATACCGTAAAAGATTTGCAAAACCCATATCTCCTGTCAAAATTATAGCTTTTTCCCTCTGTGCAAACTTAAAAACTTCCTCATCGCTTTGTCCTCTTAACCCACAATCACGCACATCCAGGGCCTCAAAGCCTTTGGCCTTCAGGGTTCCTGCGGTTGACCGAGGCATGTCCTCATCAATTACGAACTTGAGCATCCTAACATCCTATAGCCCTGATTTCTTCGTCTGACAGGTGTCTTGCGGCATAATTCAGGGCAGCCAATATATCCTCTTTTGTAAGATCATATTCAGTCATAACTTCTTCGTAGGTCATCCCTCCCGCCAGTTTACCAAGGATCAAATCTACAGGAACGCGAGTCCCCTTTACTACAGGCTTTCCAAATCGGACTTTTTCATCTATCGTAATTCTGGGAGCAATCTCCATTGCTGGTTACCTCCTCGTATCTATCCATTTTGAATTTCGGATTTACCATGCTACTGTTTCGGATTTTTATTGCGAATTTTGTTTCATATATTTTCCGCCAACATCTACTCGTCCCTGCCTACATATACCCCAGGTCCCTGAGTTTCGCCATGATGTCTTCCTTCCCTTGCTTTCTCCCGCCGCGCTCGGTCGTATTCTCCAGGTCCTGCTCCCAGGCCGGGATATCGGAAACCTTTACCGTTGATCCCTTGGCGCCCAGGGAGCGGTAGCCCTGATAGTAGAGGGAACAGAAGGGAATTTTATATTTGTGGATGGTGTCCCAGATATCGCGTTCCTTGAAATGGAGAATGGGATGTACCCGGATATGTTCCGGATTGCTGCGGGGGCTAAAGAAGTCTTCGTCCAGCCTGGCCTCTTGTTCGTCCCAACGGATGCCTGTGGAAAGGGCCGCTACCCTGTCATTCTCCAGGAACATATTCATAGCCACGGTCTTCATAAGGTGATTCCCCACATAAGACTCAGGGTCAAAAGAAAAAGTCTCTTCCGTATATCCGAGCCTGGCCACTTCCTGCCGGTTGCGCACATTGAGATCCGCAACCCTGATCATATCGCCGACCTTGGCGGCCTTATCGCTTACATCAATATTCTTGACGGTGATCACATTTACATCCCACGCCTTTTTGACCTGATCAACCAGTTCCAGTATCTCCTTAAACACATGACCCTCATCGATAAACATGCAGCGCGGTTTCTCTATGCCCAGTTCTTTACAGACCTCCCGGTACAGCCAGAGCATGGTGGTGCTGTCCTTACCGCCCGTCCAGGCTATAAGCAGCTTCTCTGTCCCGAATTTTCCCAGAGCTTCTCTGATAATACCCTTGGAATAGTCAACTTTTTCCTCTAAAGGTAATGCCATAAGTGTATCCTGATCAGCACGTGCCATAATTTCCTCCGCTTCAGACCTCAGATTTGAGACTGTAATGTTCTAAAATATTTTTCATATCTTTTTGTTGTACATATACATGCGTGGGCAACGTCCATACCCGCATGGAAAACTCCTTTGCCCCCGGAAAATTTCTTCCATCCGAAACCAGGTGAGGGCGTAACGCATCAATCTCATCCAACGGATAAGGATATGACCGGACGATTCCCAGACCCGCTTTTCCACAGTCGTCTATCCTGTTAAGCCTCACAGGGAGCCTTAAGAACACGGGCTCTGCGCCCGCAATCTCCCGGGGAAATTTAACACCATTACAGCCGCTGAGACCAGCCATCAGATCTCCGGCCCTTTTCTTTCTGCCTTCATTTATCTGCTTAAGTCTTCTCAACATCCTCCGGCCGATTCCCGCCTGAACTCCTGTAAACTCCTTAAGCCCAAACTCGGTAGAGAATACCGAAAGGCCCAGTTTTAAAAACGGGAGTCTCTGTGGTATCCAATAGAAAGGTGGCCTTAACAGCAGAGACATGATCATCGCTTTAAAAATCAGATTCAGCCGGTCTAAGAAACCTGCCTTCTTAAGTTCTAATTTCGAAAGTTCCGCGGCTATTTTGTCCGAGTCGGTAATTATTATGCCGCCGTCAATTGTAGTGATATTCTTGCCCCTACTCAGACTGAAAATCCCTGCGTCACCAAACGTACCCAAGGCCTTGCCTTTATATGTAGCGCCCATAGCCTGGGCGGCGTCATCTATCACAAATACACCTGACTCTCTGGCCACCCTTAGAATAGCATCCATATCGCATGGATAGCCATATAAATGACATACCACAAGGCAAAGGGTCTTATCAGATAGCGACTCTTTCAGGCTATCTATATCCGGACTCATTGTCTCGGGGTCTATGTCACAAAGCGATACCTTAAGCCCGGCCTTGACCACTGCGGAGGGGACAGAAAACGAGGTATAGGCAGGCAGAACCACCTCATCTTTATCCGGGCTGAGTTGCCGCATGGCCTTTAGAAGCATAGTCAGGGCAGCACGTCCTGAAGAGACAAGGAAACAGTGCCTTACACCAAAATAGCGGCAGATATCTTCTTTAAACCCCTCGAGACACTTATTACCGTAAAGGGTGTCTTTCAAGCCCGCCAGAATATCAGAGGGCATTATCGGCACCCCGGAAGGAGGAAGGGATCGTAACATATTACGGTATATTCCTTACAATCCGCGGCCCCAAGACTTTAGTCAGCGCCACCGGTAATCTTTGCCATACCTTAATTGCCAGTTGATATTTCGGATTTTTGGGATTCAGTTCGGGTAATGACCGACCGTCTTTCATCCAATACTGCCAGTAAAGTTGGACAGGCCCGGCGCCCCACTGTTCTTTGAACTTGTACGTCCCTTCGCCCGGTGTCGAACGGCCAAAATCAAACTTTTTAAATCCATTTTCAATGGCAAATTTTATCGCTTCCCAGTAAAGAAGGTTGTTGGGACAAAGGGCCCTGTATTCCCGAATTGATGATGCCCACGGGACCTCGAACGTATCCTTAAACCAGGAGGCTATCCCGGAAGCTATAACCCTATCCTGAAAAATTACGCTAAAAACCCTGGCACTTTCCGGAAAAGAGGTCAACACGTTTTGGAAGAAGGCCCTTCCATAGACCGGAGTCCCCAGGTCGCGCATATTTTCGGCAAATACCTCGTAAAATCCAGGGATATCTTCTAATCCGCCGATCTTTATCTGAAGGCCGCTTTTCTCTGCCTTTCTAATCTGATTCCGGAGCTTGGCGTTAAAGGCCTTCCATTGAAAATCTATATCGCCTTTGAGATCGAGAATCATAGTGACCTTGTGCTCTCTTGTCTGGCCGACGGGCAATTTGTTATATAGGTGTCTGAATTCGATATGATCCGCTCCTAAGTCCTTGGCAATATCTACTGCACTGGATATGAGCTTCTCTACGGTCTCGGAATCATCTGCAATAATCCCCCCGTAATTAAAAAATGGAAGGGATACCAAAAAATTACCAAACAAACGGCTGCGCATATGAGCGAGTGGCAATATACCCCTGGCTGTCCCCCCGGCTATAGCCATCAGATAATACGTCTCATGCCCGAAGCTCTTTTTAATAACCCCCTGCCAGCCTGATTGGTGGTAATTTGTGGATATAGGACTCCGTTGGACATAGTCCTCCCACAAGTCATTTTCCTTCTTTAATATCTTTACTTCCATTCGCACCTACACACTTAGCGGGCGGATCAGGACAGGCTCCGCCCGTCCGGCCAGCGCGGCCGCTAAGTTAACTATATAATCTTGCTGCATAAAATCAACTTCTGTATGCGGTCAATTGGTTGGGCAGATGAGCGGTTTAGTAACCACTCAACCACTTAACTATTCAACCGGCTTTCTCAATCAGCGAATAATGCAATTCCAGCCGGGCCTGATAATTAAAGAGGTCAAGCAAGATTCTGACCCGGCCATGGTCTGAAACCCAGTTTTCAAAAATACCCATAACGTCTCTCATTGGCCCCCGGATGACCCGGATCCGTTCATTTTTTTTGAAGTTTCGTTTTCGCACAACGCCATCTTTACCGGCCAGACTCTTTATGGATTCCATTATCTCCTCATCCAGGGGAATGGGATTGGGACTTTCAGGCAATACTTTTTGGACACCCTTTGTCCAGCTAACCTTGAACAGGTCTTTTTTGGCATCGAAATGGGCGAAAATATAGTTTGGGAATAGAGGTTTCCGGGCCATAGTTGCTTTAGTCCCGGTCATAGTACAAATTTCCATTTTGGGGAAATAGATTTCTACGCCCAATTGGCGGAGAAAAAAAGTTGCCCTGCCTTCCTCCCGCACTTTAGTCTGGATTACATACCATTTTTTCATGCAACAAGACCCTCTCCCTGGATTTTCAGATATGGTATCTGTGAGAATGCAACTCTTATGCCATTAATCAGCATATATCAGAGCCTCTTGCAAAACTCGTCACACCGGTGAAAACCGGTGTCCAGAGGTATCTCAATCTGCTTGAAATTACTGGATTCCGGCTTTCGCCGGAATGACAAGAACGCCATTTACAAGACTTTTGCAAGAGGCTCATCGGTTAGCGTTTAGTGTATGAAAATTAACATTTAATTAGAAAATAGAAAACGGAAAACGAGAAAGTGGAAAAGTTTTTCACATATTGCGGATATCGGCAGGGAAGGATTTTTCTATTAAAAGTGGAAAAGGGGTTCCAATGTTAAATTTTCGAATTTTGGATTGCGAATTGCGAATTTGCCACTACCTATTTTGGATTTTCATTTCGAAATTCTTTTTATCTTTTCTGCATAGATAACAATGCGTTAACGCCCATCAACATAGCCAGACCCAGCAGGAATATCAGCCAACCCGAAAACTCATGCAAAAATCCCTGGGCGACCTTCTCTCCGTACCTGCTGGCCAGACCGGCGGTCACCGTTAGCCTGATAATATTGGTCAAGATGGCTATGGGAACGGCTGAAAGAAATAAAAGCCATTTCTTAAATCTTGAGTGCTCGGTAAAAAATACAAGCGCGGCGCTTAGGGCCAGAAGTGAAGTCAATGACCGGAGTCCGGAACAGGCATCCGCCACTTCCAGGGTAGTGTTAGCCAGGTGGAGGATATTACCTTCCCTAAAAATTGGTATGCCGATTAAGCCGATGACTTTAACCGCCAGATATGAGGCAAAGAGCTTCATGGGAAAGGCAATCTTGTCCCAGATAATGGCCGGGATGGGGATCATAAAAAACAAATATAAGACCGGAAAGGCCGTTTTCTTTGTAAAATTTTTACCCATTAAAAACAATGATAGACCAAATAAAACCAATATCATCGAGGTCCGCTGGAGAAAATACTCAGAACCGACCCGCGCTATAAGGAGTTGGCATAGTCCGGGGATTAACAGGATAAGGCCAAGGTTGCTGGGTGTGGGCTCAATCTTTTTCAGGTCTTTTCTTATAATCCAGATCATATAGCCTGCTATGGCCGGAATCAGGTAACCGTGTGAATAATTGTCATCGATCCCCCAGTCCGACACCATTTTTGTAATGACAGGATAGTAGAGGAGCAGGAACAACCCCGCGAGTAAGGCGAACTGTATATAAAGCACGTTCGAAGCGTTCGAATTGTTCGAGACGTTCGAGGTGTTCGAGACGTTCGAGTTGTTCGAAACGTAGGGCATGATCATCCCTTTAACGCCTTCGATAGTTTCATTAATTTGAAGTATAAGCGTTCTATCGTCTTGATATCATCAAATTGCTGCTGGGTGATATATTTTCTCCTTATTCCAATCTTTAAATTTGTAATAGTCTCTATAAGAGACCCTAAAGCGATACGAATGAGGCTCTTGCAAAAGTCCCAATTCTGTCATTCCCGCAGCGATTTCTGAGCGGGAATATGGTGTTACATCATCAAATCACAATATAAATCCCGCCATTCAGGGTTATTCTTTTCAATCAAAGCAGTTTTCCATGCCCTGTTCCATTTCTTAAGCTGTTTTTCCCTTGATATAGCACTGTTTATATCTTCTGTAATCTCGAAATGGACAAGGTTATGGATGTGGTATTTGTTTGTAAAGCCATCTGCCAAATCATTTTTGTGAGCGAAAACCCTTCCTATCAGATCAGAAGTAACACCGATATAAAGCATTCCATCTCGTTTACTTGCCATGATATAGACATAGTATTGTTTGTTCTCCATACTTCAAAACCAGATTCCCGATTAAACCCTCGGGAATGACAAAAGGGGGGGCATTCGGGAATGACATTTTTTTTGTCTATATTAACTTACCCACTTATTATGAGAAAGAGCCTATTTTTCTTGCTCAGGATAATTATCCAGTAAAAAATACACTTCATCAATGACATCCATAGCCAATTGCCAGACTTCTAATTTTTCGAAATTGAATTCCATGTGTGAACCCGTTCGAGTCGTTGGAAATGTTCGAGTCGGTCGAGACGTTCGAGGCGTTTGAACATTCGAACGAGCGAAGCGATCGAACGATTAGCACGGTTCGAACGCATTGGTCCGGGCGAACGATCGAACGTTATTATGCTCCTGGCAGATATTCCTCCAGCGCCGGGATTACCTGCTTCGTAAAATCCTTCAAATATTCGACAGCCTTCGTCTCCTGGCCATCCCGCACCGGCGCCATAATGCGGATGAAGGCGCCATCAGACCGGCGTTTGAACATGGAGTCCAGCACCAAGTAAATCTTTTCCATGTATTCAGAGTGTATTATCCGTCCCCGGCATTGATACCAATAGAATACGACCTCTTTTTCGGCGCCCTTCTGCATTACCATCTTGTTAATCTCAACGGCAACCGGCCTGGAATGGCTAACTGTCAATTTAAAAGGCTCTGAGTGTATGATGTTCCAGCCGCCTCCGGGCATGCAGTTTTTCGGAGAGTGATAGCCCTTCCCGCCGCTCCCTACGCGCGAAAAATAGCTTACGTAGAGATTTACCGGCATACCGTCTGCGGATACGTAATCATGCTGGATGTAGTCGTCAACCCCCAACATCTTCCTCACCTCGTCGCCCATGGGTGTATGATCAACCCATTTCCATGTGCCGATCTGTGTGGGAAATGTGCTGAGCGGTTTTTTTATGGGCACTTCAATTATGTTACCCACATAGCAATAGGAAACAATTGCCGCAACGGCGAGAAGAACTGACACAATGGTTATACGGGCGTTCGATAACATAATTTAGGTTCTTTCTCATTTCAAGCGGGTAATTTCCCCTCCCTTGACGGGAGGGTAAGATCTCACCCCCTCCTTTTATTTTCCTCCCCCCTCGAGGGGGAGGATATAAGGTGGGGGGGAATTTCATTAAAGGGGAGGGTGAGATAAACAGTTCTCCCTTATTGCCGTCAAAACCCCGTTTATGTTTTGTAAGACCTCGTTATTCCAAAACCTTACTACTCTGAATCCCTGACTTTTAAGATATGTATCTCTTTCTATATCCTTTTCTTTTTGCGCCGCATGTTGTCCGCCATCTATTTCAATAACAAGCCATATTTGATGGTTTCGTAAAAAGTCGTTTTTAGCTTAAGTATTTGAAATAATATTATTTTATTGCATTTTTGTCTTGACTTTCATGTTGTTCCGTGATAGAAAACATATGCAACATCAACATGTTA
>DSAQ01000086.1 GCA_011046395.1 Pseudomonadota bacterium
AATTTTAACGATCAAAAATAAAAAAACATTGCTAACTAGAATAAACTTATTATACTTTTTGTTTTATATTTTTTATATAATGCTAATTACGTACCAAAAATCATGTTCGTCAGCTTTTTAGGCCCGAGGTCTAAAGAAAAGGATGGCTTAGTATGGCACGAGTTACGGTTGAAGATTGTCTAAAAAAGGTTAATAGTCGATTTATTCTAGTTAATCTAGCGACAAAAAGGGTTAAACAGCTACGTAGCGACGCACAACCTCTGGTTCAATCCAAAAACAAGGAAATCGTTGTGGCCCTACGGGAGATAGCGGCAGGGAAGGTCACGCCTGAAAATATAGATGAATTAGGAAAGGTTGAAAAAAGGCCGCAGGTAGAAGAGGAGGTTAAAGAGTAGTTACAGCCTACTCTTTTTCCTTGGAACATTAAAGATATGATCAAGCGCGATTATTACGAAGTCCTTAATGTCTCGCGGGACGCTTCTGAGGGGGAGATCAAAAGAAGCTATCGGCGACTGGCTATGGAGTATCATCCAGACCGAAACCCTGGAGATAAGGAAGCAGAAGAGCGTTTCAAAGAAGCGGCTGAAGCCTACGAAGTCCTTATGGATCCCCAGAAAAGAGAAATTTACAATCATTATGGACACGAAGGACTACAGGGTGCTGGATTTAGGGGGTTTAGCGGATTTGATGATATATTTGCCAGTTTCAGTGATATATTTGAAGAATTTTTCGGCTTTGGAACTACGCGGCAAAGTCGATCTGCTCCCAGACCCGGGGCTGACCTGCGCTATGATCTGAATATTTCATTTGCCGATGCCGCCTTCGGTAAGGAAACAGAGATAGAAATAAGCAGACTGGAAACCTGTTCGGCCTGCGGCGGCAGCGGGTGTAAAGAGAACTCTCGTCCCGGCACCTGTCCAACTTGCCGTGGAAGAGGGCAGATCATACGCGCAGAGGGGTTCTTCCGTATCAGCACCACCTGTCCGCACTGCCGCGGCGTAGGGACCATCATTACTAACCCCTGTGTAAATTGCGCCGGTAGCGGGCAGACACGGGTCAAAAAGAAAGTGGCCATTAAGATCCCCCCTGGTGTGGACACTGGGTCAAGGCTTCGATTGCGGGGAGAGGGGGAAAGTGGAGAAAGAGGCGGTCCACCAGGTGATCTTTATGTAGTTTTACATGTTGAGCCTCACGATTTTTTTGAACGGAAAGGCTATGATGTTTATTGTCATGTACCTATTCCCTTCACTCAGGCGGCCCTGGGCGACAAAATCGAAGTTCCTACCCTGAAGGGAACCAAAAAAGTTACTATCCCTGAAGGCATACAATCAGGCGAAGCCATCGTCTTAAAGGGCGAAGGCATACCTTTTTTGCAAGGACACGGGAAAGGGGATCAGATAATAGAGGTGATTGTCAACACACCGGTATCCCTTACCGGCCGTCAGAAAGAAATTTTACGCGAATTTGCCGAAATCGAAGCAGAAAAACACGCCGGGTTTTTCAAGAAAATATTCCGTAAGTAAGGTAAGGACTTACAGGCCATGCAACCTCTAAGCCATTTTGATGCCCATGGGAAGGCGGTTATGGTGGAGGTCAGCCATAAAGAAACCACCTATCGTCGCGCCCGGGCCAGCGGTTCGGTATTGGTGAACGCCGAGACCCTGCAACTAATTAAGGAAGGGCAGGCTGATAAAGGGGATGTCCTGGGAATAGCCCGTGTGGCCGGCCTCATGGCCGCCAAAAAGACCAGCGAACTCATCCCTCTCTGTCATCCGTTATTCATCAGCAGTGTAAATATTACCTTTTCCCTGGATGAAACAAATAATAAGGTGTTAATCGAGGCCACAGTCAACAGCCAGGGCAAGACGGGTGTGGAGATGGAGGCCCTGACCGCCGTCTCGGTGGCTGCCCTAACTATATATGATATGTGCAAGTCAAAGGATAGAGGGATAACCATCACGGACATCTGCCTCCAGGAAAAGGAGGGCGGGAAGAGCGGACACTATAAGAGGCCAGGTGTAAAGTAATTATCAACTAACAATGCGCCCTCCAAAACTCGACCCTATAGATGTTGCTTCCCTAAAGAATAGGCTTAAAACCACCCCTTTCGCGCAAGGGAAAATACACTATCTACCAAGCACTGGCTCCACAAATGATGTGGCGAGAGCCCTAGCCGAAAAAGGCGCCCCGGAAGGGACTATAGTTATTGCCGAAAGCCAGACCAAGGGACGGGGGCGTCTGGACCGGACGTGGCATTCACCTCCCGGTACCGGCCTCTATTTTTCCATCGTCCTCCGGCCCCAGCTCGATCCATCCGACCTCCCCAAAATCACGCTACTGGCGGGAATAGCCGTTGCCGAATCTATAGAAGAAACCACTGGTCTTCGCCCGCTTATCAAGTGGCCGAACGACCTCCTATTGGAAGGTAAAAAAGTGGCCGGCATACTGACAGAGCTTTACGGCGATATCACCTCACCTTATGTTATCCTTGGGATTGGCATAAATGTTCACACGCGCCGCGAAGAGTTCCTCCCTGAACTGCAAGAAATCGCCACCTCTCTGGCCATGGTCGGCGGGCAAAATATCTCACGTACAAGGCTCCTGCAGGCCGTGCTTGGGCATCTGGGGAGGTGGTATGAGATATTCAAAAAGGGGGTATTTCAGCCCATCTTGGACGCCTGGCGTAAGAGATGCGTTATCATCGGTGCCCGCGTCAAGATACTCTCCGGAGAAAAAGAACTGGAAGGAACCATTGTCGATGTGGATGTGGGGGGCGCTTTGCTCCTTCGGGATCAGTCCGGACAGATCCAGCGTATCTTATCCGGTGAAGTGATAAGGTGGAAAAAATGAGCTATTGCACGCCCCGGCGCATCTTCGAACCGTAAGGGACATGGCGGCCTGAGAATTTATGAAAGAGGCGGGAGATTCATCCCGCCTCTTTTTTTGCAAATATAGAGGGCATTAAGCCAACTGGGCCATCAAGCTCTCTGAGACTACATTGATGGGCGGCGCGCCATCCACGGCAACTACCTTTGGCCCCGGTACCTTCTTGAAATAATTGACTGCAGCCACGGTGCCCTTGTTGGTATCGTAATAAATATCATGCCTCTTATCAATAGCGGCCGTATCCTGGTCATCGGCCCGCGTCTTCAAATCACCACCGCAAACTCGGCAGACCAATTTCCCATCCTTTTCTACCGGCTTGATGGCATCAATATAGACATGATTTGGATGGTTGTTGTCATTGACGCAGAGCCTTCTGCCCATAATCCTTTCTGCGGCGGTCTTGCGGTCCAGGCTAATCTCCACGACAAAGTCAAGCTTGATGCCGGCATCATTGAGCGCCTTGTGCAGGGCCTCGGCCTGGGCCACGTTACGCGGGAAGCCGTCCAGAAGCCATCCCTTTTTACAATCATCCTCCTTAAGCCGGTTGAGGATCATGGGGATGGTGATGTCATCCGGCACCAGATCTCCCCGGTCGATGTATGCCTTGGCCTTTTTCCCCAGCTCTGTGCCTCCGCCTATATTCTTTCTGAATATAGCGCCCGATTCGATGTGGGGGATATTGTACTTCTTCTGAACAATTGCCCCCTGCGTTCCCTTGCCGCTTCCATTTGGACCAAAAATTAAGATGTTCATGAAACTCCTCCTTTCGAAAAATCATTTTTCACTTCAAAAATTGAAGGTTAGGAAAATTCCCGATAGGACTATAGCAAAAAGTCATTGATTATTTCCAGAATAAAATGAATATCCATTCAAAAAATATTTGCAGGCCGTAACAGATTTAGATTTACCATAATTATCCGCCTACACACAAATCCATTTGCCTCCCTCTCCTAACTGAGCATACCTATGCCCATCCGGGCCTTTCCGCCTTTGTCCTTGACAATCATATCTAACTCATATAAAGCAAAAAAAGTTTTCTTAATTTCCCCTTTTTCTTAATGACTGAAGTGGCCGATATAGTAATAGATACAAGGGCCTTTGTGCTCTCAGGGAAGAGGATGCATGTACAGAATCCTTCATAAATATTATTTGCTTTGTTTGTCTCTCCTTCTCGTAATTACGTTGTGCTGGGGCTGCGCCAGGCTAAAGGACAAACATCTTGCCGAACCGGTGGATAGCCATCCACAGGGCAGACTCGTTATGTTCTTAAATGGCCCGCCGCAGACCGGCCTGGATCTCACTTTTAGCCTCAGCAGTATTGCCGTCTTCAGCGAAGAAGGCGGCTGGGAAGAGTTGCCGCTTAAACCTCAGCCGATAAACTCCCGGCGTATAATCGGACGCCAGATCATCCTCGTGGAAAGCAATCTTGTGGCCAGGACTTATGAAAAGGTGCGTCTTGCTTTCGATCGGGCACAGATCATTAAGGAAAATAAGGCCGCAGACCTTTCCATCCCTTCTGAAGGCCTGGAGATGGATTTTAAATTCAGGATAGTGAAAGGGCAAGATACCACAGTTTTTATCAACTGGGATGTAGAAGGGTCTATAACGGATAATTATCTATTTATCCCCGCATTTGCGCTAAAGACAGAGATTCGCGGGGTAAGAAGTCAGCTGGCTTATGTAACAAACGAAGGGTCAGACAATGTAACGGTTATAAATAGAGAATGGGACGAGGTCGTTTCTACCATAGCGGTAGGAAAAACGCCATGCGGGCTGGCTGCCGGTACAAAAAAGACCAGGCTAAGGGTATATGTGGCCAATTCCAGGTCAAATAACATTACAGTCATCGATCCGACCCTAAATCAGATCGAGCAGACCATACCGATATCATTTGGGAGACAACCCCGGGCCGTCGCCGCAGCGCAGACCCGTTCAGGCAAGGAATGTCTGTTTGTGGCCAATTATGCCTCTAACAATGTCTCCATAATTGATACGGATAATTACGAAGAGATTGAACAGGTCAGGGTAGGAGTCGGTCCTATAGCCATAATCACTGATCCCCCCACGGACACCATATATAATATGAAAGGGCTGACGGCCGGTCAGTTGAATCGCTGGAGGGATTATCGGGATCAACACCTGCACATATATGTAGCCAATAGTAAGACCAATACCGTATCCGTTATCGTTTTCAATACCTCTACACTTGCCGTGCAAAATGTCTATACCTTAACCATTGGCTGGAATCCGATGGCTCTGGACGTAGATGTGGAGCGAGGTAAGGTCTATGTAGCTAATAATGCCTCTGATACGATCTCAGTCATTGATGCATTAAAAATCATGGATGGCTCCACCTCGGACGCGGTAACTACCTTAACCAGTGTGGGCACGGGTGGGGTGGACGTTGCAGTTGATGCCTATTTTATGCGGCTGTATCTTTTAAAGGACCGGCCCGGGGAACTGCTCTTTCTTAAGACTCCGGTCGAGGCTATGGCTGCTTCCTTGAAGTCTATCATGACACCCATAACCGGACTGATTGATATGGGCGGTTCTCCCCGATCTATGGCCTTGGACCCTGAAAGTAGAAAGTTTTATGTCGTGGATAGTGGAGAAGATGTAGTTCACGTTATAGATAAGACTACCCGGCGCCAGATAAAAAGCATTCCCGTAGGCGCCAGGCCTTATGAAATTAGCATGATACCTTTTTGATATAGTGAAGGACTTAAAGAAGTTAGATAATCCACCCTCCCCCTTATTCCCTCCCGTCAAGGGAGGGGTATAATTCTAGTCTTTCCCCTTGTGGGAGAGGGTCAGGGTGAGGGGTAAGGCTAAGGATAAGGGTTGGATGTTAAATTTTTAAAGGTAATGACCGGCAAGTCGCCTGCCCTACCGGGATTGTGGAGGGTAGTTATAGCCCTGGCTGTGCTTATAACTTACCCTGGCTCATCTGCCTGGGCGGCGGGTATAGGCGGCACGGCCGATATTCGTTATAGCTCGACCAAACAAAAAAAGGATGGCGTCAAAGTAAGCGACGGTTATACCTTTTCTCAAAATTATAATTTAAATCTGGCCGATGAAATTACGCCTGTGCTTTCTTATACGCTCAATTTCCGGGCCAATAACAATAAAACTTCCACTACCCAGGACAGCACAGCCACAAAAACTTACAGCCAGGGCGCTGAGCCACAGATTGAATTTAGCCTGCATAATCCTTTTTATAATGCCAGCGCCGGCTATCAACGCACAGAGAGATGGAGCGGCGCATCTCTGGCTGATGAGATACGAAAGACCAGCGATTATACTTATGCCCGCTTTGATATATCTCCACGTGATTTGCCAACCCTGGCCTTGCAGTGGGGTCATAAACGGGATTTTGATTATCTTTCGCCCACACGTCTCGACACCACAACCGATACCTATCTTCTAAATACAAGTTATGATTATGCCCCTTTCAGGTTTTACTACAATTATTACCTTACTCAGACCGCAGATGATGCCCCTTCAGGCACTGTCTATCGCACCGAGAGAGAGGCGCACACACATAATGGCCGGCTGGATTACGGCCAATCATTTTTTGATGGCAAACTGCCGATTAACGCCGGTTACCAGGCTAACTATAACCGGAATATTACAGATATTTTTTCCACAGCGGCGGTGGTTACAGTAAAGCGGACGCCTTTTCTGGGGCTTTATAAACAGGACAGTATAATCAGTCCAACACCTCTGACACTCACGCTCGAGACGCAAAATGCCCTTATCGATGGAGACAAAAGTACGGCTATAACTACTATTAATGTTGGGGATACAGTCGGGAACACAAATGTCCAACATAATATAGGCCTGGAACTGACCAGTACCAAATCAGTGAAGAACCTTCGCATTTACACAAACATAGCTAAGACCACCGCTTTTAGCGATACACTGACCTTTACTGTTTACTCTGGTGATACCACGGCATCGAACTGGACAGCGATAACCGGTGCCGCTTCTCCGGCTCCGAGCACCTCAGTGACAGAAGACGTTTATTTTTACGAGGTAAGCTTTACGCCTACGACCGCCAGATTTTTCAAGATCGTCAATACCTCGGAAACAGCCACTGCTAACGTATATATCACGGAAATAGAGGCCTACGGTGACGAGACGGAAAAAACGGATATTACCGAGCGATTTGACCAGGGGTTAAATTTTAGCACCAGCCTCAAGGCCAGGCCTGATTTGTCGGTTGCGTTTAGTTTTTACCTGACGCGCAGTGATGAAGAACCATCATCCCTTCCTGAGGCGGCGAGTAATTTGTTTTCAACCATTTTTAGCAAAACCCAAAAGGGGGGGGAAGGTATATCAAGCGGAACCACTACGCGTAGCTGGGGTCCTTCCGTTAACTGGCAGCCCTATAGTAAGCTCTTGACTTCGTTGCGTTTCCAAAGGCAGGACTCGTGGGATACGGAGGGGACCACCGATTCGGCATCCAATACGTACGCCTTTTCTCTTAATTCTCCGCTTCTTGATACGCTGGATACCACGTTTTCGGCGACACGCAGTGAGCAGTATAGTTTTTCTGAGAAACAGACCATAAGTAACTCTTTCCTCTTCAGCACACTGGCTAAATTGTACGATGGTGTCAATATGGTTACAGACCTGAATTATTCCACCTCGGAGTCCTTTCAAACTAATCTCACTACCGATACCCTTTCTCTTAACGGTAATATAAATGCTATACTGACACGCAGGCTAAGTGGAACCTTCACGTATGGTTTTAGCTGGCCTTCGCCTGGTACGGCCTCTAATCAGCAGTCTTTGGTGTTGACTTATCGCCCCAGTGCGCTATTAAATTTTATGGCCTCGTTTCAGGCCGCCGATACGGGGACCGCCCATACTTTTGGCCAGAATTATAGTATAGATTGGCTTCCGGTCCCCGTACTTAATTTTAATTTGAGCGCCCAGGAGACGGAATCGGGGGACACGAAAAACCAAACCCTTACGTTTCAAAGCAGATGGCAGATAAATAAGTACATGGATTTTCAGTTTAATTATTCCCTTGGGCGTGTTAAATCATCGTCTAAGACGGATACCCATACCTTGGGGTTATCGTTTACCGGACGGTTCTGAAAGGAGAAGGCATTATTGTTGACAGTGATACGTAAAACTGATAAAAGCCGAATTTGGGCGGTTGTTCTGTTGTCTTGTTTATGCTTAACGCTTGTATTTTTGTCTGCCTGCGCACCCGGCCGAAAGACTTATTTGCGTTCAGGCGTTGATATTCGTCAGATTACAAAGGTAGCGGTTATGCCTTTTGAGAATCTGACCAACGATCCGTATGCAGGTAAAAAGGTGCAAGATCTCATGATTACAGAACTTTTGCGTAGGGGGCGTGTAGATGTTATCGAGCCTGGCGAGGTATTAAATGCTATGCGGAGTGCCGGCATTACCTCCATCAGCGCCTTGCATATTGAAAATATAAAGATTATTGGACAGCGGTTGCGGGTCCCGGCAGTTGTTGTAGGTTCAGTCCATGCCTTTGGACTGGTGCGGGGTGTTACGATATCCTATCCTGAGGTAACTATTCACTGTATTGTGGTGGAAACTACCTCGGGAGCAATTATTGCTTCGACCCAGTACACGTCGGGCGGAACCAGCTTCTGGGGCAGGCATTTCAAGGCTGAAGGGCCTACCTTGGGCGAGACAGCCGAGGATGCGGTAAAGGTTATAGTAAGGAGTCTGTTTTTACCATGAAGCGACGGGGGGCTTATCACTTTATAATTTGTCTTTTACTGGCGTTCACCTTTTTGGGTTGCGCCCGTGCGCCTAAGCCGAGTTTTTATATACGCCAGGACTTTGACTTTAGCTTTATAAAGAAGGTGGCTGTATTGCCCTTTGATAATCTTACCAATGAGAAGTTTGCCTCTGAAAGGATCAGAAGACTGGTAATTAATGAACTTCTGGCTTCAGGTTTGATGGATGTAGTCGTAGCCGGCGATCTTTCGGCCACCCTTAAGGCGGTCAAAGTGGAATCGGTAACGGCACTGCCTCCCCAGCAGATCAAGGAAATTGGCAGGGCATTAAATGCACAGGCTGTTCTTACAGGCTCGGTCGAAAGGTATGAGGAACCCAAGGGTGGATCCTTTGCCGCTCCTGAAATTTCCATCTCCTTAGTTATGGCGGAGACCGACTCCGGGTCCATTGTATGGTCAGTAAGTGCTTCTACCGGTGGGGCGGGTTTTGGGATCCGCCATTTTGGGGCGCGTGCCGATACGATCAGCGAGGCATCTGAAAAAGTAGTTAAAAAGACGATCCAGACGTTGTATCCATGAGAGATAATGTTATAAATTTGAGGCACTAAATCCGAAATAATTTCAAAATCCAAAGCTGATGACCTCGTAAAAAGTCATGCAGCTGTTTTAAGATCAAACTGAGAGCCAAGTGCAAATGAGGTCAGAATATTTTTAAATTGGCCCCAGGTAGTTTCAGTTTGCTCTTTGAAAACAAGAAT
>DSAQ01000088.1 GCA_011046395.1 Pseudomonadota bacterium
CTTGTTTTCAAAGAGCAAACTGAAACTACCTGGGGCCAATTTAAAAATATTCTGACCTCATTTGCACTTGGCTCTCAGTTTGATCTTAAAACAGCTGCATGACTTTTTACGAGGTCATCAAGATTGGGAATGTTGATTAATTTCAACGTTCCAATTCTACGGACTGGAATAAAAAGAATTGTCAATGGTCTTTAAAACTTTGCGTTCTTTGCGTCTTTGCGGTGAACTATATTGTTTCCTCCGGTTTAATCGGCAAGGCTATAGTAACCCTGGTCCCCTTCCCTTCTTCGCACTGAACGAAAATTTCACCCTCATGGTCTTCCATGATCTTGCGGGAAACGGCGAGTCCCAGCCCGGTTCCCTTTTTCTTGGTCGTAAAAAATGGGTTGAATACCTGCTTAAGCACCTCCGGAGGTATGCCGGGGCCGCTATCCGCGACCGAAACCTTAATATGCCCGTCCTCACGCCGGGAAGAGATGACCAGTTTGCCACCCTGAGCCATGGCCTCGACGGCATTCTTCACCAGGTTAATCAATGCCTGTTTGATCTGCTGCGGGTCAAAGAGTACGGCCGGCAAGCGGTCATCCAGGACTTTTTTATACTCAATGCCCTTATCCATCATTTTGTTCTCCATAAGGGCTAACGTGTCTTCAATGACTGAATTGATATTTTGCAATTCCTTTTGCGGCTTGGCCGGACGCGTAAAGTCTCTGACCTCCGCCAGCATCAACTCCAGACGTCTGGTCTCGTCCTGTATAATTTTTAATTTCTGGCGCTTGGGATCGTCTTCAGGAAGGGATTTTTCTACCTGGCCGGCAAATCCGCCCATGAGCATCAGGGGATTTTTTATCTCGTGAGAAAGATAAGCAGCCGCCTCTCCTATGGCCGCAAAACGCTCTGAACGAACGAGCTTCTCCTGCATCTCCACGAGCTTCTGCATACTCTCTTTGACCCTATCTCTTTCCTGCCGCACTTCCGCCTCAGAACTCCTCAAATCAGCCGTCCTCTCGTCAACTTCCGCCTGCAATATCCGCGACCAGCGCAATGAAAAATAAATGGCCGCCGCCAGGCAGGCAAAGACTACCAGTTGAAAGGCCCCTGCAATCAGCCATTGTCTTATGACCAGTGATTGGATAATACCGTAAACTTCTGCCTCGGGGGCAACAACCGCCACGGACCACAGATTCCCGGTATCGTCTTCCTTTGACAAAAAGATCGGACTGTAGGCGAACAACTTTTTCATCTCATGGATTACACCTCTATGCCATCCCGATATATACCAGCCCGCGCCCTCCTCCCCTTTTAGCAGGTGTTTTCGCACCGCCTCGTTTATCTGCGCATAAGATATCCGCGGATTTCTTCTCTGCCTGACCGTAAAGGAGTCTTCACCGATAAAGGTGTCCTCAAAGTGGCTTAAAAAAGTCCCCCGGTGATCAATAACCCAGGCATAGCCTGTCTTGCCTGAGCGGACGTCCCGGGCATATCTCATGGCGATGCCTATCGGGTCCACGACCATAAGACTCAAGCCTTCGAATTGGTATCCTGAATCGCCTCCATGCCCGGTAGCGGGTCTATAGGTCGGCGTGGCCATAACCATTAACCAGCGGCCCTTAAAAAGGCCGGCTTCGGGCCGGAATGTGCGTCCAGCCAGTATCTTACCCCTGTGTTCTGGTTTGATACCCCATTGCCGATACTCTTCATAATCGATTCCCAATCCGGCTCCATCCGTGAACTCCTGCTCGCTCAGGGTAAGGATCGGCTTTCCTTTGCGGTCGACATGGACAATCGCCAGGACATGCCAGTCCCGGACCAGAGCAAAAAGAGAAGCGATATCTGTCCTTGCCACATCCGGTCGTTTAATATCCCGTTCCCAAAATTGATTAAATTCGAATAAATTGGTCTCGAGATAATTAAAGTGATTACGGATAGCGTGGGCTACCTTCCTGGCCAGTATAAGTTGTTGCCGGTTGAACTGATCCGTTACCGTCTTTTCTATCTCTTTATCGGCGCTATACCCCAGATAGCCGATGATGCCGGAGACAAGAATGAAAACGCCCACTGCAATAATGAGAAACCTTTTAACCTTGATGGATGGCCTCCCTACTTACATCTGTTCCTAAAGGCTATGTCACTGGTCACTGGTCATTAGTCATTGGTCACGTGTCTGCCGACAGGCAGGTTGGTTAAGTGTGGAAGATTGATCACTTTTACCAGTGACAAATGACTATTGACAAATGACATTCACTATAGACGTTAGTATCTTATGAATATCTGACCATTTTATCAAGCTTAAACATCCAGAAGTATCAAGGTACTTAGTCCAGTTCTGGCACCTAATTTGCGCTTTAAGCATTTTTTACTCATTCAATATGTTGTGAAATAATATAGTCTGGACTGCAGGCCATGCCGGAGCAAGACTCCCTACGGCAGGTCGCATACCGCCCAGACATGAAAAGGGCCTGCACGTGTATTATGAAGTGGTCAGCAGTCAATAGTCAGTAGTCTGTTGCAACGGACAACGGACTACGAACAACAGACAATACGTGCTCAGTGGTGAAAAGGCTTTTTTATGAATGAACTACCCCGCCTAAACGAGGCAAGCTTTGGGGAATTTAACCCAATAACTCACGAAAATCTGTGTAATCTGCGTAATCTGTGGATTAAAAATCAACTTCGTTTTTCTTTATAATCGCATTCTTTTTGCGGACAGCGGATCTGCCTGGTTCCGTTCTTGTCGGTTTTGAGGAGCAGTAAAGGGGCTTTGCATCTGGGGCATTCTTCGGCTACGGGCTGTTCCCAGGTGGCAAATTGACATTTTGGATACTTACTGCAGCCATAAAAAAGCCGTCCCTTTTTCGTACGTTTTTGAATGATCTCGCCACTACAGTCCGGTTCAGGGCACTTTATACCGGTACCCAGGGGCCGTGTATTTCTACAATCAGGATAACCGGAACAGGCCAGGAACGCCCCAAACCGGCCCCGCTTCTGCACCATGGGCCGTCCACACTTTTCACAGGTCCCGTACGACTTTTCCTCGTCTTTTTGTATCTCGATCTTTCCATTTCGGTCGCGATTAAAATCCTTGGTGTTTCTACATGTCGGGTAGTTAGAGCAGGCCAGGAAAGGACCGCTTTTGTCTGTCTTAATGACCATGGGATTTCCACATTTATCGCAGGTCACATCCGTAGGCAGTCCCTGTCCCTTAAGCGAAACCATATTGTCCTCAGCCTGGTCCAGCCGCTCTTTAAAAGGACCGTAGAAACGGCGCAGGGTGTCCGCCCAGTTGGCCCGGGCCTCTTCGATCTTATCCAGTTCATCTTCCATCTGGGCGGTAAACTTCACATTAAGTATATCCGGGAAATGATTGACCAGGAGGTCAGTGACCAGAAAGCCCAACTCTGTAGGTCTGAAGCATCCTTTTTCAAGGCTGGCGTATTTCCGGACCTGGATGTGTGAAAGGATGGCGGCATAGGTACTTGGACGGCCGATACCGCTTTCCTCCAGGGTCTTTATGAGGGTGGCCTCGGTAAAGCGGGGCGGCGGCTGGGTGAAGTGTTGTTTGGGAGTCAGGCTCAGGCGTTTTAATGCCTCCCCTGCTGCGAGTTTGGGGAGGGTTACCTCGCCCACCTCTCCGTTTTCATCCTGTCCTTCTACGTAGAGGGCCATAAATCCAAGGAATTTCATTATGCTTCCGGTGGCGCGGAATCCGTAAGAACCGGCCTCTATATCTACCATGGTCTGATCCATAACGGCTGAGGACATCTGGCTGGCCGTGAATCTCTTCCAGATCAGGTCATACAGAAGGAAATGGTCTTTAGAGAGAAAGTCTTTTACCTTTTCCGGTGTAAGCGATGGGTCTGCCGGCCGTATGGCCTCATGGGCCTCTTGAGCGCTTTTACGGCTTTTATAGACATTTGGCCTGGCGGGAAGATATTCCGGGCCAAAGTTCTGTTTTATCGCCTCTCTGATGGCCGTCACGGCCTCGGCGCTAAGGCGCGTAGAGTCAGTACGCATATAGGTAATGAGACCGACCGGGCCCTCCTCACCCAGGTCTATTCCTTCATAGAGTTGCTGGGCCAGGAGCATGGTCTTCTTGGCCGAAAAGCGCAGCTTGCGGTAAGCCTCCTGCTGCAGGGTACTGGTTATGAAAGGCGGGTTGGGATGACGTTTTTTCTCCTTACGCTCCACCTTTGTAACCCGGTAGGCCTGTCCCTCCAGGTCTTTCAGTATGTTTTCGGCCTGGGCCTGGTCATTGATCTTTATTTTTTTCTGGTCAAGGGCGACCAGCCTGGCCTCGAAGGAAGGGGGCTCCTTACCCTCTAATCCGGCGGTGATAGACCAGTATTCTTCAGGCACAAAGGCCTGAATCTCCCGCTCCCGCTCACAGATAATGCGCACTGCTACGGACTGCACGCGGCCGGCCGAGAGGCCCTTTTGCACCTTTTTCCAGAGGAGGGGAGAAATCTGGTAACCGACCAGGCGGTCCAGTATCCTCCGGGCCTGCTGGGATTCAAACTTGTGCATATCAAGAGCTGCGGGCGCTGCCAGCGCCTCGGCAATAGCTTTGGGGGTAAACTCATTAAAGAGCACGCGATGGAAGGTCTTGCCGGTGGACTTTAATTCATCTTGGATATGCCAGGCTATGGCCTCACCTTCACGGTCCGGATCAGGACCAAGGTAGATGTCCTTTGCCTCCCTGGCCGCTTTTTTCAATTCCTGGATGATCTTTGCCTTGCTCTTTATTACCTTGTACTCAGGTTGAAAGTTATCCTTAATATCCACGCCCAGGCTGTTTTCCGGGAGGTCTTTAATATGACCTACCGAGGCCTTTACCGTGAACTTCTTCCCTATGTATTTTTGTAGCGTTTTGGCCTTGGTCGGCGATTCGACAATGAGAAGCGACTTGGACATGTTATCCCCTGTTATTTTCGTAACTACTCAGCCGCTGATCTACGCTGATCATCACTGATATTTTTTCTTTTATTATCATATACAAATCTTTTGAATTCTGGTTTTCTGCCTTAAAACTTCTAAGAATAATATCTGTGATTTCTTTATATTTAAACCTATCTGCGTTCATCTGTGTGAATCTGTGGCTAAATAGTTACTTATTTTCTGACAAATAGTTTTCCGGGTAACTGCTGAACCAGGCCCTTTAATTCTAAATTAAGAAGTATGCTGCTTACTTTTTGCACAACTAAGTCTCCTCTTCGGACTAATTCGTCAATATGTTGAGGATATTCTTCCACCAGCGCCAGAATATCTCTTTCTTCAGGCGAAATATCCTGAGGCATACAGGCCGATGGGCCATCTGTAGTTTTTGCGCGCTTTAATGCCGGCTCCGGGGGAAATTTTTTCAGGGGGCGCAGTTCTTCTACTATATCCTCGGCAGATTCAACGAGTTTTGCCCCCTGCTTAATGAGCTTATGTGTTCCACTGCTCCGAAGCGAGTTTATGCTCCCGGGCACGGCAAAGACCTCACGCCCCTGCTCAAGAGCGAAATTGGCGGTTATTAAAGAGCCGCTTTTTCCGGTGGCCTCCACGATAACCGTACCCAGGGCCAGGCCACTGATAATCCGGTTACGGATCGGGAAATTTTTGGGCTCAGGAGGCGTGCCCAGGGGATATTCGGATATAACCGCCCCGTTTTCAGTTATACGGTGGTATAGGCCCTTGTTTTCCTCGGGATAGACGATGTCCAGTCCTGAACCCAGTACCGCTATAGTTCGGCCTTTGCCCCAGAGGGCGCCCAGATGGGCAGCCGTGTCGATGCCGCGCGCCATGCCGCTCACGATGGTCAGGTCATGGCCGGCCAGAGAGCGGCAGAGCCCTTCCGCCGCCTTCTGGCCATAATAGGTGGCATGACGTGATCCGACCACTGCCACACTGAAATTATCGGCCTCGCCCAAGTTCCCTTTAACGTAAAGCAAGGCCGGCGCATCATAGATATTTGCCAGATTTTGAGGATAGGCCTCATCCTGAAAGGTGATTATCTTTACCCCATATTTACGTACTAATTTTAGTTCCTGTGCGGCACGTTCTTTAGAAGCGAAGTTGCGTATAGCCTCTGTGGTCGCCGACCGAATTCCTTTTATTGCCGTAAGCTCAGTTTCTTTGGCCTTGAATACTTCTTCAGGTGTACCAAAAACCTTGATAAGCTGCCGGTAGGTGACACCTCCAATCCCGGGGATCAAGTGGAGGGCCATCCAGTAATACAAGTCATCCATCATATAATATTTTTCAAAATAGCAGTCAAATGGGGCTGACTATAATAAATGGGACGGAAGTGTCAAGTCCTTTCTGGGGCAGCGGGGTCACATCTTCACGGGCTGTTGCCCAAACGCAGTTCCTGTAGAACAGGTTCAGATTAAGCTGATAAGAATCAAGCTTCGTTGACAACGTAATTTAGCTTGATAAGACTGTGCAGAAAGTCACCTACTGCCGCAACCATAGATAATATGGATGCCATGGACACGGTTCCTGTTGCCAATGGCTGTGTAACAATGCCTCTTTTGGGCTTGAAGACGTGCTTTATCAAAACCTGGATATTTTGGATGGCACAGACTAGATATTCTTGAATTCGCATCCGCCAAAGTCCGCGCCATCGCGCTTGGTCAAAGCCGTATCGTACACTTCTGGCAAAGGATCGTTCCATCAGGTGTTGCCTGGTTTTGATATCCTGTTTGGCCAAAGCAGAACGGCTTGCCTCGCGCATCCTGTCGAGATCTTCTTGTCTGAGATGACGTTTAATCGTCCGACCAGACTTGTTTTTTGTACACTGATGTCTTAATTGGCATGCGGCACAAGTCTTTTTAGGAGCTGCATAATCTCTACTCTGCCGGTCCATGTGTAGCGATTTCGGCTTGAGCACGTTACCTCCTGGGCAACGGTACGTATCAGTTTTAGGATCATACTCAAATCGATGTTCAGAAAATATCCCACTTTTTTCAGTCCGCTTGGCAGCCGTTTCCCGCAAATCCGGAATATGAGCCCGTATTCCTACATCA
Source organism: Pseudomonadota bacterium (assembly GCA_011046395.1). GTDB lineage: Bacteria > Desulfobacterota > QYQD01 > QYQD01 > QYQD01 > QYQD01. The sequence continues at coordinate 7,008 of DSAQ01000088.1, forward strand.
TGACAGGCAAGAAAATTATCGATTGTTCCATATTTGCTGTCCGCGACCACGGCTTCAGCCTTAATCCCGGTTGTTTCGTGATGTTTCTTAAGTAGGGGAAGCATGAGGTGGGCTTCATTGACATCACCCGGAGTTACATCAGTGGCCGTTATAATCTCCTTTTGTCCGTCTACGGCTCGATGCACTTGATAAGAGAGTTTGGCTTTGCCTCGGTTAACTATGGCCGCATCCGGATCGGTGCTGGATATGTATCGGCCGTTCTTTTTCACATATCCTCTGGAAGGGTCCACGCTTTCGCTTTTCTCTTCCAGGCGGGCTTCCAGCGTTTTGTATCTTTTATGTAACTGATGTTTGAGTTTCTTGCTATCAATGACAGAATTGTTTGATGCGTTAGCATCTACAAGGCTTGAGTCGATAAATATCTTGCGGCCGTCCAAGAGCCCGGCCTCAATACATTGCATAACAATGCGTTCAAAAAAGCTTTCGAAAACCTCTGCTCCCCATTTCTTTCGGGCTTTGGATAATACGCTGTGATTCGGTATCTGGAAATCGAGGTCATAACCAAGAAACCACAGCCAGTCTATACGCTCTGGCAACGTACTCATCAGTTCCCGTTCAGAACGTACGTTATAGAATATCAGCAACAACATCAACTTGAATATGACTGGCGGCGGTACTGAAACGTTGCCGTTACCCCCATAGCAATCTTTGACTTCAGAATATGCAAAGTCAAAGTCTATCACTTCTTTGACTCTCCTCAGCGGATGGTCTTTTCTGACTCGCTTGTTAATATCGACGCCAAGATAAAACAGCCTGCCTTGTTGTTGTCCCTGCACTCCCATCATAGCCATTTGACTCCGAGTATCCTCTTGAACCTGCGGCATTATATCATGATTATAAGCTGTGGCTATCCTTATTTGGGCAACAGCCCGTTCATATGTCACTGGGTATCTTTTGAACTGTTTCTTCCAAACGCCTATCTGAATCCCAGATATTCCTGCCCACGTCTGGCTGCTCTGATAAATGCAGTATATCTCCCATCAGGGTCTTTCTTACCCCACACTCTCCAGGAAATTTTTAGGTCACAGGTATAGACATAATGACATATGAAGATGTGACCCCGGTATCCCGGTCAGACCTGGTGATGCGCTCGACCTGACCCTGAATCTCGACAAGTGCCATGATCTTTCCTAACCGGCCAGTAACCCTTTCATCATCCCGGCATTTCTTACCGCATAGTCCTGGTAACAGTTATTAAAGATAACAAAGACTATGTTGGCTGGTTCAGATACCGCTTTTATCCGGCCCGCCCAGGCTTTGAGTCCCCTTTCCGCGTAAGCATACCTGTATTTTTCTTCGGTCGGTATGCCCTTCTTAAACCAGCTTTCCCGGTTGCGACCGTGGAAGCGCATGTATGAGATGTCCGTGGTAAGGTCGATGGGACCTTCCCAGTTACTTATCCACGGGGCATCCACAGCAACCGAGGACATTCCGTTGGCCTTCAGGAAGTCCGCCGCCTTTTTCCTTTCGCTCGTTACGAGCCACTTTCGATTCCGGAATTCTACAGCGACGCACATGGAAGGAATTTTTTCCCTTACAAGTTCAAGCCACTTATACGCTTCCGGTGAGGGTAAGAACCAGGGTGGGAACTGGAAGAGGACACAGCCCAGTTTTGTTGCGTCCTTAAGAGGCCTTAAGGCCGAGTGGAACATATCAAAAGCCGCTTCCACGATCTCCTTTGGAAAATCGGTAGCCTTAGCTTGTTCGGTGTATTTACCCGGGAGGCTACTCCGAAGCACTTTGGGGATACTTTTTATGAGGGTCGGGTGCCTGGTCAGCATGGAGTAGGCCTTGATGTTGAAAAGGAATCCCGGTGGAGTGCGTTCCGCCCAGAGGACGGAGTTGCGTTCGGCGGGCGGAGAGTAGTAGGTTGAGTCTACTTCCACCGTATCAAAGTGCTGGGCATAGAAGTTTAACCGGGCTTCGGCGGTGGCCACATCCTTGGGATAGAAGAGGCCGCTTTCAACCAAGGTGCGTTCTGTCCAGGAAGCGGTGCCTATGCGGATTTCGGTCATGGGCTATTTCCTCAGAAGTACTGACTGGTTCGTTTATTTTCTCGCTTCTGGCCAGTTTTCCCATGTCTCCACAAGGGACCTCCGGACTTCCCCCTTCTCCACGAGTGCGTGAAGAAGCAGACGGTAAGCCTCTCGGTCTTTTTCATTCGCACCGGTAGGCATCTTGTGGTATTTAAGGCCGTAGTTTAGAAAAAAGAAAAGACGATTTACCCTATCCTTTTCTGCCCGCAATTCCTGGCGTTCTTCCAGGCTCAGCCCTGTGCCCGGGAAAAGCCTGCGGTAGATGAGC
>DSAQ01000233.1 GCA_011046395.1 Pseudomonadota bacterium
CGCTCCTCTTTGGTTAGCGTTACTCGATATCTCGGTGACATGGCGGCCTCCTTTGTTGGATTGCCACCAATTATGCCACATATTGCCAAAAAACGAAATATTAAATGTTACATGGTACTAGGTATTTTTGCAGGGATACCCGGAGGGCTGTGCCGGGAAAAAGTCGCAGATGAACATGCTTGATTAGAACTCGCCGATCCGTTTCATTTTTGCGTCAAGGGGATTTTTGACCGGCATCTCTGAAAGGTCAAGGTGGCTTGGACCGAGGCCTGCCCTGGCCTGTATCTTGATAAAGGTCACCAGGGCGTACTTGATCATGTTTGAGCGGCCCCCTCGCGGGACGTCTTTCAACCATTCGACGATGGTATCGTCCCAGATGTTCTTGTCCGGGTCAAGGCGCAGTTGTATCAACGCAAGCCCGCGTCTTTTTTGGGAATCATCCATTACTGTTTCCCCCTACAGGTTCTGAAAAGCTCGATTTGCGTATTTCCGGTAGCCGTTTTGGGGCTCAAGGTTGAGAATTGCAGTATTCTTACAGCATCTTTGCTGCTTTTTCCAGGGGAACATCCTGGTAGTCCAAGGAGGCGGCCAGCTTTTTCAGCTGGTTGCAGAACCAGGGAACTTCGTGCTTAAAAATGACGAACGCCTCAACCGGCGAGTGTCTTGGCGGTTTCCCCGGTTTTGTCTGGTTGACCCGTTTGAGCCGCATATAGAGTTCTCCGCGTTTGTCTTCGAAGACGTCGATATACAACTTCCCGCCCCTCCTGGTATACGTGTCGCTCGTGTAAACCGCCTTTTCCAGCGCCTCCGGTTTGGCCATTTGTGACACCTCCTTTTTAGTCCAGCATGTTCAATATGTCGGACGGAGAATTTGCCGTCTCCGCTTTGTTTGTACCCGCTTCCGAAGGTGGTTTCTGTTCTTCGGTACTCTTTTTTGCCGCCGCTTTTTGCGTTTTCTTTCCGGCCTGTTTCCTTGTTTGCGCGGCCCTTTCTTTTTTGCAGGTATCCGGTTGTTGATCCGGCCGGTCTTCTCCTTTCGTTTCTTTTTCCTTCGGGTTTACCACTTGCTCGTAGCACTGAAGATATACCCGTTCATAGAGGCCCAGGGGAACCACCTGCTTGGGCCTGAATCTCGGAATCTCCTTTTCATAGTCCCAGCCCGGCGGAAAGTGAGGGTTGGACCACATTACCCGGGCGAAGACGGGTTCGCCTGTTCCCAGGTCGATTATCACGCTGCCCTGCGGGTCATTGAGGTCGTGCATGAAGACCTCGGGCCGCACCTTGAAGTCATATTGCTCTGAAAATCCGAAGGAGCTCTGTTCACTCTCCTGGACCTGCGGATTGAACAACCTGCTCAGGCTTATGCGTTCTCCACGGTCCGCCGTGCCGTTCGACACCGATGCCTGCCCCATCAGCGCCTTCTCCTGACCCACAAGAAAAGCGGCGGTACGGGCCGTTTCATAGTCCCGTACTGCGAAATAGACCTTGGTATCGGTATTGCCCATGACCTTCTGGGCGAACTCCCTGGACAGGCCTCGGTCGGGGTCAGAGAGGTTTCCCAGGCTCTGCACGGCCGCTACGACCGAAAAGTTGGCTTTCCGGGCCTGTTCGAACACCACCGAGAACTGCGGCGTGGCATAGGAGCCGAACTCGTCGAGGATTATCAGGTAGGGTATCAGGGGTTTGAAATTTTTCTGTTCGTAAAAAACCCCGATGGTGGCCTGGATGTCGGCCAGGAAGACCCGGCCCAGCCTCTCCGCCCGTGCCGGATCGCTCATCCTGGGCAGCATGATGTAGATGATCTGGCCCTTCCTGACCGCCTCATAAAGGCTGATGTCCGTGGAAGAGGCGCACAGGAAGTCTCCCTTATCCGAGGTGGCCACACTGGCCAGATTGGCGATCATGTTGGAAACCACATCTTTGAAGCCCTGGATGTTCTTGGCCTCCCCGATGAGCTTCTGCACCTCGATCAGCGGCTCGTAGAGGCCGGTCTGCCTGAGCTCGTCTTTGAGTATCTTGATGGATACTTCAGGGCTGTCGAAGAGACACAGGACGTCCCGGAAGTTAAAAGACTTCCCGAGTTGCTGGAGGGCCTGGGACATGGTGAGCGTGGCGTGATAAATGCGGTTGGCGTAATACTCCGAGTCCGAGCCGACCGGGGTCGGGTTGAGCACATTCTGAATCTTGTTGGCAATAAGGTCCGGATCGTCGCCGGCCAGCGGGTTATAAGTGTGGCCGTGCTTGGGCGTTCGTGGATCCACGATCCTGAGTTCATCAAGCCGTCCAGCCTTCTTGCATATCCAGATGAGTTTTTTGAGGGTCTCGATGTTCTTCCCGCCGTCTATGAATATGGCCCCGCCTCCCCTCAGACACTGCTGGCAGAGAAGCGAAAAGAGAAATGAGCTTTTGCCTTTCCCGGTCGTGCCGGTTACCATCGCATGGGTCACCATCTTCCGGTTTTCCCAGATGAGTTCTTCGCCCGTCTTGACATCGTGTCCAAGGGTCAGACCCGGCCTTATTCCGGTGTAGTTTCCGTTGCCTTTCTTGATGACATTCAGCTGGCCGGAACACTGTTCTTTGACATGCCTCCGGTATTTTTTCAGTTGCCCGGCTCCCCGGCTGATAAATGGATACATGAGAAGGCCAAGGGGCGTAAGCGCGGAAAAGACGTAGGAAAATCCTGTAGGTACTCCAAAGCCCGATAGAAGGGCAGGAAAATCCAGAAAAAAATAAGCCGACAGCATGGCTGCTCCACCGGTAACGTAGTACCGGAATCTGGGATATTTGGTGGCCTTCACTTCCCTCAGGCTTTGGGGCGATCTAGGCGCAGGCACTTCTTTTAACCTCCAGGGTTGGCGCTGGCGATGCCGCCCAGCCCTGCCATGTACTTTCCGGTACGGCCTCGCTGTTTATGGCCACGAGGCAGGAATGGATGATGGGATCGGCGGCCGGCATGGTTATTTCCAGGTCGAAAAACCCGTTGCAGTCGGCGTCGATCTCGTCAATCCGGCTAAGTATCACGTTTTTTTCGGTAAGGGCCCTGGCGATAACCGGCCAGGCCGGATGCACCCTTCCCTGAGACCTTTCCCCGGAGACGCCTTCTTTGAGGCGTGCTGGCAAATGGGCGATAATCCCTTCTCGCAGGGCGTGCTCATACACCAGCGCAATTTTTCCCGGTACGTTGCTTAGTGTATATCCCTGCGGCGGCCCGCCGTTATACCCGTTCACGTTCAGTTCCGTGACCATTTTCCGGAAAGTGGAATAAACATAAGGTGCTATAGACTCCGCGGCCTCCCGTTTTTCTTCCCGTGCTGCGTTGGAATCCCCCTCCTGGAGAAGACTGGCAAGCCGGCGGGAGAGTTCCGGTATGTTCATCGGCATATCGAGCGGCGAATGATGGTAGCGGACGGCCGCAAGGACGCCGGTTTTGACTTCGCCTGTAAATTCCTGGTGGAAATCCGGCAGGCAGGAAAGTATGGTTGCGCTGAGACGGTCATGGTAGAGACCGGTACTGAACCACTGCCCGTCATCCCCCTTCTGGTAGGCAAGGGTCTTCCCTATATCGTGAGCCAGGGCGGTCGTGACTGCGGCCTTGGCGTCCATGTTTTCAGGCAGGTTTTGAATGACCCGCGTCATAGTGTTTTCGGTATGTTGCAGCAGACCAAGGGAGGCCGGGCTGTGTCCCTCTATGGAAGCCGGATGTTCGGGGTAGGCAGCCAATATACCAAGCAGGGCATTGGTTGTTCCCGAAAGAAGCCCTTTTTCTTGAAGCAGGCGGTAAAGCGGAAGCCCCTCGGGATCAGCCCTCCGAAGGCGGACGGTGGTTGCCATGTCCTTGTCTCTGACTTGAAGCTCGAGCGCGCCGTCCTTGTTTTTTCTGAAGTAAGGGGTTACGGCCAGACTCAGGTAAACGGCCGCCCCTCCGAACAATATGAGAAACGTTGTCGTGCCTGTGGAGATCAGGGCTGCCCGGCGGACGCTATCGGTCGCGCCGCGCAGAGCCTGCGAAATTTCGCCTGCCGCCTGGTCATAACTTTTCCGGGCTTCTCCCAGCCGCTTGAGGATATTCCCGGTATATGCCTGCGGGCTTCTTTTCGCTTCGGCCTGGGCCAACTGTTCCTCTATGTTTGCATACTGCATGGCATAATAGTGTAGGGATGCTACCCCGGATTTCGCGGTATTATAGCTTACCTGAGCCTTGGTAAAGAGTTGCCCCGGACGTCCGCATACAAGGTCTGCCGTTATGGTTCCCAGTGACATAGGGGGGATATGCCGGAGTAAGGAGATGACCGTATCCAACTGTTTTCCTGTCTTGTCGATTTTTTTGCTCCAGTCGCGCGCTGCTTCGACGCACCGGCCGGATTTGATCGAGGAATCTCCCCAGCTGAGAAACAGGTAAGCAGCCCCGCCTATGACAAGGATCAGGAAAAATATGCTGCCGAGGTCGCTTCTCTGGCGCATGGATTCTTATATATGGCTTCGGGTCGCTTGAATAGCTTGCAGGCGTGCCATTGACTGGATTATTGACCCGCCTGCGGGCATTGTCCGGGGCTTTTTCTGTATTATCCTGTGGCACATGGAAATCCCGGAGGAGGTCATACGGTTATGCTGGAAACACAAAGTCTATGGGAAGATATATATACCCCTTCCCAAGGACTCGAAGACCGAAGAGACCATCCGGTCGGTTCTGGAGGAAATGGAAGGTATCTATGAAGACATGGGTACGACCTTCGTCCGGGAGAAAACCAGGCGAAAGGTATTTTCTGGGTTCACTATCAGGAAGATCCGGGAGCGGCATAATATTGCCTACGAGACGGCCCGCCTGGTTGCCAAACGCAGCCGTGAAAGATGGACCTTCTGGTTCAACCGGCACGAGGCCGTCATATACGACGCGCTTTCAGGGAAGGACCGGTTTCTGTATCTGAAGGTTCGGGGAATGTTCCGGAAACGTAGGCCATTGGAAGAAATCAGATCGCTTTATCGGGGGATGGATATCGACCGGCTGGCCGAGCTGGCCCGCGCATCCGTAGATAGCCCAACCTGGAGGAAAAAGAGTGCTTGATGTCATCGTGATCCTGGTTGTACTCGGAATGGCCTACCTGGGTTTTTCCTGGGGCATGCTCACGGTCCTTGGCGGGTTTGTCGGGCTTAAGCTGGGTTTTGCCCTCAGCCGTTCTCCATACCTTCAGACTCTTCTTGCGGCAAGACTCGGGTTTGGCTCCGAAACAACTATAGCCTTCGTCATATTTGTAATCGTTCTTCTCACTGGTTTTGCCCTGTCCAAGGTTATGACCACCCGGCTGGACATCAAGGGCGGGATTCTGTGGCTGCCGAACCGGGTGCTGGGCGCTGTCCTCGGCTTGGCCCTGGGAATCGCCATTGTGAGCCAGGCTTGGGCTTACCTGGGAAAAGGGGATGCGGAGTCTGGCGCGGTTGAGTCAAAAGTTCTTGAATGGGTTATTTTTCAGGATTACCGGTTCGGGCTTTCGGAAAGGGTCATAGGGTTGGGCAGAAGCCAGATAGAAAAAGCCAAGGAGCTCGTAGATGGCGAGAAGGAAAGCCAATGATTGGCTGAAGGCGTCGGAGATTGGACACTATACATGGTCGCCGGAAGACTGGCTGGACAGGCGTCTGGGAGTTGAGCCGGATGAGGAGACCCTGGAAAAGATGGAGGCGGGTGAAAGGTACCATCGGCAGGTCGCATTGCGGACTGACTGGGCGGTTATAAGAATGCGCCTGGGGATTGCTGGCATTGCATGTGTCCTTCTGGCGCTGGGTTATTTCCTCTTGGCGGGTGCGTCATGATAGCGGCTTTGGTTATTGCTCTTGCCATTTTCTTTGCATGGCTTTGTCTTTCCGGGAAAAAGTCGTTGTGTAATCTCGGCATTCCAGTGCGAGCCAGGGCGGTTAGCTCAGATGGTTCTTTGTTCAGGAAACAGCGAGTCATACGGTCTTACGAGTACCGAATATCGGGTAAGCCGGACGACATGCTTAAAGAAAACGGGTACTTGATACCGGTTGAGAGAAAACAAAGACATAGGTTCTACCGGTCGGACGCCATCCAGCTCGGAGTTTACTGTTTTCTCATGGAAAAGCGCTATGGACAGAGGCCGCCTTACGGCTATGTGATCCTCGGAAACGATGAGCGGGTCAAAGTCAAATACGATGAGAAGCTAAAGGCCGATGTCCTATGGACTATCGTAGAGATGCGGTTAATCCTGGCGAGGATAGCCAGACTGAAAAAGGCGGCTGGCGTTCGCCCTGCGCAGGTGAAAAAGTCTTCGGAATTTCGTGGGTCCTATGAGTTCCCGGATGCCGATGAGCTTCTGGACCCGGAGGAGATCAAGCCTGCGGGGTTGCGGTAAGCAAGCCCCCGGCTCTAGCGGTAGGGAGGTTCAGTATGGCCGATCGAAGGAGGAAGTTTACAGCAACAATACTTTAGAGTATGATACTCACGAGTAAACTTAAGCTGCTCAAAAGTATGCTCATTTTTGCCTATGATCCAGTATGAATTGGCCGGTGACATATCTGAAAGTATAAGGGATATCATTCGCAAACTCCCGATGACCCACGTAGACCAATCGAGGTTGGTCTGTGTAAGAAGCAAAGGCTCTGGGAGCAAAAGAATAATCGCCCGTTGTCATGCACTTCCCAGAATCATGCAGTTAGCCCTCAACCAGAAGCCCCATTATGTTATCGAGGTTATTTCTGAGAGATTTGACAAACTCAACAAGGAACAACAGCACAAAATCCTCATCCACGAACTCATGCATATTCCTCATGCTTTTGGGGGTGGGTTCAGGGCCCATATGCCCCATGTCACGCAGAAGAAGGTCGATAGGATGTATAAGCAGTTTCTGGAGGCGGAGTGAGCCCTCATTTCCTAGGCCAACCCCGGTCCTTCTTGCTATCTGTTTTTAAGAGCTATATCCGTGATCCATAGTTCCGATCCCGCCTGGGAATGGCTGGCTCCGCACCAGAGAATGACGGCGATTTCTTCAATAGAATCGGGATCAATCCCGAGCAGGTTATCCTCGATTTCTCTGTGCACATCAAGCCGGTAATCCTGGTAAAGCTTATCCCCGGAGAAATCAATGTAGTGGGTTCGGTAGCTATCGCTTTCACGGCGGGGGACACCAATTAAGGGCGTGTCGGCAAAAGGATTTTTGACGTAGTTCAGGATAACGGTCTGACCCAGCTTTAAGCCTTTCTGGTCAAAATACTGCAGCCCGATCTGAACTACCCCCGTGCCGCTGAAGGCCTTGATCATTCCTTCATGGGTGCTGGCCTGAAAGGTGGCTGAAAAGATAAGATCGGCAGAAGGTACACTGACGATCTGGGAAAATTGAATATGGCCCTTGCCTTCGTGACGGATGTGAAGGGCCTTTCCGGATTTCCCGGTGGGAAAATCTATGATTTCCGTCTTGCTTGCCCCTTGTCGTATATCTCCGATCTGTCTTTTCCATCCAGTATACTGATGGACAAAGCCGCCGTTAACCAACAAGTTAATCCCCCCTGCCTGCCGGGGATCTCCTTGCCGGCCTTCAACCAACCTTCGGGACCGCACATATTTTCTCATCAAGATTCTCAGGGCATCGCTCTTGTCCACCTCTGCCGAGGCGGCTGCAAATACCTGCCCGGTTTCAACGGCAATCATCCGGGCATGGACCTTGAATGTGGTTCGAAGATCGGTGATGGTTCCGGTACATACCGCGTCCACCCCGAGGATCTTGCCTAGCTTTTTCACCGACTTCTCATCCAACATCCCCGTCAATCCCAACCGGTGCTCTTCCAGTATCTTGCTCAGCAGTTTTCTTTCTACCACCTTGACCGCCTGGGTATCATGCAGCCGGGTGAGGAGTTCTTCTGAAATGAACGTTCCCAGCTGAGAAACCTTCTCGTCTAAATCGGTAAAATCGACCACGGCGATGTATTGGACACTGTGTTCGCTCATACCTGAGCTTATACGTTCCACCAGGGAATCAATCCCTTCCTCGAAGCCTACGGAGGCACCGGAAGGCGAAGGACGAAAGACGATAAAAATGATAAAATAACAAAGAAAGATAAGCGCGAAATTCGATTTATCCATGAACCAACCCAGTATTCCTTTCGAATTCAGGTCCATAATTTCATCTCAAGCCCTATGATATCTACCCGGCTTTAGACACGTCTGCCACGGTGAAAGTGCTGAGTCTCTTCAAATCTTCCACACTGAGCCCGAGTGACTCCGTTGATTTACCTGTCCCGCACCATACCTTCTTCTTGGATGCCAGCAGTGCATCGAGTATTACAGGGACCTTCTTCGGAAGTCCAAATGGAGGAATGCTGCCGACCTGAAAACCCGTCAGCTCCTCGACCTCGATCTGTGTGGCAAGGCGCAAGCGCTCTCTACGTCTTCCCAAAACATTGGCCACTTTTGCCAGGTCCAGTTTCCGGTCTGCAGGAACGCCAACCAGGAATAGATCTGCATCAAGGTTGTCTGAAGAATGATGATCATTTGCGTCTGCCGCTACCAGAATCGATTTGACCATGTCACTTGGTGCTGCATCCAAGACTTCCTTGACGTCATTCATTGTACGAACAGGTCTATGTTCTCGGATGTTCATGGTGATTTTATGGAATTTCAACAATTCCAGAACCCTTGCATATCCAGTTGCGGGCTTGGCTTTTTCAATACGGCCGCCTTTACTGCAAGTTGCTACTATATAGGGCCCGGCCGCCAGATCAGTATTGTTGGCAAGTAATTGGTCGACCTTTGTACACAGTTCTCTTGCCCTTCCGTTCTGAAAAAGCGTTTGGGGAAACAATGCGGAAAGAGTGGGGAAAGTCGTTACTTCCCTGAGTCTGAAGTTGCCCTCGATCTTCCGCTTGATTTCCTTGGGGTTATACGAACGTGCTGCTATTTTGTATCTTTTGTCCTCAAACTCGACTTCAAGGGCATTCTCTCCTGCAACAACGCGGGCAGCTAAAGCCGGCCTCTATTCAAGGTCCAGAAAATTGACCAGGGCTTCTGAATTGTAGAAGGAAAAGATGGCAATTCCTCCAGGCTGCAAAACACGCCTCACTTCGCGAAAAAGAGTCTCTGGACTTTGAACAAAACTCCCCATTCCGAACCCGGTATTTACGAAGGAGACAGCATCATTTCCTAAAGGCAATGGCGCCTTTTCGATGTCCAAAACTTCAAAAAGCGTAAGACTTTAGCTCTTTGAAAAATTATGCTGCTCGTTTCAGCTCCTGTTCTGGTGACATCTGTTTTCCGATAGATGCTTTGGCCAGAGACAAAACGGTCTCAACCGGATTTTTTCCCTGCA
>DSAQ01000227.1 GCA_011046395.1 Pseudomonadota bacterium
ATGTTGATGTTGCATATGTTTTCTATCACGGGACAACATGAAAGTCAAGACAAAAATGCAATAAAATAATATTATTTCAAATACTTAAGCTAAAAACGACTTTTTACGAAACCATCAACCTTAACACACCTCAATCATTTAGCAAAAAACATACCATATTCTAAGTGGAACTCTCTTCTGCTTAATGTCTTGTATCTACATTCAAAAATACTGTAGAACAGCAGCATCACGTGGAGGTGGGATAAAACTTACAGGAAAAAATATGCCGTATGGGAATATCTTGCCGGCCTGGCGACTTACAAATTGACCCGCAGGCCCTTTTCCAACAAATATTCCTTGACCTCCCTGATCCTTAAGATGCGATAGTGAAAAACCGAAGCAGCTAACAAAATCTGTGCACCCCCTTTAACCACTGCCTCATAAAAATGCTCCAGTTTTCCCGCTCCACCGGAGGCGATGACCGGAAGGTCTACAGCATCCGAAATGGCTCTTGTAAATTCCAAATCGTAGCCGGCCTGGGTCCCATCCCCATCCATACTTGTGGGCAGGATCGTACCGGCCCCCAGTTCCTGACACTGTCTGGCCCAGGCTACAGCGTCCTTGCCGACAGGCTTGGTGCCGCCTGAGACAACCAGCTCAAAGCCGGACGGCATATTCTTGTCCCTTTTAGCGTCCACAGCCACAGTCACCTTCTCTGAGCCAAATGCCTTGGCGGCCTGCCTGACCAGATCCGGGTTCCTGACGGCAGCACTATTCATAGAAATTTTGCCAGCACCCGCCTCAAGGACCATCTCCATGTCTTCCAAACTCGAAATCCCGCCACCCACCGTCAATGGGATGTGTATAACAGATGAGACATTTTTAACCCATTCCAGCCGCGTCTTTCGGTTTTCGAGCGTTGCGGCTATATCCAGCATGGCCAGCTCATCAGCGCCTTCCTTTTCATAGAATGCCGCATTTTCTACAGGATCGCCTGCATCTCTCAGGTTCACAAAATGTACACCCTTCACCACCCGGCCCTCTTTCATATCGAGGCATGGCATGACCTTTATTTTGCTCATAATATCTCCTTTCTTGAGTAGTTAGAAGAATCTAACCCGCCTAATTTTCCAGCGCCCTGGTATTCCTGTTTACCCCCAGAAAATCCCCGTGGGATCATCATCTATCTCCGCTAATATCTTGCCTATTCTTTTCGTTGGTTCCATATCCCAATATTCATGCCATCTTTCATTTCTATCGGGATAATGGAGCCTCCACTTGCCGCTCTTTTCATCATACCTGAACTGCGCAATCTTCATGGATGTCCGTTCCTTTATACCTTCGTGCCACGGCGCCCGATTTTCAAAGATAGTGACACTGTTTCCCCTTATTTTAAAGGAAAGGTTTACCTGGTGCAGCACATGGGGTGGCACCCTTTTTTAAAAGAAATAGAGCACTTAGTCAGGTACAAGGTCTTCGAAGGGAAATACTTGGATCAAAAACTTGCTTGCAGGAATATTACAGGACTAGTTATCCAATATTCAAGAAAAAAACACAGTAGAGTGGGAGGCACTATGAACGCTCTACACGAACGTCATGTCTTTGCCAAGCTTCTGTCATCATACTTATTCAATATGGTCAACAGGGTCCCCATTGACACCATTTGACGCTTCGGCCTTTATGTTGTAATTTGGCACGTATGATTTTCAGACATCGCCAAGTCCTTGCGATTGTATGGATTTGGTCGTTCCAGACAACGGTCTTTCGTCACCGTTTTAGTCTGTGGAGTTGATTAATCATGGCAATAAAGAGCTTTAGTAACATATATACCAGGGATGCTTTGAAAAAGTTATTTCCGGACGCCCGTACAGATAGGTTTTTCGATGCCCTTTTGGGAGATCCAACCGAAGGTGCCTACGACATAAGCCTGGAATTTAAGGGACATACCCGGAACCAACTACACTTTGAGTTTCACCTGAGGCAGCGTCCGGGCAAATGCCTGGCCTGCCATCTCACAGCTGGACTACCGCAAGTATTTGCTGGTCACTCGATTATCGATATCAACGGGTTGGTAAAGGAAATTGAGCAACTGTTGGATGGACAGGCCGGGTGTGCCGGCTGGGAACTCGGCGCCACAAAAACAGTGCGCCGCGACCTCCATGTTATTACACTTGTAATCTACCTACATGACTGAATCCATATCCGCTGTGCCCATGTGCAGAGACATGTCCAACCCGTTCACTTTACAAGGGGGAAAACGTTGTGATAAGAAGCCGTTATTACGCAAAGCCGGTTGAGACGCCGTCTCAACCTTCTCCAAACCGGTGCTTCGCAGGACAAGGGCCAGGGGATCCTTTGTGTGATATTGCATTTCCCGCAAGCAAATCGCTGGAAGACATGGGAATTAAGCCCCTTCTTCCACTGGCCTGAAGGAACAGGAACTACTGACAAGTGGTCAGAGAAAGGGGTTCTTTCCATTCACCGGGTATTACGTCATGTATGATAAAGACAAACTACTCGAAATTATTAAGGCAAACGAAGAAATAGCCAGGAAGTTTTTTGAAATCGAAGTGGGCATTCTTTCCACCTGTGATTTCAAAGATCTTTTCGAAAAACTACTCCTGTTCATCGAAGAAAAGTTCGGAATCCCTCACGTATGGATTTCCATCATTAACGGCCAGGATGTTTCGGATCTTGTCCAGGCCTTGGAATCGTCACACGTGGTCAAGGAACGTTTGAACCTTGTGGAAAGAAGTGTATTCTTAGAGCTTCTCAAGGACGAAAGAACGCCCATCCTGGTGAACGAGAACTTGAGGCCGTATTACCGTCTGCTTCCTGAAAACCAGAAGTATTTTGTGAAATCTTTGGCCATTGCCCCGCTCGTTCTCGAAGGGAACGTGATAGGTAGCCTGAACCTGGGTGATTATTCCGGACTGCGTTTTGAGCCCAGTATGGATACCTTCTTCCTTTCCCAACTTGCCGTTAAGGTGTCCATCTGCCTTTCCAATGTAAACGCGCGGGCAAAGCTGAAGTACCTTGCCACACGGGATCCGCTTACCTCCCTTCTCAATCGAAGGGAAATGGAGGACTTGTTGGAGGGAGAATTCAGTCGGGCCATCCGCTATGGTACTCCATTAGCCTTGCTATTCGTGGACTGTGATCATTTCAAGACGGTGAACGACTCCTACGGCCATAACTGTGGGGATGCCTTACTCCGGTACCTGGCAACGCACATGCTGAAGATTGTGCGAAGAGACGACAGAGTTTTCAGGTTTGCGGGAGATGAGTTCGTAGTATTGCTGCCGAATCAGACCTTCGACAAGGCACGGAGGGTTTTGGACCGACTCCATGCCTTTGTGGAAGAAAATCCTCTGAATTTCGGAGATGTTAGTATCCGTTTCTCCATCAGCTGCGGGATAGCCTCGACAGAAGATCCCGAAGTCACAGGCCCTGCTGCCCTTCTAAAAAAAGCCGATGAACGGCTTTACGAAGCCAAAAAGCAAAAAGGCCTCAGCAGTTCAAAATAGGCGCAGGCCTTTGAGCTATTGGCCTTTTTGCCCATCGCCCCTACTTCCTCTAGCAATATCAGAGTCAAGAACCCGGTAATGTATGACTTCGTTTTCTGGTCTTCGGCCCGGTGCTCATGAATCGATCCATTCGTCAAGCACTTTCTGCACGCCTTTCCCGGCGTCCTGTCCCTAATGACATATGAAGATGTGACTCCGGTAATCCCCTCAGCTAATATCTTGTCTATACTTTTTGTGCTACGGTGTGTATGTATAGTAACACCACCATGACAACCGGACCTTTCTAAATTGGCTTGACATTTCCGCAATTTTTTGTTGCATTTCCCTCCAGAATAGTGTTTAATGTCAACAAGAGTTTGTTTTGTCCGGATTTGCCTTACTGCAAAGGCTATCATGGCCGATGCAGTTTTTTTTTGCCCGGGCAGATACTCACTCGAAGCCATTACCGAAAGGAGGTGAAATAAATGGCTAAAGGATGTGTAAAATGGTTCAATGACAGCAAAGGCTTCGGCTTTATCTCCCAGGAAGACGGTACAGATGTATTTGTGCACTTTTCAGCTATCACGGGCGACGGGTTTAAGTCCTTAAGGGAAGGCGAGAATGTGACCTTCGATCTGACTCAAGGGAATAAAGGCCTTCAGGCGGTGAACGTTTGCGTAACGGGATAAACGAGACACAAGGAATGTTCGAACGGAGAAAGCCGCTCTTATGAGTACCGGTTATTCTCCGTTTGGATATAAAAGGAGCGATTGGAAATGAAAATATATGTTGGCAACTTGTCCTACGAGACAAGTGAAAATGATTTACGGGAGGAATTTACTGCCTTTGGCGAGACTACATCTGTAGAGATCGTTAAAGATAAATACTCCGGTCAGTCCCGGGGCTTTGCATTTGTCGAGATGTCAGACGCTAAAGAAGCCCAGGCTGCGATTGACGCCCTAAACAACAAGGAACTCAAGGGACGCAACCTAAGCGTGAACGAGGCGCGCCCCCGGCCCGCGAGGACCACTGGCGGATATGGTGGAGGTGGAGGCTATTCGGGTGGCCGTGGAGGTAGTAGCAGAGGCGGAGGCGGAAGGGACTCAGGGTTCGGAGGGAAAAGAGGCAGAAGATAAAAACAGAAGCTCTTCCGAGCCGTCATATTTTTGGCATAAGATAGATCCGGAGCCGGGGAGCGCAGGGAAGCAGGTTACCGGCACCCTCGCTACCCATCCGGGAATCTGTCGAACGAACCACAACCGGAAGAATTTGGAGTAAAAATTTGGCAAAAAAATCAAGGGGTACCTTCGAGAAACGTCAAAAGGAAAAAAAGCGGCAGCAGAAACAGGAAGAGAAGAGAGCCCGCCGAATCGAATCCAAGCAGCATAAAGCCGATGCAGAGCCGAAGCCTGCCGGTCAAGACCCGGATATCGACGGCATTCAACCCGGCCCTCAGCCTCTGCCGGAGCAATGGGATGAAAACAGTAATGGTGATGAATAGCCCTCTGTAGCCGGGACGCAACGCAAGGCCCTATACGGTCGTATCCCCTTCACAAATTTTATCCGACCAATCGCAGACGGAATGGAGCGCGCGACTTTTTTGCCACCACATACCACCCCCCGATGGGGACCTTTTCCGTGGGATTGAGCGGACCAAAATGCGGAGCGGTTGCTCCCGCCGGAACAGTGGCCCGATAAAAAGTCTCTTCACCTGCATCATAACGATACAGGTAGTAATGACCATCAGTTGATAGGTCAAGGTTTTCGTAAATCCACAGTCCCGGATCTCGAATAATCTCATACAGGCTGTATTCTTGGTCATCCATATCCAAAGTCCGTATTTATTTCAGGCTCTTTCGTTATTAACAATACGTGCGGATCTGTTTTCTGTCAAGCCCGGACCCACCTCTTCTTAAGAAGCTCGTTTGTCGCGAGGACACCCTTGCATGAACCGTGTGCCGACGATTAGTCGTCGGATTAGGGACGCTCCTAAGATTATAAGTTACCATAGATTTCTTCAATGTAAATAATGGCCAGGCCAATTCGAATTCCACCCGCCTCTGGCGGACATCTCCAAGTTGCCCGAAGAGTATAAACTTATAAACGAATGAGCGTCCCCCATATACCCGGCCATGTCCTTCACCGATTTAATCAGGAAAGAACAATCAATTTATTGTGCGAATTGACACCGATTGACTCCAAAAGCTCCCATCGCTCATACGCCATAGTGATCTCTTTTTCGAGTTCCTCGATTCTCGCCTTTGCTGCCGGGAGCCTACTTCCGTCCTGGCGATAGAAGTCAGGGTCCGCAAGGATGTCATAAAGCCCGTCGCGCTCCGCTTCCAGGGATTCGATGAGCGCCGGCAGAGCCTCGAGATCTTTCTTCTCCTTGAAGGTCAGGGTACGCGGACGCTCCTGTTGCGTCCGCGGCTTTTCCAGCTTCGCGGCCTTTTCCGTTCGTACCGGGACTGCGGGGCCGCGCTGCCGCAGCCAGTCGTCGTACCCGCCCACATATTCGGTCAGCCTTCCGTCGCCTTCAAATACTATGGTGCTCGTTACAACGTTATTGAGAAACTCCCGGTCGTGGCTCACGAGGAGAACGGTACCCTCATACTCCATCAGCATTTCCTCGAGGAGTTCCAGGGTATCGGTGTCGAGATCATTGGTGGGCTCGTCCATCACCAGTACGTTTGAGGGTTTTGTGAAGAGCTTGGCCAAGAGAGCGCGGTTTCGCTCGCCGCCGGAGAGGCCCTTTACCGGAGCGCGGGCGCGCTCCGGGGGGAAGAGGAAATTCTCGAGATAGCCGATTATGTGCCTGGCCCTTCCGTTGACCGTCACCTTCTCGGATCCGTCTCCCACGTTGTCCATAACCGATCTGTCATCAATCAATTGCGCACGATGCTGGTCAAAATAGGCAACCTCAAGGTTGGCCCCCCTGCGCACAGAGCCACGGTGGGGCTCCATCGCGCCGAGCAGAATCCTGAGCAGGGTGGTCTTGCCCGAGCCGTTCGGGCCGATGACGCCGATCTTGTCGCCACGCATTATGAGCGTGGAAAAATCGCGGATCAGAGGACGGCCCTCGTAGATATGCCCGACCCCCTTGGCCTCAAGAACCAGTTTGCCGGACCGCTCGGCCTCGTTCAGCCTCATCGTCACGCTCCCTGCCTGTTCACGTCTCGCGAGGCGTTCTCTCCGCATCCCCTTCAACGCACGCACCCGCCCTTCATTGCGGGTGCGCCGGGCTTTCACGCCCCGCCGTATCCACGCTTCCTCCTGCGCGAGCTTTTTATCGAAGAGCACGTTGTGCGTGACTTCCGCATCGAGCTCGGCCTGCCTTCGCGCCAGGTAGGTTGCGTAATCGCCGGGCCAGTCGGTGATCCGCCCCCGGTCCAGTTCGATGATACGCGTCGCCAAAGTCTGAAGAAATCTCCGGTCGTGGCTTGTGAAGAGCATAGACCCGCGGTACTCGTTGAGGAACTCCTCCAGCCAGCCGATCGAGCCAATATCGAGATGGTTGGTCGGCTCATCGAGGAGTAACAGGTCCGGCTCGTTCACGAGGGCCCGTGCCAGCAGAACCCTCCTTTGGTAGCCGCCGGAGAGCTCAGCCACAGGCGCCTCAGGATCCAGACTGAGGCGGGAAAGAACGGTCTCGACCTTCTGTTGTATCTGCCAGCCGCCCGAGAACTCGATCAGGTGGTGTATCCGTTCCAGTTCGGCGATTATGCCTGCGTCGTCCCCCTGGGTAAGGCGCTTGCTCACGAAGCGGTATTCCGAAAGCAGTTCGACCACGCCGCCCAGCCCGCCCGAAACCACCTCGAACACCGTTCCAGACAGATCCTGCGGCACTTCCTGAGCGAGAGAGGCGATCCGCACTCCCTGCGCACTTATGACCTCGCCGGCATCAGGGGTGATCTCGCCGCTGATGATCTTTATGAGGGTGGATTTACCCGCCCCGTTTCTGCCGACCAGGCAGACCCGCTCTCCGCGCCCGATCCGCAGTGTCACCCCGTTGATCAGCTCCGGGCCACCGAACGCAAGCCGCACCTGTTGTAAACTTATCAATGCCACATATCACCCCGAACAAGGCAAACTCAGGTAAACTGATATTTCAAGACGTGCCCCAAGGCTTTGAAAAAACCGAGAAAAATTACCAATGAATGGATGTCACAAGAGAAGTAGTGGTTTTTTCTACTCGCCGTGAATCAGTGATAGAAATAATTTGGGGGAGTTCAGGCAATGTCAGATAGAACCTCACTCACTACTGTACGACGATAATCAGGTAGATCATCACGCCAGCGCCCTCTGACTTCTTTCCACCAGGGATTATAAGATGCAAGTAAGCCGCCGATATTCTTATCGGTCACGCTTAGCTTTCCGTATCAGTTAACCTTTTTGCCTTATTTCCACATATATACATCATATTGTATAAAATTGGCAAAATGTCAAATATATTTATTATTTCAACTGCTTATGAAGACACCTCAACAATCTTGTTCAGTTGGCGATCGCACCTGACTAAAAAGAGAGGTTAAAGAAATGTAACGAGATTAAGGGAACTCCCCATGTTTCTCAGTAAGAAAAAAGATCAGAAAGATCGAAAACAACCTGAAGTTGTCAATAATGAAGATCTGCCCCCCTGGGGCTACGAGAACATTTTTTTACCCAGCTCCCTTCAACTTTTGTCTCAGGTTTCTGGCTTGCCACCACTTTTTCAACCTTGTCGACCAAATGGGTGAGTTGCTCGTCCTTGACGACGTATTCTTTTGCGCCCAGAGAAAAACCCTGTTCTATGTCGGCAATCTTGTCCGCAGTCGTAGCCATAATGACAGGTATCTTGCACAATTCAGGATGAATCTTTAAAGAGCGAAGGACCTGCCAACCGTTCATCACCGGCATATTCACATCCAGGATAATGAGGTCCAGCTTCTTTTCTCTGGCGATACTCAGCCCTTCTTTGCCGTCGAGGGCACTGATAACTTGAAACCCTGCCTTCTCCAGTTCCAACCTGAACTTGGCTTGAACCAACTTTGAATCATCGACCAACAAGATCGTTATGGCCATTTTTCCTCCTTTTCAATCAACTATAACAATTTTATTGAACGGTTTTCTGAAACAGTATTTTCAATCTACTTCGCGAAGCTACCCGTGTCAGCAGGATATTCCCCAAACCGTTCAGGGAAATTGCAGCAGTTTTAGTCATCTTTGAAAGCAGGTAAATGTCAATATTTCACGAGCATCCCATACTGCCTCTGACTTCTTTCCACCAGGGATTATAAAATGCAAGTAAGCCGCCGATATTCTTATCGGTCACGCTTAGCTTTCCGTAAATGTCAAATATATTTATTATTTCAACTGCTTATGAAGACACCTCAACAATCTTGTTCAGTTGGCGATCGCACCTGACTAAAAAGAGAGGTTAAAGAAATGTAGCGGAATTAAGGGAACTCCCCATATTTCTTAGTAAGAAAAAAGAAGACAAGATAGAAGAACCACTGTTTAGAAAACAGAGGTAGTTCAGAGAAGAAGATACTG
>DSAQ01000046.1 GCA_011046395.1 Pseudomonadota bacterium
ATGATACAATATGCTCGTGGACATGCTGGATCTCCTTTCCAAAGTTGATTGGTCTCTTCTTTAGAAAGGCACAGTATGTCCACTTTTTCAATTAAGTACGCTCAAACCGGATGAGCCAAAATTCTGAGCCAAACTACTTCATTTATTCCGAGACATGATTTTTGACCAACATGCGATATTCTACATTCAGGGCAGAAAAAAATTGGTGATTTAATGAAACGGTTACTCCGAATTCCTTAAACCGATCTGTTCTTGTGTCGCAATTTTAATGGAATTTTCCAAACCTCTTGAAAAGGCAACAAGTTGTTTCTCCGCAGCTTATGTTAAGTATCTAATTTATGAGACATCATTAAAGTAATATACCTAACTCAGCCATGTTATTGAAACAGAAAACTTTAGAACCATTAAGGGTCTTCAAGAGTTTTTGTCGATTAATTATCGACAAGCAGAGAGTAAAAGGCAAAGTCAAATATTTCTGCATCGGCAGAAACAAAACCGGCACCACATCTTTGAAACGAGCCTTTGAAGATCTTGGCTTTACTGTAGGCGATCAAAGAAAGGCCGAAATTCTGTACGGTAAACACTATTTCAAAGGTAACTTCCAACCTATTATCGACTATTGCAAAACCGCCCAGGTGTTTCAGGATGTACCTTTTAGTCACCCGGAAACCTACAAGCATCTAGACAAAGCCTACCCGGGCAGCAATTTTATTCTTACGCTACGGGACAATCCTGAACAGTGGTACCGTTCCATCACTCGCTTTCACGCCAAACTCTTCGGCCGTGAAGGGAAGGTCCCAACGGCCAAAGACTTGAAGGAAGCGCAATACGTTTGGCCAGGGTTTATGTACAACGTGGTGCGTGTTCATGGCACACCCGATGAAGAACCATACAACAAGGAAATCTTGATCGCGCATTACCAAAAATATAATCGGGATGTTTTGAACTATTTCAAAGACCGGTCAGATGACCTGCTGGTGATTAACGTTGCCGAAAAAGGCGCTTATCAGAAGTTTATCGATTTTCTGGGTGTGGACTCGCCTTTGATTTCCCATGGGAACCGCACCTGAAGGTTAGCGTAATCTAATGCAGCCGATGCATCGCAAAATTGGCGAGGGGGTGCTCTGGAACCTTGCGAGTTTGTTTCTCACCAGAGGGGCCAGCACCATCTTCATGCTGTTCCTCGCCCGCCTGCTGGCGCCAGAGGCGTTCGGCTTAGTGGCCATGGCTACGATTGTATTTGAGTTGGCAAACGCATTTATCAACTCTGGTCTTGGTGCTGCGTTAATCCGAAGCAAAACCGTTTCTGACGCCGACCTCAATACGGTGTTCTACACCAACCTTCTGCTAAGCCTTCTGGCTTACGCTGCTCTGTTTGCCGGTGCTCCTTTTATTGCCGCTTTCTACAATCAGCCTGGGCTGACCACCCTAATTCAGGTGATGGGATTGGTAGTCTTCATCAACGCAGCCAAGATGGTGCAAACCGCGGTGCTCAGCCGCAATATGGACTTCAAGACCCAAATGAAAGCCAACACGCTGAGCGTGGTGGTCTCAGGTTGTCTGGCAGTGGTTGCAGCCTGGGCCGGCTGGGGTGTATGGAGCCTTGTGACCCAGATGTTGAGTTCGGCACTGGTTTCGGCATTGGTCCTCTGGCTGGTAAGCCAGTGGCGGCCAGCACTACAGTACAGCGTGGAATCGTTCAGCCGACTATTCAGTTTTGGCAGGAACCTTCTTGCTGAAGGGCTGCTTTCGGTACTTTACCAGAATTCCTACGTGCTGGTTATTGGTCGGTTTTTCAGTGCCGAACTGACGGGCTTGTATTTCCTCGCCAAGAAGGTAAGCGACATGATTTCACAGCAACTGACCGGAGCCGTGCAGCAGGCTACTTTCCCAGCCCTGTCGACCTCGCAAGACGATAACGATGTGCTGCTCCACAAGAATCGACAGATCATGCAGCTGATGATGTTTTTAATTGCACCGGTCATGGGGATTTTGGCTGGGCTGGCACCGGTGTTGTTCGAATTGATGTTTGATGATCGCTGGGCGGGGGCGGTGCCTTATTTGCAGCTGCTTTGTTTGGTGGGTGCACTTTACCCAATGCATGCCCTGAACATTAACCTACTGAATGTAAAGGGGCGGTCTGATCTGGTATTGAAGATTGGTTTTGTAAAAAAAGCCGTAAACCTGACATTGTTATTCCTGGCCATTCCGTTTGGGGTAATCGGTATTGTGGTAAGCCAGGTGATTGGAACGTTTCTAGCGCTGATTCCTAATACTTATTTTTCGGCGCGCTTGGTAGGCTATTCACTCTTTGACCAGGTTAAAGATGTTATGAAACCGCTTGCGTCGGCAGCTTTCGCAGGCATTGCAGCATGGCGGGCTACTCAAGCTGGCATTCCCTTTCCGACCATCTCGATACTTTTCGCGATTGCTGTGGGTGTGGTTGTCTACTTTCTGACCAGTTTCCTGTTAAGGACAGAAGGCGCTTTGATGTTTTGGCTGAAGGTCTCCGATAGGTTGACAAAGAAGTTTGGAAAAAAGATATATGGGGATCAATGAACTTGGATGCAGGTGGTAAAGAGATGGAAGATCAAGATGCGATGACTATCAACCTGAAACCGGGTGATCCTGTTCCTATGCCGCCAGAGCCGCGCCCACAGCATGAGATCATT
Source organism: Pseudomonadota bacterium (assembly GCA_011046395.1). Classification (GTDB taxonomy): domain Bacteria; phylum Desulfobacterota; class QYQD01; order QYQD01; family QYQD01; genus QYQD01. Next base: position 2,673 of record DSAQ01000046.1, read on the forward strand.
GCCCAATGGAAAGGGGATATCGAAAAGCCTCTGGTCAGCATCTGCTGCATCACCTACAATCACGAGCAATATATTGAAGACGCACTGAATGGGTTTCTTGGGCAAATAACCGACTTCCCTTTTGAAATCTTGATCAACGACGACGCTTCAACAGACAACACCCCAGAAATAGTTCGAAGGTATGCGGAAGCATATCCCAAGCTAATAAAGGCAATTTATCAGACGGAAAATAAATACTCAAAAGGGTATATGCCAAACCCGTCTTTTAATTTTCCCAGAGCAGAAGGTGAATTTATCGCTATGTGTGAGGGCGATGATTATTGGTTGTCTCAGCATAAACTGCAACAGCAATATCAAATCGCCAAAGATAATCAAGTCTCTGTCATCTTTCATAGTGCATTAGAGCTGAATATGGACAACCAAGATAAAAAGGTGGTATCCAGGCAGCAAAATTATGATGGTTTTATCCCACTAAAAGATTCTGTGCTAGGGCGTGGCTATTTCATGCCCACAGCGAGCTTGTTCTTTCACGCGAAAATAATAAAAGAAAGACTATATTGGTTTGAAAACGATTGGCCTATCGGCGATTTCTTTCTGCAGATGATTTTAAGCTATGAGGGAAAAATATATTACATTGATGAGCCGATGTGTCTGTATCGCCGGAATGCCCAGGGATCTTGGACTCACAAGCAAAAACAGAAAAGTGAGGCGATCAGGTTCAATCATGCAATGGTTTCTGGAATAATGAAGCTCTATAGGTTGCTTGGAGATCGTGAAAGGAAACATCTTTTAGCTTATCCAGCATTTTTTTACTCGAAAAGGCTAGCATATGAAAAAGGAGAACCTATTCTATCAATTATCTGGACAGCTTCTTCAGTTTTTTTATGGGATGTTTCGTGGTCATTCAAAGCTCTTTATTTTATGAATGCGGTTTATCTACCATTCTCTATAGTTTTTCGGAAAATTAGGAATTTTCAGAAGTTGATTTCTCGTGCATTATAAAATATTTTCATATGCTTCCAAAGGATTAAAGAGAAATATCTTCAAAATCCATCCGGGTGATTTATACCAGGAAGCAAAGAGCTTTTTATTTAAAAAAACCGTTATTCCAGCATGTTAATGTATATTTTTTCACAAGTCAGAAAATTGAGTTATCAATTTCATCGAATACGCCACGGTGGCCAAGAAAGAGGGAATAGATGAACCGCATCATCACCTTCGGCACCTTTGATGTTTTTCATGTTGGGCACCTCCGCATCCTGCAGCGGGCAAAAGCCTTGGGCGACTACCTTGTTGTAGGGGTTTCAACCGATGCGTTGAATTTCTCCAAAAAGAATAAATATCCGGTATATAGCCAGGAAGAGCGGAGGGAGATCATTGAAAACATCCGCTTTGTTGATAAGGTTTTTTATGAGCATTCCCTGGAGGAAAAACGGAAATACCTCCTTGAGTACCAGGCAGACATCCTGGTGATGGGCGATGACTGGAAGGGAAAGTTCGATGAATTCTCGGACATCTGCCGGGTGGTTTATCTGCCCCGGACGCCGTCCATTTCCACAACCGAAGTCATAGAAAAAATTAGAAAATAAACAGGGTTTCCCGGCCGGATGGCAAAATCAAAAGATATCTTCAGTGCAACTGGTCAGATCATTCTTTCTATTCTTGCATCTTTTGTTTTTATTCCCCTCTCTTTACTTATTCCCAAAAAGAAAGACAGGATAGTTGTCATCGGCAGGCAGAACGATCTGTTCATTGATAATGCCAAGCATTTTTTTCTGTTTCTCTCCTGCTCTGCAACTCCAAAACCTGATGCTGCTTTCCTGGTATTCAGCAGGAAAACCCATGACCTGCTTGCCGAAGCAGATCTTCCGGCGTTTGCGTATCCAGGCCTGAAATCCATTCTTTATCTATTGACCGCAAACCTCATTATCGTCGACAGCGCCGAATGGATTGCTTACGGTAAGTTCCAGCTTGCTTTCGGCAGCAGGGTCATACAACTCTGGCACGGAGCACCGCTCAAGCAGATCGAGCTGCCGCTTTACCGTCAGAGAATGGCAAAATATCCGTTTCTGATTCGCCCCCTCTTTGATTTGTATAAATTTGTGACCGGCAGACATACTGCCACGGAACTTGTTGTGTCAACTTCGTCCTTTTTCACGGAAAAGGCATTCAAGCCCGCTTTCCGTGCCAAACGTTTTGTTGACACAGGATACCCCCGCAATGATGTACTCTTCGAAGAAGCTGAAACTGAAAATTGGCGTTTACCAATTTATTTGAATACCGACCGGGAAACCATACTTGAGATCATGGCGCGGAGAGAATCAGGAGCAAAGGCGCTTTTATATGCCCCGACATTCAGAAAGGAACTTGAAGATCCTTTTTCCTCCGGGATATTTGATCTGGACAGGCTTGATGCCTTCTCGCGCATGAACAGCCTGTTTGTCGTTCTCAAGCTTCACCCCGTCATGGCCAGAAATTTACATGAAGGACCATATTCAAACATATCATTTTATGAAGCAACTGCAGATATTTACCCTGTCCTGAATCTTTTTGACGCGCTCATTACAGATTATTCATCCATATATTTCGATTATTTGTTACTTGACCGCCCGGTTATCTTCTATCCATACGATTATCATGATTATATCAACAAAGACCGTTCACTGTTGTTCAACTACAAACAGATGGCTCCAGGCAATATCTGTATGACCCAGGGTGAGGTTGAATCAGCCCTGCTGCTCCTGACGACTGACGATCCTTATAAACAGCAGCGGAGGAACGTTATTGATCTTGTGTTCACGCACAGGGACAACGGGGCATCCGCACGATTGTGGCAGATTCTGAAAGATGATTATATCCGGATTGAATAGCACTGAAATGAATTTTTCCTCCAGGACAAAGGCCATAACAGTCGCTTATAATCCGGACTTGAATATCCTCCGTCAACAATTGGAATCTCTCAACCATCAGTGTGAAACCATCATCATTGATAACTGCTCTGAAAAAAATCTTCTCAATCAACTCTATGAATACTGCAATCTGAAAACACACGTTCTGATTATTTCACTGGACAGGAACACCGGTATATCAAGCGCACAGAATACCGGTATAAAATATGTTCTTGAGAACACTCCAGACTCTGAATTCGTTCTCTTGCTCGACCACGACAGTGTGCCCTCTTTTGGAATGGTAAACGCACTCGAAAAACAATTTGATTATCTCGACAAATCTGGAAGAAACCCCGCTGCCATAGGTCCTTTGCTGTATGATCCCCGTGACAGGAAACATATAGGATTTCATAGCATTAAAAGTTGCCTATGGCGGAAAGTCATCCCCCTTCAAGAGTCTGGTCCTATTGAATGCCATTCCCTCAACAGTTCCGGCTCACTGATATCATTGAAAGCCATGAAGGCAGTGGGACTGCTGGAAAAAGACTTTTTCATGGACCATGGAGAAACCGAATGGTGCTTCAGGGCACTGAATAAGGGATACCGGATTTTCGGTTCTTCAGATTTTTCGATGATTCATCATATGGGAGATGATGTTGTCGAATTCCAATTCTTCGGAAAGAGAAGAATGCCGTACCGTTCCCCTCTCCGGCATTATTACATAATGCGGAACAGCATACATTTGCAGAAAAAGCCCTATGTCCCTTTAACCTGGAAATTCTGGAATGTTTTTAAAATCGCCTTCACTTTCGTGTACTTCGGATTCTTTTCCCGGGAATCCGGGGAGCAGAGAAAATATATTATCAGAGGGATACGCGATGGTTTTCAAGGCATTACGGGTGAATTCTCCCAAAATGAAGCAGCCTGATCAGGCCGTTGATTCCAGCAATACTTTGGCATATTTTTCCAAGATGACGCGCCACTCGAATTTCTCGATACATTTTTTCCTCGCTCGCGCAACCATCTGCTTTGCTTCGTCCGGGTTTTTAAGAGCATATATGATTTTCCCGGCAATTGCCCTGCTGTCTTTTTCAGGCACCAGGAACCCGGTTTTCCCGTCCTCGATGATATCCCCTATTCCGCCGACATCACTCCCGATGAGAAAACAGCCGGACATGGCCGCCTCGACAAATGTGAGGCCGAATCCCTCGGTGTCTCCTCCCTGTGCCCGGATTGACGGGCCGACAAACACGCTGCTGCAGGCGTAATATTCCGGAAGTTCCCTGTTTGGCACAGGGCCGGCAAAAATAATACTTTCATGAAGGCCAAGGCGTTCCGCACGCGCTTTCAAATCTTCCTCCAGTTCGCCGCTGCCGATTATCAGCAGGTCGGCATCTGGAAATTCCTTGCGCACCCGCGGCATGGCATCAATCAGATATTCCACACCCTTTTTTTCCGACAAACGTCCGACATAAAGAATGGTCTGATTCCTGAAGCCCGGCTTTTCTTTACACGAAGCACCTTTAGCGGGTGAAAACTGCTCCGAACTTACTCCCATGGGAATCACATCGACATGAACCGGACGGATATCGCGATTAATTTTCTCCCGTAAAGCCGAACTGACCGCGATTATCCTGTCGGCTCTTCCCAAGGTGAAGCGGTGTATAGCTTTTATCAACGGATGACGGAGTCCGAAAACATCGGCGCCATGGGCCGTAATAACCACCGGAATATCAAAGAAGCTTTTCAGCAGGACAGCAAAAAAACCTTGGGGAAAGAGCCAATGGGCGTGGATAACTGCCGGCCTGGTTTTCTTTACCAGGATAAATAAGGAAAACAATTGCGCCGCCAGAAAAAAGGGAAGCACTCCGTAGTACAGTTTATTGCGCCTCAAGGTTGCCAGGATGCTGGTTGAACCGGCCAGATTTTCACAGGATTGAAAAAAATAGCGAAACCTGTGAACTTGTATCTCCCCCATCATCTCCTTTGTTGCAGAACCGGTATAATGAGGGGTATGGACCGTCACGTCGAAGTTTGCGGTCAGTCTCCGGGCGAGTTCATAAACAAAAGGGGGATCCGGATCGTTCTTCCAGCGCGGGAATGTTGTCGTCAGGACAAGAAGCTTCTGCTTCATTGCTCGATTCAGTGCCTGAACTGTAACCTACTCGGTCCTGTCGTACCGCATCTGGGTAATCTGTTCCGAGACAAGCCCGATCATGAAAACAGTTATGGACGTGGTGAGAAGGAGGGCGGACATATTTGTGAACCGGTTCATTGTCAGGAAGGTGTATAGGTAATAGCAGATGCCGATGAGAAAAAGCAGCCCGCTGACCGGCAGGAAAACACGCATCGGCGAATACAGGGTGGCGATTCTGGCTATGATCAGGAGAAATCTCGAACCGTCCTCCATTAGTTTTATCTTGCTCTTCCCTGTTCTTGCCTCTGTCTGAATCGGCACGTACTTAACGCTGTGGCCGCTTCGCAGATATGCCATTGTCAGGGTTGTAGGGTAGGAAAACGTATTCGGCAGCAGGTAGATGTATTTACTGACCGTGTCCTTCCGGACAAGCCGGAAGCCGGACGTGAGGTCCCTGATGTCGAATTTTGTCACATATGATGCCAGCCTGTTATAGAACCAGTTGGCGCAAAAACGATGGAAAGAGGATTGCGAGTTCATCGATCGCGCCCCTACAACCATTTCGAAATTATCCTTATGCTGAAGAAGCAAGGCAATATCCTCAGGACGATGTTGACCGTCGGCATCCATCATCACTATCCATTGGCCTGCCGCGCAGCGCAACCCTGATTTGATGGCCGCCCCGTTCCCCATATTGTAAGGGTGCGGCCATACATGCGCTCCGGCCTCCATGGCTGTTTTTACCGTATTGTCGGTCGATCCGTCATCGATTACCAGGATTTCGAAATCAGGATAGAGTTCTCTAATGGCCTTAATAGTATCGCCAATGCTCTTTTCCTCGTTAAAAGCCGGTAATAAAACAGTAACAGTTGGCGTTGAATTAGTTTTCAAATTACCATTAGTCACGCTGAAACCTATAACATCCGTGTGATCGAAAATTATTTTATTTTAGCATATAACATACTGATTGGAAATGAATAATCAGGTACTGACATATCTTCAGCAATTCCCGGCCTATGGTTAACATACTGATTTTATTGTAAACATATAAACAAGCCTTCGTAAACTTTTTCACGCCGTTCAATATGGAGTGACATAAGGTATTTGATCATAACCAATTAA
>DSAQ01000042.1 GCA_011046395.1 Pseudomonadota bacterium
CATCCTTTTTGCTTATTGAAAGATTAACTACAGAGCATAGAGTCTGTAGCTCGCAGCCTTCAGCCTTCAGCTTTGATCCTTCCAGTTGCAGGTTCTGTATTACGGGTTTCGGGTTAAAAAACTCGCAACTCGCAACCCGAAACACTCCTCCCAACTCATTATTTCTCCTGACTTCTGACTCCTGTCTCCTCACTTACTTCCCTTGCGTACTTTGCGGCTTTGCGGTGAGTTCTGTAGTCACATAGATGGCGAAATCCGGGCACACCTCTTCGCAGAAACGGCAAGATATGCAATATTTCTCTTCTGTCTCTTCGAGCACCGGATAGCGGTAGCCTTTGAAGTTGTAGTCCGTTGACCAGGCCAGGACTTTATTCGGACAGTATTCAAGGCAGAGGCTGCACCCCTTACAGCGTTCGGAAATGATCTGCACCTTGCCGCGCGGGACCTGATATTGGTCCAGATTGAATAACTTGCGTTTTACGGGGGGCATCAGACCATCTCCTCCAGTTGGGCAAATATCTGTTTGAAAGAAGAACCCTTAAGGGTTATGGCCCCGGAAAGGCAACCGGCCGCGCACAGGCCGCACCCTTTGCACAAGATGGGGTTAATACCGGCCACCATAGCCCCGGTCCTTGTTGACGGCAACATTTTTACCGCGCCGAAGGGACAGATGGAGACGCAAAGCCCGCAACCGCGGCAGAGCCCTTCTTCTACCCCGGATATGGTGGGCTCCAGTTTTATAAAATCATTGGCCAGGAGAGAGAGGGCCTTGCCTGCTGCGCCGGTGGCCTGGGAAACGGTGTCGGTAATATCCTTGGCAAACTGCGCCGCTCCGGCCAGGAATATGCCGTCGGTATTACTCTCCAATGGTCTTAATTTAGGGTGCGCCTCACTAAAAAAGCCGCTGAGATCGCTGGCTATGTGTAAGGTCCGGGCCAGCTTCTGACTGCCGGACGACGGAATAACAGCCATGGCCAGCACTACCAGATCGGCCTCGATCTCTACCTGGCGGCCGGACAGGGTGTCCGCGCCCCAGACCACTAATTTAGCGCCGGACTTAAAGATCTTCGAGACCTTACCCCGCAGATAGAGGATCCGCTCCTCGCTCATGACCTTTTGCACAAATTCTTCATGTCCCTTTCCGGCGGCGCGAATATCGATGTAAAATACGTAGGCCTGGCCGTCCGGCACCGCATGTTTATACAGCAAGGCGTGCTTGGCGGTGTACATGCAGCAGACCTTCGAACAATAGGGGATCCCGTGCTCGGGGTCACGCGACCCCGAACACTGGACAAAGACCACGTTTTGGGGAATCCGGCCGTCTGAAGGCCGGCGCACCACGCCCCCGGTAGGGCCGGAGGCCGAGAGCATGCGTTCGAATTGCAGGCCGTCGATCACATCTTCATATCCATCGCCTCCATATTCGCCGATATGGGCCACGGGCATCAATTCATATCCGGTGGCCAGGACCACGGCCCCTACCTCGAACATTTTTTCCTGGGGTTCCATAAGGAAATTTATGGCCCCGGCCTCGCAGTTCTTATAGCAGTTCTCACAGATAATCAATTTATCGGTGTTGAGACAGGCGTCCCAGTCGATGGTATAGACCGCAGGCACGGCTTGTGGAAAAGGCAAATAAACGGCTTTTCGGGCCCCCAGCCCCTGGTCGAATTCATTGGGGACGACCACCGGACAGGTTGGCACACAGTCGCCGCAGCCGGTGCAGAGCGTCTCATCCACATAGCGGGGCCTCAGGCGCACGGTGACCTGGAACTGGCCGATATTCCCTTCAATGCCTGTCACCTCGGAATAGCTTAAAAGATGAACGTGCTCGTTCTGACTTACCTCGACCATCTTAGGCGTGAGGATACAGGAGGAACAATCAAGCGTCGGGAAGGTCTCTCCGAGCTGGGCCATGTGTCCCCCCAGAGACGGCAATTTCTCCACGAGATAGACCTCATAGCCGCTGTTGGCTATATCCAGGGCGGCCTGGATGCCGGCGATGCCGCCCCCGATCACGAGTACCCTTTTGGTTACGGGGCTCTGGAAGGGCTCCAGCGGTTCTGCATAGAGCAGCCGGCCCAAGCCGCCCTTGATGATGGAAAAGGCCTTTTCTGTGCCTTCCGCCCCATCTATATGCACCCAGCTACATTGCTCCCGTATGTTGGCCATATCCAATAGATAAGGGTTCAGGCCGGCCCGCTGTGCGGTTTGCGCAAAGGTTTTCCCATGCAGCCTGGGGCTGCAGGCGGCAACCAGCACCCGGTCCAGATGGTGTTCGCGGATGTCGTCGGCGATCATGGTCTGGCCGGGCTTGCTGCAGAGATAGAGGTAGTCTTTGGCCAGAACTACATGGGGCAGAGTTGCCGCCTTTTCCCTTAAGGCTTCTGTATCCACCGTGCGGGCGATATTCTTTCCGCAGTGACATATAAAAACGCCGAGGCGGGTCATTTTACGGCCTCCCGTCCCGGGTCGTTCGGGGACGGCCGCAGGCGGGCCTCGGCCGCTGCCACGTCTTGCGGGATTACCCTTACCCCTGTTCTATAATCCAACCCCATAGCCCGGGCCATAACTTCGGTGAAATATAGAATAGGCATGGCCTTTAGCCCGGGATGCGTTGATCGCACCAGGCCTTGCAGTGCGGACAGGTTGTAGTGACAGAGGGGACAGCTTACGGCTATCATATCCGCGCCTTCGGACTGCGCGGAATTAATTATCCGGTAGGTCCGCCGGACTACGGCCTCCTGATGCATGGCAGTCTGGTAAGCGCCGCAGCATTCGTTATTGAGAGGAAAATCTATTACCTTCGCCCCGAGTGCTGAGAGGATGGGGGTTAATATCTCCGGTTTTTCGGGATCGTCGATAGCTATCTCTTTGGGCCGGAGAAGCAGACAGCCGTAATAGGGGGCCACGGCTACGCCATCCAGGGGACTTACCACCAGGTTTTTGACCTGTTCCGGCCTTATCTTTTCCCGCAGGAATTCAAGAAAGTGATAAATCTTTACCCGGCCGCTGTAGCCGGGTTTCAGACAGAGGAAGTCATTGATGGCCGCAAGGCCATTATTTTTTGAAGTAAAAAGGTTATTCGTCTGTTTAAGGGTGTTATAGCACATGGAGCAGAGGGTCATTATCTCAGAAAAACCTTCTTCCTCTGCCCGGATAAGGTTGTGAACGGAAGCCAGCCTGGGCATGAGGTTTACGGCATCAAGGGAGTAAACCGTACCGCAGCAGTTCCAGCGGCTTAGTTCGGCCACTTCAATGCCCAGGGCCCTGGCTACCGCCAGGGCGGAGGACTCAAAGTCACGGGCGTCGGTTTTTAATGTGCATCCGGGAAAATAGGCTACACGGAAACCCTCAGACAAGAAAGGTTATCTCCTGACTACATATTAAATTTTCGGAAATGGCTGATGAGGGCGATCTGAGGCAGAGTCCCGTTGTCCTCACAGGATGGTTTTTCTGTGATGGACTTGCCGTCCATCATTTGCAGTGTACGCACTGCCTCCATGATCCTCGCTATATCTATCCCTTTGGGGCAGCGCACCGCACAGGCAAAACAGGAGGAACAGAACCATACCGCGCGGCAGGACATAAGGGCAGGCTCATTATTCAATTGCGCTTCCCTGATGACCCGGTTGGGCAGAAGGTCCATGGATTCAGCCATGGGACAGCCGGAGGAACATTTGCCGCACTGGTAGCAGGCAAAGAGTTTCTGCCTGCTGAGCGCCTCTATCCTTTGCGCAAAAAGTGACTGCGGATGTGAGTTGCCCAGGATAATCTTCATAGCATTTCCTATCACTTACACAAACTTTATTTGATTAACAAATCGACTGTCCCTTGTCAATGATAAGAATGTTTCCTGTTATGCAAGGTCATTTTGCCTGTTATGGCGTCAAAATTATGACTATTTCCCCTACCACAACGCCATATTTCCACATCATTTGCCCCGGGCGGGGCACAGCCTGGCTCCTGAGGAATTTAGGATGATTGGCTTACCGTTGCTCAGAGGCCGCCCAATTAGACAAGTCGCGAAGAGAACGAGACACGGACGAAGGATATTTCCCGGCCATTTTTAAAAGGAGAGCGAAGTCCACTCTGTCCAGTTCCAGTTCATCCTGGGCCGGAATTGTTCCACGGTAATAGAGGGTATCCAGAATGGCCTTTTCCGGCGTAGCCATATAGAACCTATCGTGGTAGGTAAATCCAAAGAAAAGGAAGGGGGAAATCCTCGAAAATTCAATAGCGACGCCTTGATACGTAAGGCCTCGTTTTTTACCTACGGAGGTGCTTAATGTTACTATCGTACACACTGTAGGGGATTGCAGGGTGATGCCATGATAATTTAAAGCCCATTCACAGGAGATATAAGCCGGTGGTTTTAAAAAGCACCCCACCTCCTCCACGCTAGGGAGCTCATATAAAAAAGAATTGACATAGTTCCCCCGATTAAGACGGTGGATTAAGCCTTTTTGAAGCGCCCGGGACAAAAACATACCTGTGTAACGCGTCACTTTCTCTGCATCCTGTTTGCGAAAAAGCGCCGGGAGGAGCTTCAAACGTTTAAGAGTTGCTCTTTCTTCTTCCATAATCTTCAAAATATTTTTTCATTCCTTGATCGGAAAGGTCTGAGGTAACCTCCTTTAACGTAGCAATGAAATCGCTAAAATCCTCATCCTGGTATATAGAGAAGATATTTTGAGGTAAAAAACGGGGGAGGTCTCTTCTTAGAGCATCTATGATACTTGAAGTAGAGTCTATTTTTTGGAAGTAATCTGCCGCCCTTGCCGGGACAAAAGGGGCCTGGTACATATCAAATTTTTCTCTTACCTTGATCCATGTTGGGGTTACCTTTAATTGTTTTCTCATCCACCAGATATCGTAGATATCCCTCCCCTTGAGATATTTTCTTTCATAGAGGGCCCTGATTTTATCCGACAGTATCTCTTCCGGGATTTCAGCTAAAATAATGCTGCTCGAGTATGGTATTATCAGTTTTCCCTCAGTAACCAGGCCTGCGATTGACGGCAAATCCCTTAAGATGAATTTGCGAAGCAGCGGCTTATGGTCAGCTTTTAGAAATTCAAACTCCAACTTCACAGCGATTCTTTCCCGTTGAGTTTGAGGGCGATATATAAAAAACATCTTTATGGCCTGTTCTCGTTCACTTTTTCTCTTATGTTCCGCCTGCCCGGCGCCAAACTGGGCGATACACGCCCTTTGCGTCTTTTGAAACGTCCCGGCCAAGGTCTTTTCAATATCCTCCCTGGGCAAGTCGGTTACAAAGTCGAGATCCTCTGAAAATCTCATTCCTCCGTAAACCCATCTCAAGGCTGTTCCGCCCTGGAAGATAATCCCATCTGATCCGGACTGAGCGTAAAGGTTGTCCAGTAAAAGCAACTGTAGCAGTTCCGATCTCTTAGCCTTTTTTTTATTATAAATGTTATACATGACTCGCGAAGCCTTACTACCGGACTGTGATTACAATAATATACAATATTGTATAATAATGTCAACGATAAATCCGCTTCTCTTCGCTTTGCTTATTCCTGAGCGTCGAAGATTCGCATGCCTCGGCGTATCTTCGACCGGTATTATGGCGAGCTGATAGCTGAACATGCATAGCGAGCGCATTCCCCGCTGCTTGCCATCCAGGTCCGACACTGGCGGGCAACGGGGTTAGCGAGCGAATAGGATGCATTTTACCTTGCATACGGAGATTCCCCGTCCGCCCCAGGCGGACTGCGGGGAGCTTCAATGCTTATTGTAGTGTCAAAATTATGACCATTCTTGCCTACCCTAAAGCCGTGTTTCCGTGGCGTTTGCAGCTACCGGGTTATCACCAGCTTGCCTAACATCTTGTAATTATAGATACTTTCTCACTTAAATTCTTTGGCACACAAGTTGCTAAACGTAAGTCTAAAGGTAATTTCTACGATTATCGATATAATAAGGTATCTACCGGTAACGAAGCAGAAGAGGAAAGTCGCGCATCAGGAGGGCAGGAGAGAAAAGTAATTTATGCAACGTAAGAAACAACGTCCCGGCCATAAGGTCCTTGTGCGTAAGGATGAACGGATTCTTCGTGAGAGACAATAACTCCAGGGAAAGTTGACATCATCTACTTGAGAAGCAAACAACGCCGATGCTGACGCATACTATGTGAATGGAATGGTCGATAACATAAAAATTGTCATTCTCTGTGGTGGTCTTGGAACTCGTCTCCGAGAGGAGACAGAATTTCGCCCAAAACCTATGGTCAACATCGGTGATCGGCCGATCCTCTGGCATATTATGAAGATTTATGCAGCTTATGGTTACAAGGATTTTGTGCTTGCCCTTGGCTATAAGGGAGAGATGATCAAAAACTATTTCTGTCATTATGAGCTTATGAACAATGACGTCACTATTGAATTGGGGAAACCGGAAAAGCTCTGTATTCACCACAGGCACGAAGAGAACGGGTGGAAAATTACCTTGGCCAATACAGGGGAAGATACCCTGAAGGGCGCGCGGCTGAAAAAGATTCAGAAATACATCACAGGCGACACCTTTATGGTGACATACGGGGACGGAGTTGCCGACATAGACATCGACGCGCTTGTCTCTTTTCATAAGAGCCACGGAAAGCTGGCCACCCTGACAGGGATAAACCCTGCTTCCCGTTTTGGCGAGCTTAAAATTAAGGGAGACAGTGTTGAAGCGTTTAGCGAAAAGCCCGAAAATGGCGATGGTTTCATTAACGGGGGTTTTTTTGTATTGAACCGGGATGTGTTTGACTATCTTTTAGAGGATGATTCTTGTGATTTTGAGATCGGCGCCCTGGAAGAGATTGCCCGTCGGGGAGAACTCATGATATACAAGCACAAGGGCTTCTGGGCTTGTATGGATACAATAAGAGATATGGAATACTTGAACAAGCTGTGGGCTGAAGGCAAGGCTAAGTGGAAGGTGTGGGGGTAGTGGTTAGCTCGTAGCTGTTAGCTCTTGGCTGTTAGGTGTTAGTTAGTTGTTAGCAGTTGGTGGGTTTTCTTGAATTATAATGTGTTGAGCTGATTAGTAGATATGTTTGGGACTGTATATAAAAACATAAAGGTTTTTATCACCGGCAATACCGGTTTTAAGGGCTCCTGGCTTGCTTTGTGGCTCTTGAATCTCGGAGCAAGGGTTGCTGGTTATTCCCTGGATGCTCCAACAGATCCCAGTCATTACAAAATTCTCAGTCTGGATTTTGAAACAATCTACGGCGATATCCGGGATAAGGCGAAGCTGCGCGAGGCTATTGCGTCTTTTCAGCCGGATGTCGTTTTTCATATGGCGGCCCAATCCCTTGTTCGGAAATCTTATGAATATCCTGTTGAGACGTTTGAAACCAATGTCATGGGAACGGTTAACGTTTTTGAGGCCTGTCGGCAAGTAGATTCCGTAAGGGCGATTGTGAATATCACCAGTGACAAATGCTACGAAAATCAGGAATGGATTTGGGGATACCGGGAAAATGACCCGGTAGGCGGTCATGACCCATATAGCGCGTCAAAAGGGTGCGCAGAATTGGTCACAGCCAGCTATCAGAGGTCATATTTTCCGCTCGAAGAGTATCAAAAAAGCCATCAAACTCTTGTAAGCAGCGTCAGGGCTGGAAATGTCATTGGTGGCGGAGACTGGGGAGAGGATCGGCTTGTGCCGGATATTATGCGTGCTGCCAGCCAAAATGAAAAAGTTATTATTCGTAATCCGCAGGCAACAAGGCCCTGGCAACATGTCTTGGAACCCTTGGCGGGGTATCTGTTATTGGGACAACGATTACTTGAAGAAAAGAAAGAATTTTCCGGCGCCTGGAATTTTGGCCCCAACAATGATGGGCATATTGAAGTTCTTAACGTAGTCAAAGATATGCGAAAGCATTGGGACCGTATCGATGTTCAACTTGCTCATGATGGGAAAAACCCGCACGAAGCAAATTTGTTAAAACTGGATTGCTCAAAGGCCCATACCGGACTTGGATGGCAGCCGGTCTGGGATAGCCCCATTATGTTTGCCAAGACCGCCCAATGGTATCGGGAATTTTATGAATCAGGTCGAGTCCTCAGTCAAGAGCAGTTAGCTGAATATATAGACGATGCCAAGCAAAAACAAATGTGCTGGGCTACATAATGAAAATTCTTCAGACCCCCCTTCAAAATGCCTTTGTCCTTGAACCAGAACCATTTGCGGATGATCGAGGTAAATTCGCTCGCATCTATTGCCATGAAGAACTTAAGGAGATTGGTCATTATAAGCCCATAGTCCAGATCAACCATTCCTTGACCAGACAGAAGGGTGCCGTTCGCGGGATGCATTTCCAATATCCTCCGAAGGTAGAAATCAAAATGGTGAAATGTATTAATGGCTCTGTTTATGATGTTATCATCGACTTACGCCGTAATTCTTCTACTTTTCTAAGGTGGTATGGCGAAATCCTCTCAGCAGAAAACATAAAAATGATCTATGTTCCTGAAGGCCTTGCACATGGGTTCCAAGTACTCGAGGCAAACAGCGAACTCTTATATTTTCACACCGAATTTTACAGCCCTGAACACGAGGGAGGAGTGCGTTACAATGATCCCTTATTAAATATTTCATGGCCTTTGGAAGTCGCCGATGTCTCTACCAGGGATCAAAACCATCCCTTATTGTCTGAAGATTTTGAAGGGATTGAATTTTGATGACCTCGTAAAAAGTCATGCAGCTGTTTTAAGATCAAACTGAGAGCCAAGTGCAAATGAGGTCAGAATATTTTTAAATTGGCCCCAGGTAGTTTCAGTTTGCTCTTTGAA
>DSAQ01000012.1 GCA_011046395.1 Pseudomonadota bacterium
TGCAGGGAAAAAATCCGGTTGAGACCGTTTTGTCTCTGGCCAAATCATCTATCGGAAAACAGATGGCACCAGAACAGGAGCTGAAACGAGCAGCATAATTTTTCAAAGAGCTAAAGTCTTACGGGAGATTGGCGTGTATTTTGGCATTGGTGAATCCGCTGTATCCCAGACCAGTGGGCGACTTTGCCTGCAATTAGATAAAGATGGAAAACTGAGAAAAAGAATTAAACAAATGGAAAATAAGTTAAAATTGTGAAAAATGAAGATCTGACCCCTGATATTCAGGTTTTTGGTCTGGGGCAGTGCTGCCTGGATTATATCGGGAAAGTGGATGCCTATCCTCCGCCGGATGTGAAGTGTGAATTTTCCGACATGGTCATCCAGGGCGGTGGGCCGGTGGCTACGGCCCTGGTCGCCCTGGCCCGCTGGGGAGTTTCATGTACTTTTGCCGGTGTGGTGGGGGATGATCTGTTCGGCAGCAGCATCAAGGCCTCACTGGATGTTGAAGGCATAGATACCGGTGGTATCCTGGTCAGGAAGGGGTTCGCCTCCCAGTTTGCCTTTATTGTAGCTGAACCCGGGGTGGGGAGGCGCACGATCTTCTGGCGAAGGCCCACCGGCCCTCCTCCAAACCCTGAAGAGATCGACTACAGCCTTATCCGCAAGGCCAAAGTGCTCCACACCGACGGCCTTTTTATCGAGGCCTCCCTTGCCGCTTGCAGGGCCGCTAAGGAGGCGGGAGTGCAGGTCGTTCTGGACGCTGGCTCCCTCCGCGAGGGCATGCTGGATCTCGCCCGGTTGAGTGATTATTTTCTGGCCTCTGAAACTTTTGCGAAGGCTTTGATAGGCGCGGACAAGCCGCTGGAGGCCTGTTACAGGTTGGCCGGGTTTGGCCCCCGTGTTGCCGGCGTAACCCTGGGGCCGAAAGGCTATGTGGCCCTGGCAGAGGGCGCGATCATTGAGCGGCCTGCCTATCCGGTGGAAGCAGTGGATACCACGGGCTGCGGCGATGTCTTTCACGCGGGCTTTATTTACGGCCTGATTCAGGGATGGGATGCTTACAATAGTCTTGATCTTGCCTCGTGGGCCGCGGCCATGGTCAGCCTCAAACCAGGGGGAAGAGCCGGCATCCCGTCTCGAGAACAACTCAGGGAAAAAGGTTACACCTAGACGGAGTGGGCTGGATAAGAGGGACAATCCTATATCCTCTTGTCAAGAATAAAATGGCGCTGTAAAGAAAAATGAGCAATTTTCACAACATGCAAAATTGGCTCGATTTTTAGGCGTGCTTACCCCTGGCTCCTTTCACGGCTCTTTCGGTTTTCGATCGACGAGTCCCTCATCAAAATCACGACCGGGGCCGAATGTGAAAGACTATCTCAAGTCGATTACGTTATTAAAGCCCTGCACCAACGTACCCCTAGAATAGACCGCCTTGCGGGGGGCTGACTTATCTCATATAAATCGAAAATCATATTGGAAAAAGGTCAATAACCGGACATCTTTGCCTTATAGGGGTTACGCTACCGAGCTATTTCCTTTTGGGTGTCGGTTTTGATTGCTTCATGATATTTCGCCTTCTGATTTTTTTTGTAGACGAACCAAACACATGGTGCGAGAATATATTTGTTAGAATATATGCCAAAGGAGGTGATGAAGATGAAGAGGTTTTTATAGCGCTTATGGTTTTTGGGCTGCTGCTATCTATCGACGCCCCCGCCTTTTGCGGGGAGGAAGAGACATACGACCGCGATGACGGCTATGGTTACCAAATGATGGGTCCTGGTTATGGCATGGGCCCCGGCTGGATGATGGATAACGACCATCCGGGCTGGGGTATGCATGGATGGGGCAGGCAATCGTACCGGAGACATCGCGGCTGGGAGTCTATGAAACCTGAGCAGCGGGAAAAAATGGAGAAGATGTGGGCCGCCCACTTAAAGGACACTTTGGAGCTAAGAAAGCAAGTGACCGCAAAGCGAATGGAACTTAGGACACTGTGGGCCCAGCCAAACGTAGACCGCCCCAAGGTTGAGAAGCTTTCCAATGAACTGGCCCAGCTTAACGCTGAGCTTTCGAAGAAACGCGACCAATACTTGGTGCAATGCCGCATGGAGTTCGGCGATCAGGGTTGGGCCTGCCCCGGCGGTATGTAATAAGCCAGTCCATAAGCGGGGGGGACTACTGCGTTCCCCCCTATCTATCCAGTTGAACATTCCCTCCTCCCGAAAGGCAAAGCTTAGGTGAACAGACAGGGAACAGGATGATGCATAACGTAAGGGTTGTTGGTGTAGTGTCTCTAAAACATTTTTACAATGATCTTAGGGTTGTCATTCCCGCGAAAGCGGGAATCCAGATTGAAACGGCTGGATTCCTGCTTCCTGAACCTGTCAGGCCCTGTCCCTGGCATGGCCAGGGAATAGGTTTAGATACGCCGTAGCTTACTGTAGGGAGTTCACTTTCGGTGAAAAGATGGACCTAGAGGAAAAGAAAAATAAGCTCCGGGAATTGTACGATCGGTATGAAGAAGCAGTGGCCGGGCTTAAGAAAGCGGCGACCTGTGTGGTTGGGTGTGCGGACTGCTGCATAGGTGTGGGCGATATCGACATTACTACCCTGGAAGGAGTTGTCATCCGGGAACGGGTGGCTACATTTGACAGACCGCTCCAAGCCGAAATAAAGGCCGGGCTGGCGCAAAACAAGGCGGAAAGGGAACAGGGAAAGCTTTCCCGCTGTGCCTTTCTTAAAGGGGACAAGACGTGTATGATTTATGATATTCGTCCTTTTAGTTGCCGCCAGCTTTATTCGGTCAAAAGGTGCAACGGGGCCCCCCCAACCATTCACCGTCAGGCCGTGCACCAGGCCCGGCAGACTGTTGACAAAATGCAGCGGCTTGACTTTGGGGGATATTCCGGGCATATAAGTTATATCCTCTATCTGCTGGATAAGGAACACTTCCGGAGACTCTATCTGCACGGTAGGCCTGATCCTCGAAAGATAGTGGATTTTGGGCGAAGCCATGGAATAGTCATTAATCGTTTTGTCTCCGGCTGAGGCAATTTTTTTCTTGACAAAAAACGGCCCCTTAGCTATGGTCGGCTTTGTATATAAAGGGGAACCGGACGATGGGAGAAAAGGGCCTTTGCAGTCTCAGATCTTATTTTTTTTATTACTATGATATAATGGTCTGCCCATCGTTTTTGGGATAACCTTTAAGAATCTCAAGGCCGTGGGCGGGCCAAAAAGCTCACGGCCTTTTTATTTAAAGGGAAAGGCCGTGACAGAGGAATTCTTCACGGCCTTTTCTAGTGAAGGAGGATAAGAGATGACTGGAAAACAGATCCGTATGGAGCGCATCTTCAACCGTAATACTAAAAAGACGGTTATTGTCCCCATGGACCATGGAGTGACCGTGGGCCCTATTGAAGGGCTCATTGACATGAAAAAAACGGTCAATGCCATAGCTTCAGGCGGCGCTAATGCCATAGTCGTGCATAAAGGCATCGTAAGGGCCGGCCACCGCGGGGGGGGAAAAGATGTGGGTTTGATTATCCACCTTTCGGGCAGTACTACTCTATCGCCGTATCCCAATGCCAAGACCCTGATCTGTACTGTGGAAGAGGCCATAAAGATAGGCGCGGATGCGGTCTCCATCCAGGTCAATGTGGGGAATGGGAATGATAATGAGATGCTGAGGGACCTCGGGCAAACGGCCCGAATCGCCAGCGAGTGGGGGGTGCCGCTTTTGGCCATGATGTACCCGCGGGGCGAGAAGATTAAAAATGAATATGATCCGGAGATAATCAGGCATGTGGCCAGGCTGGGGGCGGAGCTGGGAGCGGATATCGTTAAATGTTCTTATACGGGCGACCCGGAATCCTTCCGGCGGGTGGTAGAGGGGTGTCCGGTTCCCGTAGTTATTGCCGGAGGTCCAAAGATGTCTTCAGATCGGGATTTACTGACGATGGTCAGGGATGCTATAGACGCCGGGGCATCCGGTCTATCCATCGGCCGCAACATCTTCCAGCATAAGAATCCGCAACACATGACGGCTACGTTGAGCCGTATGGTGCATCGCCGGTATTCAGTAGAAGAGGCCCTGGAATATTTGAGCAAGGAATAGGGTTAATATTGAAACCACAGAGTACACCGAGAAAAGACGGTTTCAACCCTTTGAACGGTTTAAGCTGCTTGAACTGTTATTAGCGGGCAATTTCTCAGGCATTTTGAGGCAAAAAACGAGGCGGTTAATTTTTGATAATACTGTCTTCGTAAGAAGGAAATCATATATGAAACAGATCTGGGTGAAGGTTATCCCCTGGAAGAAGAAGCTGGTAACCACCGCCCTGGAAAATGGGGCGGATGCCCTGGTACTGGCAGCGGGCGATTCAGAGAAGGCCAAAAAGCTCGGTCGTATTCCTACGGTGGCGCCGGATGGGGATCTCAAATGGGGGGAAGAAGTGGTGGAGGTGACCATCCGGGGACCGGAGGATGAAAAGGAGATCGTCCGATTGGCCCAGACCAAGAAGGTCGTGGCCAAGACCACGGACTGGACGGTTATTCCGCTTGAAAACCTGGTGGCTCAGACCAATAATGTCCTGGTGGAGGTTGCGAATTTAGAGGAGGCCAGGACGGCCCTGGGGGTCCTGGAAAAAGGGGTAGATGGGGTGGTAATCAACGTCTCGGAACCGGCGGCGCTTAAGAAGATCCTGACCTCTTTGAGAGAAACAGGCGGAGAGACCCCGCTTACTATAGGCGAGGTGGTTTTCATAAAGACCCTGGGTATGGGAGACCGGGTGTGCATTGATACGTGCACGCAGATGGGGAAGGGTGAGGGCATGCTTATCGGCAATACCAGCCAGGCCCTCTTCCTGGTACATGCGGAGAGCGTGGAAAATCCGTATGTAGCTACCCGACCCTTCCGCGTCAACGCCGGGCCGGTTCACGCCTACGTGCGCGTGCCTGGCGGCAAGACGCGCTACCTTTCCGAACTCAAGAGCGGCGATGAGGTGCTCATGGTCAACAGCCAGGGCAAGAGCGGACCGGTGGTGGTCGGCCGGGTTAAGATCGAGAAACGTCCCCTGGTTCTCATTGAGGCCCGGGCCGAAGGTAAAGTGTTTTCTACTATCTTGCAAAATGCTGAGACTATACGGCTCACCAGACCGGATGGGGAACCGGTATCCATCGTTTCCCTTAAGGAGGGAGACCAGGTCTTGATGTCTATTGAGGCGGGTGGCCGCCATTTCGGCTACCATATAGAGGAGACGATTACCGAGAAGTGATCTGCGTTGCTGTTTCTGCACCCACCATGTCTGATATGCTGGCCGCAATCAAAAAGGGACAGAAGGTGGCTGATGCCATAGAGCTGCGGCTGGACGGACTTAAGAATCCAGAACTGGCGTCCCTTATTAAGGCAGCCCGGCCCAGGAAGGTCGTGGTAACCAACCGTTCGTCCAGGGAAGGCGGGCTGTTTGCCGGAAAAGAGGCGGAAAGAATCAGATTTCTTGCTGAGGCCGTGGCCCTGGGGGCCGACTACATTGACCTTGAATGGCGGACGGCGGCGCCAATAAGGGAAAGGCTGCTGGCAAATAAAGGGAAGACAAAGGTCATCTTTTCTTATCATGACTTCACCCATACGCCCTCCAGAAGGGCTCTGCTTAATGTACTGAAATCCATGCGTGCGGCCGGGGCCGATGTCGGGAAGATTGTGACCATGGCTACCTCGCCGGATGACAATATTACGATTCTCTCTCTCCTTGGCCGGGCACGTCAGCAGAAATTTCCTTTGATTGCCTTCTGTATGGGCGAGATGGGGAAGATCAGTCGTCTGGCCACCCTGGCCCTGGGAGGCTATATGACCTATGCCTCTCTCGGACGCGGCCGGGAGACAGCGCCGGGGCAGATCAGCGCCTCTACGCTCAGGCAGATTATGGAGCAGATGGACCTTTCCTGATGTACCCAGTTGATAGCGAAACACGCCTTTATTGTCTGATAGGTAATCCCGTAGCCAAGAGTCTCAGCCCGATCCTGCACAATGCGGCATTCCGGGCCTTGGGTATTAATGCGGTATATCTCGCCTTTTGCGTGAGCGATCCGGCGGCAGCGGTGCAGGGTATAAGGTCTTTACCCATACACGGGGTGAGCATTACCATCCCTCACAAAACGGTCATCTTGCCGTATGTGGATGACCTGGAGCCTCTGGCACAGGCGATGGGGGCTGTAAATACCCTTTATTGGCAGGAAGAAAGGCTTATCGGGGCAAATACCGACGGTCTGGGGGCTGTTTTGGCCCTCAAGGAGAAGACAGAACTCTATGGCCGGAGATGTCTGATCCTTGGAGCAGGCGGCGCAGCTCGGGCTATTGCCTTTGCCCTTAAGACAGAGGGATGTCAAGTAGTTCTTACCAATCGAACCGGGGAGAAGGGGAGAAGGTTGGCCGAAGAGATCGGTGTGGATTGGGTTCCTTTCGGAGAGGTTATACGGGATAAAGCAGATATACTTATCCAGGCCACAAGCGTGGGCATGTACCCGGATGCGGAAGAAAGTCTTGTGCCCCGCCAGTCCCTCGCATCCTTCCCGATAGTTATGGACATTGTCTATAAACCCCTTGAGACCAGATTGCTGAGAGAGGCCAGGCAAGAGGGGTGCCTTGCCATTGATGGGCTCAACATGCTCATTTATCAGGCCGCAGCCCAATTTAGGTTGTGGACGGAGAAAGAGGCCCCGATTTCGGTGATGCGGCGTGAGGCCGATGCCTACCTCTCAGGGAAAGGAGTTTCTCGTTGATTACTGTAAGGCCGCAACGTTCTATAAAAGCAAGTATTACTGTCCCCGGTTCAAAGAGTCTGACACAACGGGCTCTGGTGACCTCTGCCCTGGCGGACGGCGAGAGCATTATCCGCGGGGCCTTGATCAGTGAAGATACGAACCTCCTGATAGAGGCATTAAGGAGTCTGGGCGCTGAGATTACGGTGGAAGCGGAAGATGTGGTAATAAACGGTACCGGTGGCCTTATAAAGATACCCAAAAAACCGCTTTACATGGGAAATAACGGGACCGGCATCCGCTTTTTGACTGCGGTCAGCGCACTGGGAGGGGGCCGCGTAGTGCTCACCGGCAGTCAGCGTATGGAGCAACGCCCTATTCAGGACCTTCTGGATGTCCTGAACAAACTTGGCGCCGAGACCATAAGTATAAACGGCACGGGTTGTCCGCCGGTAAAGGTGATGTCTCCATCCGGTACACTCCCGGGCGGTCCGGTTACTATAGCGGGCAGTTCCAGCAGCCAGTTTATATCCGCCATTCTCTTGGTGGCCCCGTATGCCCGGAGAAAGGTCATCCTGGAGATTGAGGGAGAGCTGGTCTCCACTCCCTATGTCTTCATGACCTTAAAGGTGATGAATGATTTTGGCATCTCTGTGCTCTGCAAAGACTATCGTATTTTCGATGTTCCCCAGGGGAGATACATCTCGCGGGTTTATACGGTAGAAGGAGATGCCTCCAATGCCTCCTATTTCTGGGCGGCGGCCGCGGTGACCGGCGGCCGGGTATGTGTGGAGAATGTATTTGCCGATACCATACAGGGCGATGCCGCCTTTTTAAATATTTTGGAGAAAATGGGCTGCCGGGTGGAAAAAGGAGACGATGGCATTACGGTCTTTGGCCCGGAGAGACTGCAAGGTGTAACGGTAGATATGAATAGGTGGCCGGATATCGTGCCCACCCTGGCAGTCGTAGCGGCTCAGGCCGAAACCGAGACCGTTATCAAGAACGTAGCCCATCTGCGCATAAAGGAGACAGACCGTCTCCGTGCCGTGGCTACCGAATTAAGAAAGATCGGCGCTCAGGTGGAGGAATTGCCGGATGGCCTGGTTATCCGCAAGGGTGGGCCGTGCGGCGGAGTTATCGAAACTTATAACGATCACCGTATAGCCATGAGCTTTGCCGTGGCCGGCCTGGTAACGCCGGATATTTCCATTGCCGGAGAAGAGTGCGTGGCTAAATCGTTCCCGAGCTTTTGGGAGACATTTGATCAGCTCTATGCCTAAAAAACCTCTGGCAAGGATCGTTCTTATTGGTTATCGTGGTTCCGGGAAGAGCACGATAGGCCGGAGGTTAGCGGAGAGATTGTCACTACCGCTTATTGACACCGATACCCTGATCGAAGAGAAGGCCGGGATAACCATCAAAGAAATGGTGGAGAAAAAGGGATGGGCTTATTTCCGGGCCGTGGAGAAAGACGTCATCCGCGGTCTGGCCGGGGATAAAGCCATGGTAGTAGCGGCCGGCGGAGGCGCCGTCCTTGACCCGGAGAACCAGGTGCGCCTGAGAGAAGACAGCCTGGTTTTTTATCTGGCGGCGGATGAGGCCACGCTGGCCGGGCGTATCGCCAAAGATACCCGGACAGGTGACCAGCGGCCGTCTCTTACCGGGGAGACGGTAACGGTGGAAATTAGGGCGGTTTTAGAGGAGCGGGAGCCTGTTTATCGTAAGGCGGCCGATTATGTGATAAATACAGAAGGCCGGACGGTGGATGATATTGCCGAAGAGATAATAAAAATCGCGAATAAATGACAAATGACAAAGTTCAAGGTTCAAAACAAATCCAAATGACAAAGTCTAACTTTTCGATCTCACATGGAGAAGGGACAGGGACATTTAGGCATTTGAGCTTGATTTGAACTTTGATGACCTCGTAAAAAGTCATGCAGCTGTTTTAAGATCAAACTGAGAGCCAAGTGCAAATGAGGTCAGAATATTTTTAAATTGGCCCCAGGTAGTTTCAGTTTGCTCTTTGAA
>DSAQ01000076.1 GCA_011046395.1 Pseudomonadota bacterium
ACAAACGGTATCAGTTACCTGCTACGCCCTTTAAATATCTTTGCTGCTTTTTGGTGTTATAGTCAAGTTCGTTGCATATAGGATACCGTTAACGGTATAAATCAGCTTTTTACGAGGTCATCAAATATATACAAAAAACCAGTCATGTCAAGCTTAAATGGTGGCCTAAATACGGCCTTCAAGAAAATGCGGAAGGCGGTCTCATACCCTGGAGGCGAGGTACTTAATGCCTCGCTCTAAGCGTTTTACTACCCTTTCCGGGCCAAGGACTTCCATCAACTCAAACAGGCCCGGACTTACTGTTTTACCGGTAAGTATAAGCCGAAGGGGTTGGGCTATTTTTTTAAATTTAATATCTTTTTCGGCACAAAAACGTTCAAATGTCGCCTCCATATCCTCCTGCCGAAAGAAAGGAAGCCCTTTTAATTCTTCCAAAATCTGCTGTATGAGTCCTTTAATGTCCAGGGTAAGAAACTTCTGGGCGGCTTTTTCTTCATACTCCAATTCATCTTTAAAATAAAAGGGCATGCCCCCGGCCATCTCTACCAGCGTCTTACTACGTGGCTGCAGGGTAGGAATGGCCCTGGCCAGATAAGACACATCTTCCACCTTAATCCCGTGTTGTTCCAGAAATGGGACAACAAGTCGGGCTAATTTATTGGGGTCTTCTTCCTTAATATAATGGGCGTTCAGCCAGAGGAGTTTATCCGGATTAAAGATGCCCGCAGACTTACCCACATTCTCTAAAGAAAATTTTTCGATTAATTCTTCTCGCGAGAATATCTCCTGGTCTCCATGAGACCAGCCGAGCCGGGCCAGATAGTTAAGCATGGCCTGGGGTAAGTAGCCCATCTCTTTATAAGCCAGGACGGAGGTGGCTCCGTGGCGTTTACTGAGCCTCCTTCTATCTGCGCCCAGAATCATAGGCACATGGGCAAACTCTGGCACCGGACAGCCCAGGGCCTCATAGAGCAGTATCTGACGCGGGGTATTATTCAGGTGATCGTCGCCCCGGATAACATGGGTAATCTCCATGCTGATGTCGTCTATCACCACGGCGAAGTTGTAAGTGGGCATGCCGTCGCTGCGCTGTATAATCAGGTCGTCCAGTTCTGCATTGTCAAAAACCGTGGCCCCTTTTACCAGATCGTGTACTACCGTTGTTCCGTACTCCGTAGCACGAAAACGGACGACAATATCCGGGCCTTTCTTTAGACCCCGATTGCGGCAGGTGCCGTCATACTTTGGTTTTCCGCCTTCGGCCAGAGCCGCCTTCCTTTTGGCCTCCAGTTCCTCCGGCAGACACGAACAATAATAGGCCTTTCCTTCCGATACAAGCCGGTCGATGTAAGACTGATAGATATCCAGCCGCTGAGATTGGAAATACGGCCCTTCATCCCAATCAATACCCAGCCACTTGAGTCCGTCCAGAATAGCCTGGGTCGCCTCTTCTGTAGAGCGGGCTACGTCTGTGTCTTCAATCCGCAGAATAAATGTCCCGCCATGCCTCCGGGCAAAAAGCCAGTTAAACAGGGCGGTGCGTGCCCCGCCAATGTGGAGATAGCCCGTAGGACTGGGTGAAAAACGCGTGCGTATCTCGGCCATAGTTACCGCTCCCTCAAGTACAAAAATTAAAACGAGGCCAAAAGGCCTCGTCAATGTAATAAACATTTTTAGTTTTATCAAGCTTACTCTATGTAAAGTCCGGCGTACCCGACCACTTGCAGGTAATCACCACTAACATCACCTGAGGTGGCATACTTAACCAGTTCGGCATGGGTGGCCCCTAGCTCTTTGCAGGCTGCCAGGGTAATCATCGCCGGGATAACCCCGCACATAGAAATATCGTGTTTAAAGACTGTGGCTAAAAGGCCCTGCGGATCAAGGGCCAGGATGCGGTCAATAGCCAGTTTATCTTTCTGCCTGGCGGACTTATCAGACTCGTAGTGGGTCATATCTGAACTGGCCACAATAAGTACCTTCCGGCCGTAATCCTTGATGGCCCTGACTATGGATTCGCCGATCTCCCGGCATACCTCCCAGCTTCCCCGGCCCAGGGCAACGGGCACCAGTCTAAAATCTTTATTTAAGGCCTGCAGAAAAGGAACCTGCACCTCTAATGAGTGCTCATAAGCATGGGCGCGGTAATCATCTGTAATATAACGCGAATACTCAAGTATCAGGGAGGCGAGTTCCTTATTGATAGATACCTCGCCGTTGGGCATCTGCCATGAACCTTCAGCCATCATGGCAAAAGGATCGCCCATGCCGCGGTGATTCGGGCCTAATATAATCACATCATCGGGCACGGCTATACAGGAGAAGACCGCCCCGGCTACGTGGCCGGAGTATATATAACCGGCGTGAGGGGAAATAACCCCCAAAACTTCCTTCTTCTCCCCCGGAACCAGATACGACTGTACTTCTCTTTCTAAGGCGGCCGCCGATCCCGGATAAAATTGACCGGCTACGGCTGGTTTTCTTATCATACCTATTACCTCTTACCTCGCCAGAGAGTTTTGTTAGTTAAAACGAAACGTTTTGTATTTATAATAGCATGCGTACAATAGTCGATACAAGCTTTTTATTCTTGGCAATAGCCTGCCCGTTGAGTATGATAATAAATATGATTAAGATGCTTAAATTTCCATTAGCCGATCTCGTCTTTGACATGGAGAAAAAGGTCCCCTCCGCCTCCGCCCTGGCTATGGAGACGGAAGGAGAAAAGGTCACCGTAGAGACTCATGAACAGAAGGCCGAGCCATTACCTCCCCAGCGAGGAGTAGTGTTCACGGTCTTCACCGGACGCCACTTCATGGAAGCAGCAACAAACGACCTTAGGCCGGAGATGCTGAAAAAGACGGCGCAGGACCTCGTCAAAAAAGCAGAAGACCTGATTCGCTACGATGGCCCTGTAATCGACCCTGGAGAAATGACGGACCAGGAATTTTACGTCCAGCGTCAGATAAAAAACGAAGACGTCCCTCTTGCTCAAAAGATAGACCTCTGCCGGTCCTGTAAAAACCGGCTGGAACAGGCTGACAAACGGGTAACCAGCGCCCTTTGCCAATACCTTTTTGTGAGGACACGGGAACTTTTCGTTAACCGGCACAAGAAACTCTATCAGGATCTAAAAAGGACCCAGGCAGTGGCCTTTGTTGTGATGTGTAACGGTGAGAGAGCCGCCGAGCTCCATACCGGACATGCCTATCAGGGAGGCTATGAACATGCTGCCATAGCCGAAGATAAGCTTGATAAGCTCATTGCAGATTGTGCCTCCATCCTTTTTGCGGAGCGTCTTAACCCCGGATACTACGACTGCATTTTCTCTCCGGCCTTTGCCGGCATGTTTGCCCATGAGGCTTTTGGCCATGGCATGGAGACAGATATGTTCCTTAAGCACAGGGCCAAGGGTGCGGAGTACATTAATAAACATGTGGCCTCTCCTCTGGTCAATATGTTTGACTCACCCGCCCTCCCCGGCCAGGCCGCCTCTTTTTTCTTCGACCATGAGGGGCAACCGGCGAGTGAAACGCAGATAATCGAAAACGGTATACTAAAATCCGGCTTAACTGACCTTAACTCTGCCCTTCGTCTCAATATAAGGCGCACGGCCAACGGACGCAGAGAATCTTTCAGTAACAAGATCTATGCCCGAATGACGAATACCTATTTTGGACCTGGAAAGAATTCTCTTGAAGAGATGCTAAAGGATATCTCTTTCGGTTACCTCCTTGAACATCCCTCAAACGGAATGGAAGACCCCAAAGGATGGGGCATTCAACTGGAAGGTTATTATGCTGCGGAGATACGTGATGGCCAACTGACAGGCAAGGTTTACAGCCCGGTAATCGTAACCGGGTCTGTTCCAGAACTTCTCGGGTCGATTACAATGGTCGGAGACAAGATTGAGATTTCCGGTCTGGGTATGTGCGGTAAGGGACATAAAGAATGGGTCAAGGTAACGGACGGCGGGCCCTATGTAAGATTAAAAGCCAGATTAGGCTAATCGGACTTTTCTGATGAACTCTTTATATCTTCGCTCCATAGCTTTCGCAATGAGCCTTTCGGAGCTCGCAGGTGGGGAATGTTTTGCCCCTTCCTGCTCGCTCTCGAATGGGTACCCCATTGCTTCAGTAAATTTCGCTCAGAGACAAAAGAGTTCAATAAATAAGTCTAATTAAGAAGATACGTATAAGGTTTGAGAAAGGATAAAAATGTATCTCTCTGAGATCGCTGAGCATCTGTCTTCGGTGCAGGAACTGACGGCGTGGGAAGTAACCAATATAAAGCACCGCAAGTCCCAGCTTTATACTATCTTTCAGGACGTAGAAAATATCAGGGAAGTGACCACTGAAGAATTTCAGGTAAGGATATATCTCACTTACGAAAGAAATGGTCAGAGTTTCCTGGGAGAGTCTTCCTTTGTGCTGACTGGAGATGATCTCCCACGCCCAAAGATTAAATCCGCCCTGGAGATGGCCCGGCTGATTGCCAACCCGCCCTTCTCTCTGCCCGAACCCGGATCGACCTACCCCGCCGTAAAGACTTTTGATGCAAAGGTTGCATCTGATCCGGTATATTTTCTTGAGCAGATCCACGGGGAGCTAATCACTTTCAGCTATCCGGGAATCGAATTAAGTTCTTCTGAAATATTCATGGCGGAAAGTACATACACCCTTCTTAACTCTAATGGCCTCAGCGCCAGCCGTAAAGAGACGGAAATCATGGTTAACTTTGTCTTCCTGGCCAAAAACAAAGATAAAGAGGGTGAGATTGAAGGCCTAAAGCGCTGCCGCCTTTATAACGACCTCAACCTGGCTCCCACCCTGAGTCAATATGCCGCCTATGCCCGGGATATGTTGACGGCTGAGGTACCGCCTACGGGGCTGTATGATGTGATATTTGCGGAAGAGGCCCTGGATACCTTTTTTAATTATTTCATCGCCCAAGCCAGCGGCCTGGCCGCCTATCAGGGATGGTCTCAGTTTAAAGAAAACGAGCCTATATTGAGTAACACAAAGGGCGAGAGGCTCACGCTCATAAGTGACCCCCTTTTGCCGGGAAGCATGAAGAGCAAATCTTTTGACGAAAATGGGCTGGCCCCTGAAAAGGCCTTAGTGGTTGAGAATAACATCTTCAGAAATCGCACCGCCAATAAGCGGTATGCCGATTACCTGGGAATAAAGCCTACCGGTGACTTCGCGAATGTTGTGGTCTCGCCCGGAGATTATTCTCTGAAAGACCTCATGTCCCCTACCCCGGTGCTTTATCTTCTCAAGTTTTCTACTTTTGAGCCCAATCCGGTTACCGGGGCCTTTTCCGGAGAGATTCGCGTGGGGTATCTAATTGATGGGGATAAACGCGTGCCGATCAAAGGAGGATCAATCTCCGGCACTATGTCCAAAGCCATGCAGGAAATCTATTTTTCTCAGGAAACAACCAGACGGGAATCCTACAGCGGCCCCTTGGCTGTTAAGGTTTGCAATGTGAATGTAGCTGGACGATAAAGTCCTTATAAAATACATCCGGCGATTACGGGCTTATGACCGTTAACGATAGATTCTAACGCTTTTGCAAGGACTATATAGCAAAACAACAACTAAGGTATCGTCCTCCTTTCAAGAATATGTGCGATAAAGAGCTTGACAGTCACCTTGTATCCACATATAACGCTTTTAACCGTTAAGCGCATATAAAGACATTTAAAAACAAAGAATTCTCAGATGCTGAAATTTCAAAAGCTGTTCACTTTGCTCGTGAAACAGGCTTACTGAAAATATTCGAAGATAAGACAATAAAAAATCTCGTTGATTATACGATTGGTATTGAGGTTGGGCTTGACAGTAATGGCAGGAAAAATCGCGGCGGAACAGCGATGGAACGGGTTGTTGAGGTATATATCAAAGGTATATGTAAAGCACGTGGTTTCAGCTATATGACACAAGCTACCTCTCAAAGGGTTTTGGCTAAATGGGGAGTAAAGCTAAGCGTTGATAAATCAAAGAGAAGGTTTGACTTCGGCGTTTATAATGGCAAGAAACTCTATCTCATAGAAGCCAATTACTACGGCGGTGGCGGTTCGAAACTTAAATCTACTGCTGGAGAATACAAGTCCCTTTATGATTTTCTCGCGAGAGACGGTCATAAATTCGTCTGGATAACTGACGGAATCGGTTGGCAGTCTACAAGCAGACCTTTGGAGGAAACCTTTAATCACATCGAGTATCTTTTGAATTTAAAAATGATTACCAAAGGTATCTTAGAGGAAATTATTGCAAATAATTTATAACATAAAGAGGGACAATCCTATATCCTCCTGTAAAACCAGCGGGACGTTGCGTTGTTGAAAGCTATCACTTATTGTCCCATTCAGGTGATAGGAAAAAAATTCAGTAACATCGGCCGAAAACGGTTATTTCAGTTCCTTATAAGACGTCCTGAAAAAACTTACCGTGTAAATAAACAGCCTCCCCACGATCCATCTCTATATAATTTTACCAGCTTTAAATTCCGGCCTGTATAACGGGCAACCATAGCCTCAGTCTGTGCGTGTCTTATCCCGGAAAGGATCAAAAATCCATTTGGCATTAATCGGCGACAGATATCATCTGCCAGATACAGCGCTACAGAGGTGGTGAGATTGGCCGTGATAAGCCTAAAACAACCTTCAATCTTAGAAAGAGGCATCAGAGATACCTCTATCCGGTGTTCGAGGCGGTTCAGAGAGACGTTTTCTCCGGCTATCCCGGCTGCCTCCTCATCGACTTCCAGCGCCAGGACCGCCCCACTTCCGAGTTTAGCTGTGGCAATAGAAAGTATGCCCGTTCCCGTGCCCACATCCAGAACAGTCGGGCTATTGGCAAAAAATCCTTCGTCCCCTATTTCCTCTAAGACACGCAGGCACAACAAGGTACTGGGATGCTGGCCCGTGCCAAAAACCCTGCCCGGATTCAGTCGAATAACTATGTCGTCCGGCAGCGAGGTGTCTTCCCATTTAGGGATCACGGTAAAGCGTGGAGAAACCTGGAAAGCAGTGAACACATCTCTGCCGTCATGAATGTATCTCGTTTCCAAATATATGGGCGTATCTAAACAATACTTATCTTCCAGAAGTCCCAGGTATGCATCCAAATTTTTCAGGACGTCGTCCGGATCCGTACTATATGGGATACGGGCAACGAATGTTTGCGCACAGTCTGATATGAGTCCTTGCTCAGAATAGCGGATGACTACACGTGGAGTAGTCAGATGAAAAAACTTTTCCAATAACGGAAAAAGGTGGGCGGGGGCAATAATGGTCACTTCCAGCCAGTCCGGAACCTTATCCTCATTGAAAAACTCTATGGGTACAGGATATTCGGTCATTTCCATAATCGTAAAAAATCAAAAATAACGGGGAAAACTATTAAGTTTCATAAAAGAATGCCGATAAATAAGAAAGAAAAAGATAGTATGACCCATAAAAATAGCATGGGCACTGAAAAAAACTTGCTTTGTGCTTTTAAAATATAGTATATATCTAACTGGCAAGAAGATTAAGTGAGCAAAGGAGTTAATCCATGCGGTGTAGAGCCCTTCTCATTTTTACACTTGCACTAATTCTTATCCTACCTTCAACCTCCTCTTTTGCAAAGACTAAAAAATGCCAGCATACCAAAAAGAAAGTCTGCTACACCACCCAAAAGAAAGCGAAGCAAACGGCCTCTGTAAAAAAATATCGCAAGAAGGCCAAGAAGTACAATAAGAAGAGGCTACGTAAGGCATCCAGAAAATATCGCCGTCAATATTATTCTGCGTTTACCGCCCGTTCAGCTATAGTCCTGGACGCCGATACCAATGATATTTACTTTGCCAAAGATCCATATCTTCCTTTACAGCCGGCCAGCACCATCAAAATAGTCACCGGTCTCCTGGCGTTAAAAAACCTGGATGAAAACGACCCGGTTCGAGTGAGCCACTACGCGCAAACGGCCCCCCCACAAAAGGCGTATTTGCGGTGTGGAGAAGTATATCCGGCTATAGACCTGATCTATGCCACCTTGCTTCACTCAGCCAATGATGCTAGTAGGGCCCTGGCGGAAAAGATAGCCGGATCAGAAGAAGAGTTTGCTCAAATAATGACTCAGACCGTACATGCCCTCGGCGCTAAAAACACAGTCTGCCGTACGTCTAGCGGCCTAACTGCCCCCGGTCAATGTACAACTGCATATGATCTGGCCGTCATCTTCAAAAAGGCCATGCAGGATGAAAAATTTTCCAATATTCTCAAAACCCGGAAATTTGAAATTCACGGCGGCAAATTTGTTGTCAACCACAATAAGGCCCTCTGGCAGGTAGAAGGGGCGGAGGGCGGTAAGACGGGCTTTACCCGTGCCGCCCAGAGAACCTATGTGGGTATGTTCAAAAGAAACAATCGCACCATTGTTATCGCCTTCCTAGGCAGTGAAAATCTCTGGAGTGATGTACGTTATCTAGTCCGCAAGGCGTTTACGGATGTGCGGCCAACTATCCAGGCCGCCAAGACCAAGCGCGACGTATCATCTATCTAATATCTTGGTAACGTTCAAAAGTGTTTACATGGTGACAATTCAACCGATGCGATCCGGATGTTGAAGTAGCCGTTGATTCCGAGTTTTTCTTTCCAGTATTGCTCCCATTTTTTCCGGG
>DSAQ01000255.1 GCA_011046395.1 Pseudomonadota bacterium
ATTAGAAGGAACGACTGACCCGATGAAGAGGGGATTGCGACTAGTCTCACCAGACTTTGTAACTAAAACTTCCCGTCCGGGAAGGAACGACTGACCCGATGAAGAGGGGATTGCGACTGTTAGGCTTGATTTCGATGCCTAACGCCCTACATGCATCGACGGCACGACTGACCCGATGAAGAGGGGATTGCGACCTATGATGCCAGCTTGTGTGTTCATTCCGTGTCCATATGAAGGAACGACTGACCCGATGAAGAGGGGATTGCGACACGTCATAGCGTTAGCGTTGATGTCGAAACAATCGAAGGAACGACTGACCCGATGAAGAGGGGATTGCGACAGTTAGACACCCAAACTCGATAAAACTTCTTTGAAAAAGAAGGAACGACTGACCCGATGAAGAGGGGATTGCGACTTCCCCGGAAATAAAATCCATTTTTGGATATTTCAATACGAAGGAACGACTGACCCGATGAAGAGGGGATTGCGACAAATTTGACGTTCACACGTCCGAACGCTTATCATTGACAAACCATCCGGAATGTGAAACTCTTGCCCCGGTTATGCCTTATCCATTCCCGTCAGGGACTTTAAGAACCGGCAATGAATAAAAAACCGGCATTAATCAATATCATCTGGCTTTTTCTGATTCTTCTATCCGTGGTGGCAGCGGCCTATAGTGGAAAGATGAAAGAGACCCTGGATGCCTCTTTTGAGGCGGCCAAGGGCGCGGTGGAATTGGCCATTGGGTTGGTAGGCATCATGGCCCTCTGGCTGGGCTTAATGAAGGTGGCCGAGGTTGGAGGACTGCTTTCTATGGTGGCCAGGGCAGTGCGGCCGGTAATGGTACGGCTGTTTCCGGAGGTGCCGCCCGGTCACTCTGCCATGTCGGCCATGATCATGAATATCTCGGCCAATGTCCTCGGCCTGGGCAATGCCGCCACGCCGATGGGCATAAAGGCCATGATGGAGCTTGACAAACTCAATCCGCATAAGGGGCAGGCAACAAATGCCATGGCCCTTTTCCTGGCCATAAATACCTCCAGCGTCACTATCCTGCCCCTTGGAATAATCGGTGTGCGGGCGGCAGCCGGGGCGGCTGATCCGGCGTCTATTATTATTCCCACCCTTATTGCTACTATTTGCTCGACTACAGTAGCTATTGCCGCGGCCAAAATCCTGGCCCGGCGCGGCGAACCAGAGGGATACGCGGTAGATCTCGTTGTTAATCCCGGGGATGCCTCAGATTCTTCGGGAGGAGAGACGCCTGAAAAAGTGGATCTATCACCGCCCGGCCGTCTGGGCAAGGTGGTGGCCATTTCCATTATGGCGGCTATAGGTAGTGCCTTCATCTATCGTCTCACCAGGGATGGCGACGCCCTGGCCCTGGGTAAAGAGGTCATTACCTATTGGCTGGTGCCTCTTATCATGTGCGGCCTTTTACTCTTTGGCTATGTGCGCGGGGTCAGGGTTTACGAGGCAGCCACGGACGGGGCCAAGGAGGGGTTTCAGGTAGCCATTCGTATTATCCCGTTTTTGGTTATGATCCTGGTAGCCATTGGCATGTTTCGGGCCTCCGGGGCATTTGATATATTGGTCAGGATACTGGAGCCGGTTACCTCTCTGATCGGTATGCCGGTCGATGCCCTGCCGGTGGCCCTCATGCGCCCACTTTCCGGGACAGGCGCCTTTGGCCTGGTGAGCGAGGTAGTCAGCCGTGACCCAAATGGTTTTTCATCCTTTCTGGTTTCAACCATGCAGGGATCTACGGAAACCACCTTCTATGTGCTGGCTATTTATTTTGGCGCCATAGGGGTTACCCGGATACGCCATACCCTGGCGACCGCTCTCACGGCCGACGTTGCCGGTATCGGTGCTGCCCTGGCTGTCTGTCATCTCATGTATTGACGGCTTCGTAAAAAAGCTAACTTATACTGCGAGCGGCATCCTATTTAGAACGAACTTGTTTGAGTTCGTTGGAAGTCAAAATTCCCCTCCCCTGGCGGGAGGGGATGAAGGGGAGGGGGAACGTAACCATTTGAAACATCGCTATTTTCACCCTCACCCCAACCCTCTCCCGTCAAGGGAGAGGGGGCTTTAGGGACTTTTTACGAGAACATCAAATTTGAGATTTCTTCTTTCAGCACGGCTGAAATCTTAATACGCTGTTCCCTTTCCATGGCCAGTAAGTATTCGGATATATGCCTTACCTCGATATCCATTACTTCACCGATGTGCATGAGGGTGATGGGGTTTTCTTCGATGAGTACGGAGAGCCAATTTTTGATGTATTCGTCCCGGCGAGCGGCCCCTGAGGGTGGGCACATTCTCTTCTTTCCTGTTTTCCTGGTGTTCACCTGACTCAGCCCGGCGGCAACAAGTCCCCGGATTCTTCTGGTCTCAAGATTGTTTTGTAACGTCCTGAGTTTTTCGCGGGACAGTTTGTTCAAATGTAATGGACCCAGGGATATCATCTTCTCTGCAAATTTTCTGGCTATGTCATACAGCCCTCTGCCTTTTATAGCCGGGATCCTGTCAAGGCATAATCTGTCTCTTTGTATGTGGGCCGCATCAAGTAAGGCGGCTATCTCGTGGAATATTTCAGCGCCGGAGTCAGTCTCTGTCCGGCTGCGGCAGTAATCCAGAGGGCATTCTAATATCAGGACGCCGTCAAAATTGGCCAGGAACGGCTCCAACAGTATCTCCGGCTCAATCCGGTATGAACAAGTCACCTTGACCATGCGGATATCAACCGGTGCCCGGCCTCTTAAGCGTTTCGTTAAGTCCAAAGGATGGCCAGTGCATATAAATGCCAGTATGCGGGGTTCAAAACCAGATGTCACTTGTTGCCTTGCCTTTTCCTATGCATCATTTTTAGAAATTGCCATTTCTATGCCAAACTGTGCATTTATATATAACTAGCTGATTGCACTTCATATTTAGTTTCTGTCTATTTTCCCGGGACATTATTTTTGGGTAAATACTCCGCAGGGTAACGCAAAATGCCCCGTTTTAGGAATGTATCAAGGATGTCCTTTATCCTTGACTTCCGGTGGCAGAGCCAATAGTATGGAAGAGGTAATGGAGTTTTCCGAATTTCCGATACAGGCAGGAGATTGTATTGATCTACCTTGACTACAACGCCACTACCCCCATTGACCACGAAGTGGCTGCGGCCATGATACCATTTATAGAAGAGAAATGGGGCAATCCCAGCAGTTCGCACCAAATAGGTCGGGAGGCGCGGGCGGCGTTGGAAATGTCCAGAGGCCAGGTCGCGGGACTCCTTAAGTGCAGCACGCAAGAGGTGATTTTTACCAGCGGGGGCACGGAATCCAATAACGCCGCACTGAAAGGCGTGGCCTGGGCCCTTCGTAAGAAGGGGAGGCATGTTATCACCTCCCGGATTGAACACCCTTCCATCCTGCAGCCGGCCATTTTGTTAATGGAATATGGCTGGGAAGTCACCTTTCTTCCCGTAGATAGTCAATGTATGGTTGACCCGGATGATGTCCGCCGGGCGGTACGCAAGGACACCGTCCTGATCAGTATCATGCACGCCAACAATGAGACCGGAAGCATCCAGCACATTAGCGAGATAGGTGCTATCGCCCGTGCCCGGGGCATATATTTTCACAGTGACGCTGCACAGTCCGTAGGAAAGGTCGAGACATACGTTGAAGATATGGGCGTAGATTTTCTGACCGTAGCCGGCCACAAGGTTTATGCGCCTAAAGGGATCGGCGCTCTTTATATACGCGATGGGGCCGCACTGGAGCCGCTTCTGCATGGCGGGGGACAGGAAGGGGGCCGGCGCGGCGGCACGGAAAATGTTATCCTGGCAGCGGCCTTGGGCGCGGCTTGTGAGATCGCCGGAAGGCGCCGGCACGATGATGCCGACCGGCAAAGGAGACTGCGGGATCAACTCTTTGAAAGCATCGTCTCAGAGATTCCAGACGTAGTACTCAACGGGCCTAAGGATAAAAGGCTCCCCAATACCTTGAATATCGCCTTCCCGGGCCTGACAGGCGGGGAAATACTGGACGGTATCCCCGGTCTATGCGCCTCTACCGGCGCGGCCTGTCATGACCGTTCGGTTACCCTGTCACACGTCCTGGCCGCCATGGGAGTGCCGAAGGAAGTTGGGATGGGGGCTATACGCCTGACGGTGGGCCGATATACGACCGAAGAGGAGATTCACCAGGCCGCTTCCTGGATCGTGGCTGCGGTCAAAAAAACAAAATAAAGGAGCTATTAGGTGGATAAAACAAGGCGTCTTCTTATTATAGGGGCAGTGGTCGCATTCCTGGCCCTGGTCTTTGGACAGACGACGGTAGTCCTTTATACGGACTGGCTGTGGTTTAAGTCCCTCGATTTTTCTCTGCTCTTTACCCGGGTCTTCAACATGCAGGCCCTTTTGGGGCTGGTCTTTGGTCTGGTCTCCGGCCTACTTTTTTATTTGAACGGGATTTTCGCTCAGCGTTGGGGCGGACCGGTGGTCCTTGGCTCTGGTGAGTATTTACAGTTTTCGGCTATGGATCGCCTGTCAGGGAATATCCCCTATCTCTTAAAAGGCGCGTCCATTCTGATAGGTGTAGTAATGGCCTTTTATGGGGCGGCCCAGTGGGAACCTTTTCTCAATTTCTTTTACGGCGTCCCATTTGGTAAAAGCGATCCGCTTTTTGGACATGACATTGGATTTTATATCTTTAAGCTGCCGTTTATCGAATTCTTGTTCGGGTGGCTGTTCAGACTCCTGTTTGTAATGTTTTTAGCTACTCTGGGAATCTTTGCCCTCCGCCTGCAGATTGTACTATCGCCACAAGGCGTCGATTTCCGCCTGCCGGCCAAGAGATATTTGGTCCTGTTTGGCACGGCCTTTTTTGTTATTATAGCCGGTTATTTTTTCCTGGCACGGTACGACTTACTTTATAAAAGCCGCGGCGTTGTCTTCGGGGCCGGTTATGCAGATGAAAACGGGCTGCTTCCGGCCTTAAATGTAATGGTTGCGATTTCCCTGGGCACAGCCGGTGCTTTCTTTTATAACTTCTTTCGCTACAATGTTAAGGCCATCTACGGCACACTGGCCGCCTTTGCCGGCATCTACCTCCTGGGGATCTACATCTACCCCATGGCCCTCCAGCGCCTGGTGGTGCTGCCGAACGAGATAGCCAAGGAAACACCATACCTCATGCGTGATATAGCGGCTACACGCGCCGGGTATGGCATTACGAGTATTGAGGAGCGTGACCTTTCCGCCACCGCCTCTTTGACGCCGGATAGCCTGGCCAGAAACGACCTGACCATCAAGAACATACGGCTCTGGGATCACCAGCCTTTACTTGAGACGTATAGCCAGATCCAGGAGATACGGACCTATTACAAATTCCTGTCTGTGGATAATGACCGCTACTATATAAACGGCGAATACCGTCAGATCATGCTTTCGCCGCGGGAGCTTTCCTATGACGATCTCCCCAGCCGGGTATGGATTAACGAGCACCAGATTTATACCCATGGTTATGGACTGACTCTGGGCGTGGTTAATCAGGTGACCCGGGAGGGGCTGCCGGCGCTTATGATCCAGGATATCCCGCCGGTTTCCAAAACCAATCTCAAGGTGGACAGGCCTGAGATCTACTTCGGAGAGATTGATAACGACTATGTCTTTGTCAATACCAGGCTTAAGGAATTTGATTATCCTTCCGGGGAACAAAATGTATTTGCCCGCTACGAGGGCAGAGATGGAATCCGAATAAATTCAGTATTGGACAAGGCCTTATGGGCGTTTCGGTTTGGTTCCTTGAAGATGCTTCTTTCTACGGATATAACACCCGGAAGCCGCATTCTGTTTGACCGCGCGGTTTATCCCCGGATAAAAAAACTGGCCCCTTTCCTCCGGATAGATCGCGACCCATATATGGTAATTTCCGGCGGCAGGCTTTATTGGCTTATAGATGGTTATACCTCTTCCGATCTGTATCCCTACTCCAGACGGGTGAAAGGCGGGGGTAATTATATACGCAACTCGGTAGTGGCCGTGGTCGATGCTTACAATGGAAATGTGGAATTTTTTATCAAGGATGCCAGCGACCCGATAATTCGCACCTATGCCAAGATATTCCCCGGTGTATTCAAGCCGCTTTCCGCCATGGATGAGGACCTGCAAAACCATCTCCGCTATCCGCACTGGCTGTTCCGCATCCAGGCAAACATATATGCCACGTATCACATGACAGAGCCCCAGACCTTTTACAACAAAGAGGATCTGTGGAAAATACCGGGCAGCCTGCGCGCCGAAAATGTCCAGATGGAGCCTTATTATACCATCATGCGGCTTCCGGGCGAGGACAAAGAGGAGTTCATCCTCATGACACCGTTTAATCCCAGTAAGAAAGATAACCTGGCCGCCTGGATGTGTGCCAAATGTGACCCAAAGGAGTATGGAAAGTTAGTAGTTTATCGATTTCCCAAACAGAAGCTCATATACGGACCACGACAAATCGAGTCCAGAATCAATCAGGAACCGGAGATTTCCCGGCAGCTTTCGCTTTGGGATCAGCGAGGCTCAAACGTTATCCCGGGGACGCTTCTCGTTATTCCCGTCGAGGAGTCCTTGATCTATGTACAACCCATATACCTCAAGGCTGAAACCGGGCAGATCCCTGAATTAAAACGTGTTATCGTAGCCTACGAAAACTCGATAGCGATGGAAGAGACACTGGAGCAATCTCTGGCCAGACTCTTTGGAACAAGACTTCCCAGGACAGCTCAGGCGCTGACATCCGTCCCATCCACATCCGAAGAGCGACCTTCTGAGCTCGGGGAGTCGGCCTGGCGTCATTTTGAAAATGCCCGGCGCTATCTGAAAGAGGAAAACTGGGCCGCCTACGGTGAAGAACTAAGGAAATTAGGAGACGTGCTGAAAAAACTTAAGGAGAAGAGATAAGACAGGCATGATAGCTCATGGCTCATAGCTGATGGCCGGATGCTTACCTCACGCGAAACGAAGCAGGAAGACATGATACAGAGTAAGTATGGTGTATAAGACGGCGATGCCGGTAATTAACCAGTTGATGCGCAGATGCCTGCTCAGGGCACAAAGCAGAAGCAGACCCCCGGCGGTCATAAGATATTTGAAGAGGAAAGCCTGATACCCGCCCAGTGTAAAGAGATAATACATGACCGGGTTCAATTCTCTTAGTCCAAGGGCTATTATGTGTCTTACGGTAAAGAGATAATCAAGTATTGAGCAGGAGAGGATAAATAAGACAAAGAAGGGAAGGCGGTATCCCATGGGTATCGTCATCACGGCTGTCCGGTCGTGCCCTAGGCAGATTCGCCGGGGCGCGCTGTTCCTGTTATACTCAGCAGCAACAGATTCTTTGGTTAACATTTTTTTCTCCCTGCTTTATTGCTTACATTCTCTCTCATGGAAAGTGGCTGAGCTTTCTCTGTAAGATGCTGCGACGGCGGAAAGGTGAAGACATGGCAGTAAATACTTGCAGTTAGACTGGTCACAAAACCCACCAAGGGCCTTACCAAAGCAATCAAAATTACCTTCTTTTAATTGCCTCCTGCGAATAACCGGGGTTACAGTTTGTACCTGACAAATATCACACAGCCCGGAGGATGGGGTATTAGCTTTATAAGGAGTAAAACAATCTACCTCCCATTTTTTACCGCATACTATGCATGTCACCGGCTTTTTATATTCCGCCTCGGCGGATCTTCGACTGGTATTGTTCCCGTTACCTCTTTGTGGCATGCCCCTTTCCCTCTTTGCTATGGGCGAGCATATTTCATGCCATCACCTCTTGTATTTGTAATCTGTTGTTTTAATTGCTCTTTGTTAGTAGTGCAGGGTCCCATGTGTGTAATATTTTTCCGCTTTGAGGGAAAATGTTTTCCACAATGTGGTATTCTATTACCCACCGTCCCGTTCGCCTCTGGCGCACCTGGCCCGCCGAAGGCGGGCCGTGGCCGGAAGGCACTCCTACAGATGAGTCATTAGCCTCCTCCAGAAATAGCCTGCTTTCTGTCTAACATGAAAAAAGAGCTGTTATCGAGTTGGTG
The DNA here is from genome assembly GCA_011046395.1 of Pseudomonadota bacterium. Classification (GTDB taxonomy): domain Bacteria; phylum Desulfobacterota; class QYQD01; order QYQD01; family QYQD01; genus QYQD01. The sequence goes on from DSAQ01000255.1 coordinate 8,077, forward strand.
TTCATCCGGAAACTACTGTTTCCGGCTTCACGCCTTCAGCGAGCAAGGTTTCGGAACCCAGGGTGGAGATTTCGTATCGATTGAATTGCGAGTTGGGTATTACGGCGGCCGGGATAGCCAGGCACCTGTGTTTATGTACTTCTGCAATCGCAAAGGCTATTGGGAAATACGAATCGAGGCAGAAGTAGCAGATTTCTTCAAGGTCCCCCCTCTTGGTGTCAACACATCGAGTATCACGCGGGCGATAGATCGGGCGGGGAAACAGGGGCATAAACAAAGAGCACGGTGAGAAACAACGTTATATCTTGGGCCAGCAAGTCCCCAAGAAGAAGTAGGTGGGCAAGGGAAACTCTGGAGTCGTTACTTGAACCGCCGTATACCGAACGGTACGTACGGTGGTGTAGGAGTTGCGCCTTGTAAGCGCATGGAAGACTGTGGTCTGAAATGGCCGCCTTGATAAAGCCTAGCCAGCAGTCAAGCACCGAGTCTTGCGTGGTGTGCGGTAACAATCACTGCGAAGCGTAGA
>DSAQ01000033.1 GCA_011046395.1 Pseudomonadota bacterium
ACTCCCGGAAAAAATGGGAGCAATACTGGAAAGAAAAACTCGGAATCAACGGCTACTTCAACATCCGGATCGCATCGGTTGAATTGTCACCATGTAAACACTTTTGAACGTTACCAATTTCTTTGACTGCATCGAGGAAGTATTAGAGGCCCACGTGAAGGCCCATTTAGAACTGGTAAGGCCCTGTTGTACACTTTAATCCCTCAAAAACAACTCGAGATGAAACATTCATCCCACATAGCGGCACAAAGGACAATGGGAATAATCCCCCCCATCCCCCCACGCCCCCTTTGGAAAAGGGGGGGCAAGGGGGGATTTTCAGATGGAAAGCCTACGAGGTAAAATAAATTGAAAGAATGGAAGACTATCGGCCTTATGGTCGGCATTTTTCTTGCGGCATATTTCATCCCCTTTGCTCACCCTATCGTGCGGCAGTCTGGCCTGGAGGCCTTTATGATGCTCCAGGAATATGCCCGGGAACATGTGCTTCTCTGTCTGGTTCCGGCCTTCTTCATTGCCGGGGCCATCGGTGTCTTTATCAGCCAGGCCAGTGTTATAAAGTACTTTGGCGGCCAAGCCAAAAAGTGGCTGGCCTATTCCGTGGCCTCGGTATCCGGCGGTATCCTGGCCGTCTGCTCCTGCACGATACTGCCTCTCTTTGCCGGTATCTACGCGCGCGGGGCCGGCATTGGCCCGGCCACGGCCTTCCTCTACGCCGGGCCGGCCATTAATGTCCTGGCCATCATCCTCACCGCACGAGTGCTGGGCATAGAACTTGGTGTGGCCCGCGCTGTTAGCGCCGTTGGTTTCAGTATCATCATCGGTCTTTTGATGCACCTGGCCTTTCTGAAAGAAGAACGGGAAAAGGCCAAGAAGGCCGCGGCCATATTGCTGCCTGAGGAAGAACAGGGCAAGCCACTTTGGAAGATGATTATTTACTTTACTCTAATGATCGGCTTTTTGGTCTTTGCCGACTGGGGCAAGCCAGGTGATGTTAAAATTACTTTAAATAATGGAACTGTGCTGGAGGGAGTTCTCTCTGGTGAAACGCTGACCGAATACCACTTTAAGGAAATTGACGGCAACGCAATCCAGGTTATTCCAAAAGATAATATCTCTTCCCTGGACTATGCCCCCTCGCTTTATACCAGCATTTATAAGACTCGCTTTTATATTGCAGGGGCCGTGTTTCTTGGACTCCTGGTGGTGCTTTTTCTCTGGTTCAGGGCAGTTGAGTTAAGGGAATGGGGCGCATCTACCTGGAATTATGCCAAAATGATCCTGCCTCTTCTTTTCCTCGGTGTACTGGCAGCGGGGTTTCTCCTCGGACGCCCGGGACATACAGCCCTTATCCCGGAAAGGTGGATAGCAACCAGTGTGGGTGGAAACTCCTGGTTCTCGAATGCCTTTGCCAGTGTAGCCGGGGCGTTTATGTATTTTGCCACGCTGACTGAGGTTCCAATTTTACAGGGCTTACTCGGTGCCGGAATGGGGAAAGGCCCAGCCCTGGCGTTACTTCTGGCCGGACCGGCTCTAAGCCTGCCCAGCCTGCTGGTCATCCGCCAGGTTATGGGCACCAAAAAAACCATACTCTTTATTACCCTGGTCTGCGTCATGGCTACGGTTGCCGGCAAGGTTTTTGGCACGTTCTGGGGATAATTGGTAATGTCAAAAATTTTATGAAAAACAACCACAGAGTGCACGGAGAAAACTAAATATTGTTCAAAAAAGGCAGTTATTCGTTAATCGTTATCCGTTAATCGAATAACCAATAACGGATAACTAACAACCAATACAGGTGCTGTTGTAATCTCTGTGTTCTCTAAAGCAGTTTCTGAGACGATTGAAAAAAGGGCGAGAAGATTTGGAGGCCACAGAGGGGAGGGAATAAATCTTATCTTAATTTATTGATATTCTTATTTTCTCTGTGTGCTCTGTGGTTAATCTTTTGACAATACGGGATAATTGGAAAGGAGGTAACACTGTGAAAATTCAAATACTGGGACCCGGTTGTATGAAATGTAATAAACTGGCCGAGGCCACAAAGCAGGCGGTAAAAGACCTCGGAATCGAGGCTACCGTGGAGAAGGTGGCTGATATCAAAGAGATTATGTCCTACGGGGTGATGATCACCCCAGCCCTGGTCGTGGATGGTGTAGTCAAAGTCGCCGGCAAGGTGCCGAGCGTTGAAGAAATCAAAAAAATGCTGGAGTAGAGAAGAAGTACACCGGAAGCTATTGCCAAGATTTATAATCTGGCTTAAGCCCAGCTGCTATCCTGTCCTGAGACCAAGTTGTAATTATGTCATTGCCATGAGTACGCCTACGACGGACGACGTGGCAATCTGAAAGCGAGATTGCTTCGCTGCGCTCGCAATGACAACTGAGGAGAAGTAACATTTTGAACGCAACGTGGTATGAACACTGTCCTCAGAATATTTAAGCAGGATATCTTGAAGAGACAAAAAACTGAAAGTCTAAAAGATGGCCGAACAAATTCTTAAGAAACTTTCATTTCTGGATCGATTTCTAACCTTATGGATCTTCCTGGCTATGTTTGCGGGGGTGTTCGGGGGGTATCTTTTCCCCGGCGTACGGAACGTGATCAATTATTTTCAGATCGGTACCACCAATATCCCCATTGCCATCGGGTTGATCCTGATGATGTACCCGCCACTGGCCAAGGTGAAATATGAACAGTTGGGAAAGGTTTTCCATAACTTTAAAGTTCTGGGCCTCTCCCTGGTTCAGAATTGGGTGATAGGCCCCATCCTGATGTTTCTTTTGGCCATTACCTTTCTTTCCGGTCACCACGAATATATGGTGGGTCTTATCCTGATCGGTCTGGCCCGTTGCATCGCCATGGTCATTGTCTGGAATGAACTGGCCGCAGGAGATACCGAATACTGTGCCGGGCTTGTGGCCTTCAACTCTATTTTTCAGGTCCTTTTCTTTTCCCTCTATGCCTACATATTCATTACTGTTGTTCCTCAATGGCTGGGGCTTAAAGGGGTGGTGGTGGATGTTTCCATCGGCCAGATTGCCGAAAGCGTTTTTATATACCTGGGTATTCCCTTTTTAGGAGGTATGTTGACCCGGCTGATCGGGCTCAAGGTCAAGGGACGCCAGTGGTATGAGGAAAGATTCATCCCCAAAATCAGCCCCATAACCCTTATGGCCTTGCTCTTCACCATCCTGGTCATGTTTTCCCTCAAAGGGGAATACATCGTCCAGCTTCCTCTGGACGTAGTCCGGGTGGCCATCCCCCTTTGCATCTATTTCGTAATCATGTTCTTTGTCTCTTTCTTTCTTTCCATGAAGGTAGGGGCCACCTACGAGCAGTCAACGACCCTGAGCTTTACCGCGGCATCCAACAACTTCGAACTGGCCATTGCCGTGGCCGTGGCTGTTTTCAGGATTGACTCCGGTCAGGCTTTCGCTACTGTAATCGGTCCCCTGGTGGAAGTGCCGGTTTTGATCAGCCTTGTGAACGTAGCCCTCTGGCTCAAGAGGCGCTACTTCAGAGCTGTCCCAGTCCAGCAAATTGGTTGAAGAGTCGAAAAAATCGTATAGGGGGGATAATATGTTTAATAAAATCCTGTTGTGCACTGACATTTCACCCGCTTCGGAGGTTCTCGTTCAGTGTGCCGGTGAGATGAAAAGCCTGGGTCTTGAGGAAGTCATCCTTGCCCATATTATACATGTGACCCATACCCCCGGTTTAGAGGGCGGACTGGCCCGGGAGGCCAGGCCTTATGTCGAACATCAAAAGGAGGTACTGGAAAGGCAAGGTATAAAGGTAAGTATAGAGATGCCCCTTGGCATACCGGCTCCTGCCTTGAATGACCTTGCGGAGAAACACGAGGTATCAGCGATTATCATCGGCTCACACGGCAAGGGCGTTTCCGCCTCGATTACCTTAGGGAGCGTTTCCTCCAAACTGCTGCAGATCACCCAGTGGCCGGTGCTCCTTATCCGCACAAAATTACTTAAAGATGAAGGGGAATGCCTGCGGGAGTGTCGGAATCTCTTCGCGCATGTCCTTTATCCCACCGATTTTTCCGATACGGCGGAAAGGGCATTCACCTACCTGGAAACCGTGGTCAGTGCCCTGAAATGCCAGGTAACGCTGATGTGTGTGCGGGCCCAGGCCGAGGTGGCGCCGCACCCGGCTCAGCGTTTGGAAGAGTTGCGACGCCTCGATTCGGCGCGGCTCGAGCGAATGAAGATTCGTCTTAAAACCTTGGGCGCGGCGCAGGTAACCATAGAACTCCCGGTCGGAACGGCCGGCGAAGAGATTGTGGAAAGGGCCAGGGCCAAAGACTGCTCTCTGATCCTCATGGGAACTCGCGGGAAAGGCCTTGTCCGGGAGATAGTTCTGGGCAGTGTGGCGCACCATGTCGCCCGCCATGCCGAACAGCCGGTTCTTTTTGTCCCGCCTCTTCGCTGAGTTTAAGCAAAAAGGGAGCAGGAGGCATACTGAGAAGGAAGGCTATGTTGCTTAGAAACTATACCAAAGAAATTTTCAGGCCAGAATGCAATCCAAGTTTTCAATCCGTGCACTGCATTGCCCACCTGGCCGAAGATATCAGAGAGGTACTCCCCTATCTGAATACCGTACTGGGCGGGTTTTCATATACAAAGGAGCCACCGTCTGTAACTTTTAAGGTACAGGGCAGACTGATTACCGTCTATCCTCGAAAAATCGCTATCAATGCGCTCAGGGACGAAGCGGAGGCAGATAAGATTCTGGAATGGCTCAAAGGGGAGGTCAATGCGGCCTGGGAAAAACGGGCAGAGATTGAACCTAAGTACGAGTCCGCACCCAGACCCGAGGTTTTTGAGATACTCAAACGCTTGCCCAAAACCAACTGCCGGGAATGCGGCCAGCCAACCTGCATGGTTTTTGCCACATGGGTGGCAGAGGGAGCAAAAGGCGCCGACGATTGCCCATCACTTGATGAGCAAAACAAACAAAGGCTGAAGGAATACCTGGGGCAATTCCGGTGGGAGCAGTAGTGTCGCGATATATTCTGTTCTTAGGAGCATTCGAGGGAGACGGGTAATTCCTGCACAAAAACTTTTTAAAAAACTGGCCCATCCACAGAAGGGTGTCTAATGCCAATACTCGGGAGCATTTTGTTGGCAACATTCATGGTAAGCCTGATTTCATTGACAGGGATATTCTTCATCGGGATGAAGGCCGATAAGCTGGAGAAATTTATCGAACACCTGGTGAGCTTTGCGGTCGGAGGACTCCTCGGTGGCGCCTTTTTTCACCTGCTTCCTGAATCCATGGAGTCAAAAGGCCCTCCAATATTTACCTATGTACTTTCAGGGATTATCGTCTTTTTTTTGATAGAGAAATTCCTTCACTGGAGACACTGCCACAAGGGTCAGTGTGATGCCCATACCTTTACACAGCTTAACCTTATCGGTGACGGCGTACATAATTTTATCGATGGGATGATAATTGCCGCATCATTTGTGACAGATGCCCGTCTGGGTCTGGTTACAACCGTAGCCGTAGCCGCCCATGAAATACCACAGGAGATAGGTGATTTCGGGATTCTGGTATACGGGGGTTTCAGCAAGTTAAAGGCCCTCCTGTATAATCTCCTGTCAGCACTTACGGCCATGGCCGGTGCCATAATCGCCTATTTTTGTTTTAATCAAATCGCTTGGCTGAAAGATTTCTTAGTGCCGTTTACCGCCGGAGGATTCATCTACATAGCCCTGGTTGACCTGATACCAGAATTGCACAAAAAAAACAAAGGCGGGAAGCTTACCGTACAAATCGTAACCATGTTTATCGGCCTCTGGCTTATGTGGTGGCTAAAGGCATTTTTTGAACACTAAAAGCAGGAGGTTTAAAATGGAGGTCAAGGTCCGGGTGGAATCAGTGGCCTACGTAAAGGCCTCTGTCTTTTTCTATGGCATCCCTATTTTGCTTTTGATAACAGGGGCGATACTGGGTACTTACCTGGCCGGAAAGTTTACCCGGTCTTCTGATGCCATGAGTGCACTGTTCGGCATGGGCGGACTGATTGTTGGAATATTGGTCCTTTTTCTTTTCCGCAAAAGAGGGGCAAAAAAGGGATATATGCCGGTAATTGTGGAGGTAATACAATAAGATGTCCATTCTTGAGATTAAAAAACTGGTATACAATGCCGGCGACAAAAAAATCCTCCATGATTTTTCATTGACGTTAGAGGCCGCAGAAGTTAATGCCCTTCTGGGCACAAATGGCACCGGGAAAAGCACCCTCGCCTATCTGATAATGGGATGTGGGGGCTACAAGCCACTATCAGGAGAGATAGTGTTTGAGGGAAGGATTATCAATGACCTTAAAATCCATGAAAGGGCCCAGCTTGGCATAACCATGGCCTGGCAGGAACCGGTGAGATTTGAGGGCATCTCTGTTAAAGATTACCTCACCCTTAAAAACAAGGAGGCCAATCCATCTTTTTATCTGGAGCTGGTCGGTCTTCAGCCGGAATTTTACCTTCAGAGAATGGTTGATAAATCCTTGAGCGGTGGTGAGAGAAAGAGAATTGAGCTGGCCTCTATCCTGGCATTAAATCCAAGACTGGCCGTCCTTGATGAGCCTGATTCCGGGATAGATATGCTCTCCACACAGGATATTATTAATGTGATCAACGTCTTCAAGAAAAACGGCTCCTCTGTTCTCCTGATTACCCACAGGGAGGAGATTGCGATGATTGCAGACCGGGCATCGCTTTTATGCTGGGGGAAGATAGTCTGTTCTGGAGACCCGGAGAAGGTGGCAGAGTATTATAAATCCAGGAAATGCCTTACCTGTGACCGGGAGGTGTGTATAAGTGTCTGAATTTGATGAATTAATGGAGGCATTTGGAGAGGCTGGTGGAGATAAGGGTATTCTCGCCAATAAAGAGACAGCCCATCTTGTTGCCAGCGGGCATAAGATATTGAGCACAAGAGATATTGAGGGGCTTGAGGTTAATGCAAAGGAGACACTTACCGGAATTAGTGCTCGGATCACTGTTAAACGAGAAGTAAAGATAAAGAACCCTGTTCACCTTTGTTTTGGCATACTTCACAAAAAGGGGACACAGAAGATTAAAATGGATGTGAAACTTCAGAAGAATGCCTCAGCGCATTTTATCGCGCACTGCATATTCCCTAGGGCAGAGAAGGTAAAACACATTATGGATGCTGTGGTCGAGATTGAGGATGGGGCGGAAATGCGCTATTCAGAGACACATTACCATGGGCCCTATGGAGGTATAGAGGTAATCCCAAAGTCTATGGTGAAGGTGGGCAAAAATGGCAGATACTTTACAGACTTTACCCTGACTACCGGAAGGGTTGGAACTCTCAGTATAGATTACACCGTTGAGGCCGGAGAAAACGCTGTATGCGAGTTAATAGCGAGGGTTTTCGGTCATGCCACCGACGAGATTAAGATAAAGGAAAAGGTGGTGCTCTCAGGAGAGAATGCAAGGGGTCTGATAAAAACCAGGGTGGCCCTTGAGGATGAGGCACTGGCAGAGATTACAGGTATAACAGAGGGGAAGGCTGCCGGAGCTCGTGGACATGTGGATTGCATGGAGATAGTCAAGGACAATGCAACGGCAACGGCAATTCCCATTGTGAGTGTCACCAATGCTCTGGCCAAGGTGACCCATGAGGCGGCCATTGGGAGTGTGGATAAAAGGCAACTTGAAACCCTCATGGCGCACGGACTAACACCGGAAGAGGCGGTGGACATTATTGTAAAAGGGGTGCTCAGGTGAAAAATAGATGCGGTGAAATAAAACCCGGCTCAAGGAGGTATTTATGAGAACAAAAAGTATCATAGGTCTATTGGTAACACTCTCGGCGCTTTTAGTTGTCTCCCTAGCTTTGGCCCAACCCTGGAAGGGCTGGCGTGGAAGCGGAGGATGGGGTATGGGGACACAGTATCAGGGGATGTATAGCCCGGCCACAGTTGAAACTATTTCAGGCACTGTTGAGGCCGTTGATAAAACTACACCGATGAGGGGAATGCATTACGGCATTCATCTCCTGGTAAAAACCGATAAAGAGACCATATCTGTGCACCTCGGACCGGAATGGTATCTTGAAAGGCTCGACACAAAGATTGAAAAAGGCGATGGGGTCCAGGTTAAAGGTTCAAGGGTAACCATGATGGGCAACCCGGCCATTATTGCCGCAGAGGTAAAGAAAGGCGACGCTGTTCTGAAACTCAGAGATGAAAATGGAGTTCCTGTATGGGCAGGATGGAGAAAGTAAAAGCAATATTTATTGTAGCCGCAGGCTTTAACAAACAGAAAGCCCCGCTTCGAGCCGGTGTAGGGCTGATTATTAAGAGGAGGTGAATGGTATGAAGATGCAGGAAATCAGGAATGTTGCAAAAGAGAGAGGTCTTAAGGTCGAAAAAATGAATAAGACAGAAATTATCAGGACAATCCAGAGGGCCGAGGGCAATGCCGATTGTTTTGGGACAGAACATGTGAATATATGCGGCCAGACAAGCTGCCTCTGGCGGG
>DSAQ01000082.1 GCA_011046395.1 Pseudomonadota bacterium
CAATACTCCAGGGACAAGTGGGAGGAATATTGGAAAGAGAAATTGGGCATCAAAGGTTACTTCAATATCCATATCCAATCGGTCGAAATACATTGATGCCTCACCTTTTGAACGTTACCAATTAATTATATAAGTATATATATGAGAAATCCAACCATAATTACAATAAGCAACCCTGTGACTATGTTATATCTTCTAGAAGAGAGGAGCTCTTCCAGCGAAAAAACGAACAGGTTCTTGCAGAACTCGCATTGGACCTCTAGTTCTTTTCCCTTCCCTATGAATGTTTATATAAAATATTTCACTTTACATCTTTTGATGCCCGGGCTATACTAAAATTGAAAGCCTGACCGACCGGAAAATCCGCTGTCCGGCTTATGCTCCTCCAGGAGGGTTAATGGAGGGATAGCGGTCCTCCCAGGCTTTAACCCTATTAAAACGCCCCTGACGCATTTCTAGTATTCCCTTTGCAAGATGCCTATTTAACCTATAGTATCAAAACAGTCATTCTCTTTTGCTCCCTGTAGCCGGTCTTCGACCCAAATAAATACTATCCAACTCTTATGATAAATACTATAATATATTAAAAAGTTATTCTAGGCGGGGTAACACCTATGAAGGACAAGGTGCTTAAGAATATGGAGTTAGACGATTTTTTAAAAGAAACGAAAATTAAGACATTTAAACCTCTCTTTATATCCATACTTGTCGGTCTCACCGGTTTGACCATGGGTTTGATATTGCTCAAATTTAGCTGGACAGTATCCGGATTCACGATCATTGTTGTAGCAGTCTCTGTGAGTATAGCTGTTCCCTGGTTCCATAGGGGATAGTTTAAGGATACATGGCGAGCACGGGGGAACAGATGGAACTAAAAGGAAAGAAGGTCATCATCCTCGTGGAGGAGATGTTCAACGATCAGGAGTTCTGGTATCCCTATTACCGGATTAAGGAAGCCGGGGTTGAAGTGGTGGTAGTTGGGTCTGGCAGCGCCCAAAAATACACCGGGAAATCAGGAACGCAAATCAAGGTAGATGCCGATGCGGATCAGATCTCATCTTCAGAATTTGACGGCATCGTCATCCCCGGCGGATATGCGCCGGATCATATGCGCCGTTATCCAGCCATGGTCAAGTTGGTGAAGGACGTCTATAAAGCAGGAAACGTCGTAGCAGCTATCTGCCATGCCGGCTGGATGCTCGCTTCCGCCGGCATACTTAAGGGCCGCACCGTGACCTCATTTTTTGCCATTAAGGACGATCTCATTCATGCCGGCGCTAACTGGGTAGATCAAGAGGTGGTCGTGGACGGAAAATTAATCACCAGCCGAAAACCAGACGATCTCCCGGCCTTTATGAAGACGATCCTCCATGCCTTAACATAACTCGGTCTTTGTAGCCCCCAGTCATAGTAACATTTTGCTCCGTCACCACAGGAAGGGCGACCGAACATCCCTGCCTTACTCTTTTAGGAATTTAAGCAACCAACCCTCTTAATTTCTATCAGGCAAAATAATTATCTAAGCAGAGCTTCTTTAGCATATTAGAAATGTTGCCGATATCACATAAGAATACTACCCTCAACCAAACCCGCCCAAGGATAAGGGGGCTGAGATTGCGGTCTAATCTGGCCGGTAATAAAATGGAAGACGAAGATACGACAAAAGGACGACTGATAAATGAGTTGTTGGAATTGCGCCAGCGGATTGCTGAGTTGGAAACATCAGAAGAAGACCGCGAACGGGCAGAGGAGGCGCTACGGAAGAGTGAAGAGCGGTATCGACGTATCACCGCAGCGGTGACCGATTACATTTTCACGGTTCATACCGAGAATGAACACCCGGTGGAAACCGTTCATGGTCCTGCCTGTGTCGCTGTGACCGGCTATACCCCTGAGGAGTATGCTTCCGACCCGTATTTATGGTTTCGCATGGTACATGAAGAAGATCGCTCAGCCGTTCAGGGTCAGGCCACGCAAGTTCTTTTGGGGCAATACACGCAGCCCCTGGAGCATCGTATCCGGCGGAAGGATGGCGCAATCCGGTGGGTAAGAAGTACACTTGTCCCTCATTATGACATACAAGGTAAGCTCGTATCCTATGACGGTCTGATTAGCGACATCACCGAGCGCAAGCAGGCGGAGGAGGAAAAGAAGAAGCTGGAAGCCCAGCTCCAGCGTGCCCAAAAGATGGAGGCCATCGGCACGCTGGCCGGGGGAATCGCCCATGATTTCAACAACCTGCTTATGAGCATCCAGGGCAATATTTCTTTGATGCTTTTAGATATGGATTCCACGCAGCCCCATTATGAAAGGCTGAAAAGGACTGAAGAGCAGGTGCAAAGCGGAGCAAGGCTGGCCAAACAGCTTCTCGGCTATGCCAGAAAGGGGAGATATGAAGTCAAGCCAACTAGTTTAAACCAACTGGTAGAAGAGACTGCAGAGACCTTTGGTATAACAAGAAAGGGGATCACTATTCATAAAGAGCTTACCGAAGGCTTATTTAACATAGAGGTAGACCGGGGACAAATGGAACAAGTCCTGTTGAATCTATTTATCAACGCTGCTGATGCCATGCCTAAAGGTGGGAAGCTTATTTTAAAAACCAGGCATACGACCCACGAGGGTATAAAGGGCATGATATATGATGCCCGGCCAGGGAATTATGTCCTGTTAACAGTGACTGATACTGGCATAGGCATGGACAAAGAGACGCAGGAGCGCATCTTTGAGCCATTCTTTACCACCAAGGAGATGGGCCGGGGTACCGGTCTTGGCCTGGCCTCGGTCTATGGTATCATCAAGGCTCATGGAGGATATATTAACGTTGAGTCTGAGAAGAGGCGTGGAACTACTTTCAGTATTTATCTGCCTGCATCAGAAAAAAAGGCCCAGAGGACGGTGAAAACTGTTGAACAATGCGTTAAGGGAACCGGGACCGTCCTTATGGTGGACGATGAAGACGCGCTCCGGGAGGTAGGCCAGGAATTGTTAACAGCCATGGGCTATAGGGTACTGGTAGCCAGGGATGGAAAAGAGGCTATTGAGGTGTATAGAAAAAATTGGCATACCATAGACCTGGTCCTTTTAGACATGGTTATGCCCAACATGGGCGGTGGTGAGGCCTATGACTGCATGCGGGAGATCAATCCGGATATAAAAGTCTTGCTTTCCAGTGGTTATAGTGTTGATGGCGAAGCCGGTGAGATATTGAAACGAGGATGCCGCGGTTTTATTCAAAAGCCCTTCAAGGTGTCAGAACTGTCCAGAAAAATAGAGGAAATCCTACAGATGTAGTTGGCAGGCCCACTCACGGGGCCACGTCATTTAAACGGCCCGCCGCCTGAACCGATTTTTTCAAAAGGGTTGCAAAATCCGTAAATAAACATTGGCAACTGGTTGCTGACTTATGTTATAGAAATGAACAATTGTCATTTTATAGGGCGCAATTTATCATCTGAAAAACAGACTCTGAAAGGCTACATATGAGTACAGAAGAACTGCTGGAGATAGTCGATAGGCATGGCAATACCATAGACATTGCTCCCCGCTCTGTAATTCACGGAAATCCCTCATTGATACACAAGGTAGTCCACGCGCTGGTCTTTAACGAAAGTGGCGAACTCCTCCTGCAGAAACGTTCCGCCAATAAAGATGTAGCCCCGGGGAAGTGGGATACCTCCGTCGGCGGCCATGCAGCACCGGCCGAGAGTTTGCTCATAGCGGCCCAGAGGGAAATGCAAGAAGAGATCGGTATTATTACCGATAAAATAAGCCCTCTTTATTCCTACATCCTTTCAAATTCCTATGAAACCGAGTTGGTCTATTCCTATGTGTGTATCCACAATGGGCCGTTTTCGTTTAACAGAGAAGAGATAGACGAAATCCGGTTCTGGAATATCCCGGAGATAAAAAAGGTAATCGGACAGAAAATCCTGAGCGACAACTTTGAATTCGAAATAAATAGATGCCTCTCGTTTCACACCCATATTGCCTCCAGTCCAGCCGGCGGGCCGATGCCGGACATCTTTAAGGGCACGCCCTTCCCGCAAGCCAGATAAAGGGCTGCCTAACCCGGACATGCCGGAACCAAAAAAGCTTGCCGGAATTTCAAATGCCAAAACCCCAAGTCCAAATCAAATCCAAAAGACTAAGAACCCCACATTTGAACTTCGGCACTTTGACATTCTTTTGAACTTTGGGCTTTGAACTTTGAACTTCACCAACCAGAGTCTTTGCGTTATGGGATTGAGATTTTCTGCCATAAAAACATAAAATTTAGAACTATCCGGCGGGACAGCCCGTCCTGCCTGCCGACCCCGTGCTTGACAACGAATGGATAATAACATAGAGTCAGCAGCTAAAAGTCTTTAAAAGGGGTTATTCCAGGTGGCTGGCGAGGGGAGGCTCAAAAAAATACGCAATATCGGCATCATTGCCCATATTGATGCCGGCAAGACCACGGTTACCGAGCGCATCCTCTTTTACACGGGCCGCATCCATAAGATGGGCGAGGTACACAATGGTCAGGCCGTCATGGACTGGATGCCCGAAGAACAAGAACGGGGTATCACCATCACCTCGGCCGTAACTACCTGTCATTGGCTGGGGCACGAGATACACATTATCGACACACCCGGACATGTCGATTTCACTATCGAGGTAGAACGTTCCTTGCGCGTATTGGACGGGGCCATCGGTGTTTTTTGTGCCGTCAGCGGCGTCGAGCCCCAGTCTGAGACGGTATGGCATCAGGCAGACAAGTATAAGGTCCCCAAGATTGCCTTCATCAATAAGATGGACCGCATTGGTGCCAATTTCTCCGGCGCCGTGGAGATGATGCGGGAGCGGCTGGGAGTGAGGCCTGCACTACTTCAGTTACCGATAGGGGCGGAAGACAGTTTTCGCGGGATAATAGATATTATCGACCAAAAATCCCTCTACTGGGATGAGGGCACACAAGGCGCCGTCATCCGCCATGAAGAAATCCCCCCGGATCATCGGGAAGAGGCATTAAAGCAGCGCAACCAGCTCTTAGAAACCTTGTCCGAAATAGACGACGTCATCCTGGAAAAGTACCTGGATGATTCAGAAATAACCAGAGATGATATCCTTCGCGCGGTGCGTCAGGGGACCGTCTCCCTCAAAATCGTGCCCGTTTTGTGCGGCTCTGCCTTGAGAAATAAAGGGATTCAATCTCTGCTGGATGCCATCGTGCAGTTTCTCCCCAGCCCTCTGGACATAAAGGCCATCACCGGGGTTAATCCGAAAACCGGAGAGACAGAGGAGCGACCCGGCCGCGACGACGCCCCCCTGGCGGCGCTGGCCTTCAAGATTATGATGGAGCAGGGACGAAAAAGGACCTACGTGCGCGTATATTCCGGCGTGTTACGCGAAGGTGCCGAGGTTTACAATGCTACCAAGCAGATAAAACAAAGGGTGGCCCGCATACTGAACATCCATGCCAATAAAACGGAACGTCTGGATGAGGCGCGGGCGGGCAGTATTGTCGGAGTTATGGGCCTTAAGGATGCCTCTACGGGCGATACCTTATGCGATCCGGATCATCCCCTTCTCCTCGAAAACATAGATACTTATGAGCCGGTCATCTCTGTGGCCGTGGAACCCAAGACCAGGGTCGATCAAGAAAAGGTGTCGGAGGCCTTGAATAAATTGGCAGATGAAGACCCCACATTTCGGGTGCGGGTTGACGATGACACCGGTCAGACCATTATAGCGGGCATGGGAGAGTTGCACTTAGAGGTATTGGTACACCGCATCCTGCGGGAAATTGGTGCACCGGTAAACGTGGGCAAACCCCAGGTAGTCTATCGGGAGACCATCGAACATGAAGCCACGGTAACAGAGAAGTTTGACCGGGAGATAGGCGGAAGCCGCCAGATAGCAGACATAACCATAAAAGTCTCGCCGCGTCCCCGCGGCAGCGGCAACCTCGTAGAAAATGGGCTTCCTACGGATAAGATACCGCTGCAATTTGTACCGGCCATTGTGTCCAGTTTGAATGAATCCCTGGAAGGTGGCGTTATACAGGGTTATCCTCTATTGGATGTCGGTGTGATCTTACTTGATTCCTCTTATATCGAAAACAGTTCCACCGAACTGGCCTACCGGGCCGCAGCCTCCGTCGCCTTAAAAAGGGCCTGTAGCGCTGCCTCGCCGGTCCTGCTGGAACCCATCATGTGGGTGGAGGTAACCACCCCGGAAGAGTTTATGGGAGAGGTCATCGGCGACCTGAATTCCCGCGGCGGCAAAATAGAGGCCATCACGCCCAAGGGGCGGATACAGTTGATAAAGGTGGTTGTGCCCCTTTCCAGCATGTTCGGGTACTCGACGGCCTTACGCTCCGCTACGCAGGGACGGGCTACCTTTAGCATGCACTTCTCTCGTTATGACCGCGTGGGTAAGGAGAAAAGGACTCCTTATTAGTTATGATAGCCCCCGTTTAGTGACATATGAAGATGTGACCCTAAGTTAAGTTTTCCCAGGGGTGAAGCCAATCCCTTGCATGCCAGGCGGAGTTCATGCCCATCCTCTTAGCCACTAATAAGATCACCTTACGAAATCAGGAATAATTATCAGTTGAGGGGCGTCCTACAGTCCCCGGCCTTCAACGCTACGAATCATTACATGATGGAGTGCCCCAGGAGAATCTAAACGAGCTTGGCTGGGCATAGCCTCTAACTGTCATTACTTTCGTCTTTGTAAGGTAGTATTTTTCGTCAACATCTCCCTTTTCCACGTTAATAAGGCTGGCGCGAAGCGGTATAGTTCAACAATGAATCATACGCCTTTGTTAATATCCAGCAACGCCTCTCTTATCTCGTATAAATTGCTTTCTTTGGGCAGCTTGTTGGCTATAAGCCAAATGAGCCAGTCATCCAGAATATCCAGAGCATCCTCGCAAAGCACATAATCTGTTAACTCATATGCTTTGTAATGCTTCCCCAATGGTTGAAGTTGGTCAAACTTCAGGATTGATTCGCAAGGTGTCTTGTTGATTGGCAGCCTTTCCCACATATATTGGGGATACTCGCATTGTTGAATCCTTTCAACTAAGGCATCGTGCCAGCCGGCCCTGAAATTAGTCAACTCAGACCCGTAATATGGAGCAACCAACATTGTCGGGTTGGTCTGCCACTTTGGTTTCGTTCCCGGCCGCAAATCCCTTGGCACATCCCGTCCACCCTGCTTATCACCAAAACAGGCCTCTTCTTGGCACGATACACAAATCGCCTTTCGCCAGGGAAATTTTGCAAGGCAGCGACTGGCAATTTCGGGTTTCTTGGGGGATTTGCAATACTGAAATTTTCAATTCTATAGTTTACCCTGTCATGGACGGTTGGTTCTGCTCTGCTTTCAGCAACCAGGACATTTGGGATTAAATCAGTGTGGGGGACGAAGGCTTTTAAGAGACGGCCGCGGCAGAGTTCTTTACTTGTACTAATTGTCCACCATGGAGACTTTTCAGAATGGAAAAAAGACTGGAGTGTACCCTCTTCATACATGAGACTCAGTCCTGCTCGCAGATTTCCAAATATCCTCAGAAACGGTCAATTCTCCTTCTTGTGGTTCAACAGGTTCTCCTGCCAGACTGTCAAGCCACTCCTGCCCCTTCAAAAACAAGTCATCATACCTTGGCGGAGTCGGTGTCACGTAATTCTCGCGGCGCTGTTTTTTGTTCTCCGCGATTCTCGTCTGGATTTTCTTTTTCAGAGCATTGAATGCTTGTTTTTTCTTTTTCTGCGCCCTTGCAGTCAGTTTTTCGGGGTGGTACTGCTTTAACTTCTCTTGTTCTTCGAGGTCCTGTTTAGAAATTTCCGCTGCTATGTCAAAGGCAAGCAGTTCACCCGGCGCGGCGTGGAGCATAGGCACCGTAGAGTAAACATAATCCAATAAATCATAGGTATCCATGCCAAATCTCCTAAAATACCCGTATGTGGCTAGAGATATTCCACCTATTTGCTCTGCCAATTCATTTTGTAGATGGTCATCATCAAGTGACCACCTGTCAAAATCATCGTACGGGGTGTCGGTTATGGTTCGTTTATGGGCGCCAATGGCCAGAGCGGCGGGTTCTATCCTTTTGAAAAGCTCAACACTCCACGGGCCAAAATGGTGAAACTTCCATGGGATACCAGTATAGGTTTCCCCGTCATGTTTTGTAGCATAGGCCAAATCCGTAAGATACACGTACTTAATAATGTGAATAGGGCCGATCTCTCTGTCGCCATAGTCTCCCCAGCCTTGGGCAGCAACAGCTAGGACATATTGAATTAGGAGGTCAACGCGTTTTTGGTTCATGGAATATAAATCCGGCAAGGATCAAAAAAACTTGCTTTTATAATACAACATTTCGGAAAAAGAATAAAACTCTTTACCCAAGTTTACCACAAAAATTGATTTTTACCTCAAAATTATCCTAGATTTGACCCGATTGGTTTGATAACCTATTGATATTATTGGATGCGAGTTTTGGAAAGTCATTTGTAGTGACCCATA
>DSAQ01000231.1 GCA_011046395.1 Pseudomonadota bacterium
GTTTTCAAAGAGCAAACTGAAACTACCTGGGGCCAATTTAAAAATATTCTGACCTCATTTGCACTTGGCTCTCAGTTTGATCTTAAAACAGCTGCATGACTTTTTACGAGGTCATCAACTTTAATATGGGTTTCTTTTTCCTGGACCTTGATCTTAACGCCCATATCCGGCGGTGATGCCTCTATGGCGTTTTTGAGGAGGTTATTGAAGGCATTTTGCAGGTAGATTCTGTCGCCAAAGAAGGAAAGGCTATCTTCTATGGAGTAAATCTTGTGATTGAATATTATGGCTATATGGATATTTTTCCTGTCTGCTAATTCTCGCAGGGCATCGCGGGATTGTTTCACTACATCCAGAAGATTAAGGTGGTCTTTTTTTAGTACAAAGAAGCCCTGTTCCAGGCGCGAGATGTCGAGGTAGGTTTCGATCATGTTTTCCAGTTGCACACCGCACTGATGGATGTACCGGCAATACTCTAACTGGGGTTCCGTTAACGGTGTGTGATTAATCAGCCTGTTTATAAATCCCAGAATACCGATCAATTGGGAACGCATATCATGCCTGAGCATGCGCTCCATGTCCTTTCTCATATTGTCCATTTCTACCGAGGGTGTAATGTCGCGGAAAGAGGAAAGGAGCGTCGCTTGTCCCTGATACTCCATAAGGGTGGTGTTTACCGATGTCCAGCAGATCGAACCATCCTTCTTTTTCAGCCGGTACTGGGTCGGCCCCTGGTCGGATCCGCCGAGGATGTCCTTCATATATTGGCTAGCCGTTTCCCGGTCATCTGCATATATTAAGTCCTGCAGTTTGCTCTTGTTTTGTGTTCTCTGGTCATAACCGAGTATTTTCCTCAGGGCCTTGTTGTGAAAAACTATTTTGTCTTTCTGTATCAGGGCTACGCCGTCGGCTGTATTTTCAATCAATGTCCGGTAGCGTTTTTCCGATTTTTTCAGGTCTTCTGTCTTAGAAGCGACTTCGCGTTCCAGCTCCAGGAGCTTTCCCAAACGTTTTACGCTCAACAATAGTTCATCTATCTTAAACGGCTTTTGGATAAAATCATAAACCCCGGCTTTTATTGCCTCCACAGCATTATGGAGGCTTCCATATCCAGTAATGATTATTATGCCGACGTGGGGATGCTTTTTTTTGATGTCTTTGGCCAGGGATATGCCATCCATTCTGGGCATGTTAATGTCCAAAATGGCAATTTCATATTGGCCACTATGTATTGTTTTTAATGCCTTTATCGGGTCTTGTACTGATGTGCAAGAAAGTCCATTTCCGGACAGAGCCTCTTCTACGCATTTGCACAGAGATCCGTCATCATCAACTATCAAAATCCTTGACTCGTTCTGCATCAGGGCCTTCTTGTGAAACGAAGCGGTCTGTTTTGGGGTCATTGCCGAAAGTATAGAATGAATCCCTTGCCACTTGCAAGACAAAAATGTATTGTGATAATGCATAGTTATAAAAAAACATCGTGCAAAAAATCACTAATAAGCATGACTCGATCACGGCCTTCTTCTCCCTCATTATCCCCCTCATCTCTCAATTTACTATCATTTAGCTGGCAAGTATCTCTATACCTACCTGGAGTAGGTCCGAGATTAGATTTGACAATACCTAAAGCATACATTATTTTTTAACACAACATGATTTCCCGGTAATAGATAAATGGAGGCCCAAATGAGTGCAAACAGCCATAACACCAGTTGTCCGTCTTCCGGACATAGCCCGGCCCGGGACATTGAAGACCTGATGATCCAGGAATCCCTGGCCAGGATCAAAAACAAGATACTGGTGATGAGCGGCAAGGGCGGTGTGGGTAAGAGCACGATTTCAACCAATATAGCCCTCACGCTGTCACGGAAGGGGCGTAAGGTCGGGCTGCTGGATATTGACCTGCACGGCCCGGATATAGCGCTGCTCCTGGGGATGCGGGATATGTCTCCGTCCGACCGGCAGAGTGCGGTTGAGCCGGTTTCCTTCTCTGAAAACCTCAAATTCATGTCCATAGAATACCTGATGGCGGACAAAGATCAGGCCGTGATATGGCGCGGTCCTCTGAAATACAAGGCTATAAGGACCTTTTTGGGCGAAGTGCGGTGGGGAGAGCTGGATTATTTAATAATAGACGCCCCTCCCGGCACCGGCGACGAACCTTTGACCATTGCGCAAACCATAAAGGATATCAGGGCGCTCATCGTAACTACGCCGCAGGAGGTGTCTCTCTCTGACGTGCGTAAATCTATCCGTTTCTGTCGCAAGGCCGAGATGGCTATCCTGGGTCTTGTCGAGAATATGAGCGGTCTCAGTTGTCCGCATTGCGGAAAGGAGATACCATTATTTAAAACCGGTGGCGGCGAGAGGCTGGCCCGCGAAATGGTTATTCCCTTCCTCGGCCGTATCCCGTTGGAGCCCGGTATTGTTGTGGCCAGCGACGATGGCAAGCCATTTATGAACCAGGCTGCGGAAGGTCAAAGTGCGGCGGCAAATGCCTTTGAGAAGATAGCCGAAAGGATTTTGGCTGAAGAAGCCAAGTGCCCGGCGGCAGCACGTATGTAACCATGCACCATAAAAACCCAACCGTTAAAGAGATAAATAATGCCCGGGGCGTTCTTGGTCTTCCAGCCTTCGCCACCCTAACGGAGATCAAGAAGGCCTATCGTAAAAAATGTCAGCGCTGGCACCCGGATACAGCCCGGGGGAAAGACCTGGAAAAACATAACCAGAAGATGCAGGCTATAAATGAGGCCTACCAGGTTCTCCTGGCTTACTGCCAGAACTACCGATATTGTCTTGAGCCAAAAGAAGAAGATACAGATGAGAACTGGTGGATGGATAGATTCGGTCAGGATCCCCTCTGGAGCAGCAAGAGACAAAAGGATTAGCACCTTACCCAGAAAAATGATAACACCGCTGACTATAATCTTGCTAATCTTATTAGGTTATGCCCTTGGCTCTGTTCCATTTGGCCTGCTTATCGGTAAGAAGGCAGGGCAGATGGATATCCGTAAGGCCGGCAGCGGCAACATCGGCGCCACTAACGTTGGCCGCCTATTAGGCAAAAAATGGGGCATTTTAACCCTCTTCTGTGACATAAATAAGGCTATCATCCCCTTAGGGCTTGCTCTCTACGGCCTTGGCAGGGTGGCAAATATGGAGCTATGGGTCAGCCTTATTGCCCTGGCTGTCTTTATTGGCCACCTCTACCCTGTCTATCTGAAATTTAAAGGCGGCAAAGGAGTGGCCACGGCCCTAGGTGTTTTTATTGTCCTCATACCGTGGGCTGCGTTTTCGGCCTTCCCGGTATTTATAGCTGCTACCTGGATCTCCGGATATGTATCGGTGGGGTCGCTTACCGCGGCTGCGGCCATGCCATTACTGGCCTGGCTTTTTAGCCATTCAAAGATATATACACTGCTGGCTGCGGTCATGGCCGCACTTATCTGGGTAAAACATAAAGACAACATCCGGCGGCTGTTAAACGGAAGTGAAAAGTCCTGGCGGAAGGGCTAGAGCATTTCTCTGAAGTTTCCGGAGGGTTTAAGGGATATTTTCATAATGCTATGATTATATCGCTAATGTTACACTTCTTTAGTGAATCCCTGGTTTCTTCGCTTCACGGCTTGCGCAGCGACCCTTTCGGGGTTCGCAGGCGGGGAATGTTTGCCCCTTCCCGCCTCTGAAGGGCGGGCTTTCCCCTTCCTGCTCATCCTCGATGGGCACCCCGCTGCTCCAGCAAGTTTCGCTCAGAAACATAGAGGTTTCCTTAAAGATCGGGAGCCTCCAGCTAGAGCTTTTTTAGCTTGCCCTGGCATCTTCTTTGAGTGCGGGACGGGCGGCGGGCCGCCCCTTTTCTTTTCGTCACATTATTATAATCGTCATCTTCGCCCTCTAAGCCTTTAGCAGCGCAGTACAATGCCTCCGCCATCTTCTCCTCGAATTCATGCGGGGATATTACGGCAGCGTTTTCCTTCACGGCAAAGGAGGCGATGTCTGAATCTGCAGTAATTACAACGGCCCTCCCCCCCTCTTCACGCACCATTCTCTTTATAACCTCATCGGCGGTTTCCCCTAACCGTGAATAGATGACACGAATTCCGTTCACCCGGTCATGGCTTTCTTTGCAATCTCCACCTTTCCACCCATCGAAAATCACGGTAATAGGATGGCCCTTTAGGGTCTTGTAGCGGGCAAGATTCCCGAGCAGGGCCTCACGTCCCTTCTGGAAATCCTGTAGCTCTATAGAACTCAGGTGCGGCGATTGTCTTATAAGGTTATAGCCGTCTATAATTAAGTGCAGAGCCAATGGTCAGACACCCCGTTCCAGGCCAGATATATAATCGACAATACGCGCTAGATCCTCTTCTGAGTAAAAATCGATCTCGATTTTGCCCCGCTTACCACGCCTCGAAATACGAACCCTGGTTCCCAGATGTCGCATTATCTCCTCGGCCAGCGAAAGGGTATGACTGTCTGGTTGTGTTTTTCCCGCTGGCTGGCGCGGTTTTTTCAATCTTCGTACCAGGGCCTCGGTTTCCCGCACGGAAAGCCCCTTTTTTATGATCGTATCTCTGACAAGCCGCTGGTCTTCTGGATATTCAATACCAGCCAGCACCCGGGCATGTCCCATGCTGAGGGCCTCCGCCCATATATTTTCCTTTATGTAATCCGGCAGCTTGAGTAAACGGAGAAAATTGGCCACGGTGGAACGCTCTTTTCCTACACGAGAGGCCAACCCTTCCTGCGTCAGGCCAAACTCCTGTATGAGGCGGTTATAGGCCCCGGCCTCCTCCAGGGGATTCAAATCCTCGCGCTGGATATTTTCAATCAGGGCCAGCTCTAAGACCTCCGCAGGGGAGACATCCTTGACGATGATTGGTATGTTCTTCAGCCCTGCTTTCTGGGCGGCCTGCCACCTTCGTTCCCCGGCGATAAGTTCGTAGCCTGAATCGACACGCCGCACGATTATGGGTTGAATAACACCCTTTTCTTTTATCGAAGCGGCCAGTTCTTCTATCCGATCATTCTTTATTACCTGGCGGGGCTGGTAAGGATTGGGTTTTACCTCTTCAATGGCACAGGAAAAGATCGCCGGCTCTTTTTCCTCTTGCGTCCCCTTGGGCAGCAACGCCTCTAGCCCTTTTCCTAAGCCGGTTTTTTTAATCATATAACCTTCCTTTCCTCTCTAGCCAGAAACTCTCGGGCCAAAGCCAGATAGGACTGCGTCCCCCTTGAATATTTATCATACAGCAGCACAGGCTTGCCGTGGCTAGGGGCCTCGCTGAGACGGACATTTCGAGGAATAATGGTATCGAAAACCTTTGTCTGGAAATGCTTATGTACTTCGCTAACCACTTGGTGAGAAAGATTATTTCGGGCATCAAACATGGTAAGAACTAGCCCGGCAACCGCAAGCCTGGGGTTTAAAGACTGCTTGATAAGGCGTATGGTCTGTACGAGTTGGCTCAACCCCTCCAGGGCATAATATTCACACTGTAGTGGTATCAAGACGGCATCCGCGGCCGTAAGGGCATTGACTGTAAGCAAGCCCAGGGACGGCGGACAATCTAAAAAAATATAGTCGAATCGAGATGTAACCGGTGCCAAGACCTTAGATAAAACTGTTTCACGTGAAACAATCTGTACAAGCTCAATTTCTGCACCAACCAGGTCTATGCTGGCTGGTAGAATAGAAAGGTGAGGCACTTCTGTAGGCCGCACCACCTCATCAAACGAGGCCTCATTAATAAGCAAATCGTAGAGATTTTTCCCGATATTTTTCTTTTCGAGGCCCAGCCCGCCCGTGGCATTACCCTGTGGATCGCAATCCACCAGAAGAACCTCACAGCCTGAGAAGGCCAAAGATGCGGCCAAGTTTACGGCCGTTGTGGTTTTACCAACACCACCTTTTTGATTAGCCAGGCAGATGATCTTACCCATGATGAAGTGAAGTTACCACAAAACGTTTTTCTTGCAAAGGACATTTATATCCCGGGATATTGGGTTGTTTCACGTGAAACAACCCAATATATGATCTCTAATTAGTTTTCATACGGAAATCCAAAAATTCCGGATGAGCTGTCAGCAAAAACCTATGACAAACAACACATTAAACTGAGCGCTGACAGCTCATCGCTGATTGCTGAAAGCCTGAAGTTCGCCCCGGCGAATCTGCCTATGGCACGACCGGAAACAGTAGTTTCCGGATGAACACTAATTATTTATGGTGGGCAGCTACAAATTTTTTATCAAAGGGTATTAACAATTTTTGTAATCGCGCTGTCTCCAGCCCGCTATTTTTTATAACAAGTTGAATATATTAGAAAAAATTATCGACCCGGCAGGGCATTATTCTTGCAAATGTCTGATATTAAAGAATTACGTATTAATTCCGATAACATAAATCAGGGGCTTTTTGAGGCTTTGATCGTGCCTATACAGGTGTGCAGAGAACATATGTTTATTGAGGTAAGTTAGATATGGAGAAAATCTGTCTGGCCCGGAGGAGATGGGAAGGTAATAAGGTTGAGGAAAGGGACTTGCAGCCGCCGGTAACCTTGCCAGCTCCATCTGAACCGGGCATTACCATCGAACCCAATGAGGTAATTAATTCTTTAGTTAACTCTTTGATCGCTATGGGCAACAAAGACTATGGCGATTCCAGGGCCACGGTGAAGAAGTTTGACCTGGAGGTTAGATATGAATCGTTTTCCCCCATTAAAGTTACGGTTTATGTCACGCCTGCCCAGCCGCAGACTGATAAACAATGGCTTACCGTGGAAGAGACATCTCGATTTCTCAAGGTAAGCACAGCTACGGTTTACAAGGAACTCTTAGCCGGAAAATTGGCCGGGCTTAAGATAGGGCGGCAGTGGCGTGTGTTTAGGCCTGGATTGGACGGGGGAGCCTGGGAGGGATTAAGATGACCTATTATAGATATTGGGGATTGGATCGGCCGCCGTTTGATAATGTACCTGATCCGAAGATGTATTGGCCGCAGAATCCCAGTTTGGAAGATGCCATATCAGAGATTTTATTTGCCATTAAAGAGGGGAACGAGTGTCTGGCGGTAATAGTAGGGGATATTGGAACAGGAAAGACATTGGCCTTACGTATTCTCTTGAACGAATTAGGCTTGGATAAATACAAGATAGCCTTTCTTACTAATCCCACGCTGTCTTTCACACAGATAATGCGCGAGATCATCGGCCAGCTGGAAAATAAGAAGGTAGTTACGAAGTGGAAAGACCATTTACAGGAAGAAATTAATCAGATTCTTTATCGAACAGCCGACGAAGGTAAACGAGTAGTTATATTCATCGATGAAGCCAATGTCCTGAACCCGGCCAGCTTACAGGGGCTGCGGCTTCTCACCAATATGCAAGATGACCGCCAGAATCTTGTGACTTTTGTACTTGCTGGCCAGAAAGAGTTGGCACAAAAGCTGGAAAGACCGTCGATGGAAAACCTCTACCAACGCATCGGGGTTTATTGTAAGGTGAGGGGGTTAGACTCTCCAGAACTGGTTGCTGAGTATATAGCTCATCGGCTGAAACAGGCACGCCCCGACGCATCTGCGACCGGATGTTCCAGAGAGATATTTACTGAACAGGCTGTCAGGGCTATATGGAACCATTCCCGTGGCGTGCCGCGGGTGGTCAACAAGATATGCAAGTTATGTCTTAAGGCTGGTGAGACCAATCAGCTTCAATTCATAGATGAAACCGTGGTAGAAAACCTTGCCTATATGTTTAAAAAGGGCTTTTTTAAGAAAGATGGAGCGGGTTACAAGAAAGAAAGGCCCGCAGCGTTGGAGATTCACGCCCCGGCGCATCTGCGACAGGAGAGTACTGAACACAAAAGGTCAGGAGGAGCTCCACCTGAAATACACGAGGAAGAAAACATACCTTCTTTGGAGTCGGGTGCCGGACATAAGGCCACGACCTTAAGAGACGATTCCTCACCCGCGGAACTTTTAGCGGTTAAGTCTTTCCAGGCGAGCAGCGAGGAAAGGGAGCCTGTCGCTGCAGAATGCACCGCCGCTGTAGAAACCGATGCAGAGAAGCCCGTGCAAACCAGGGAGCACGCCCCGGCGCAGCCACGACCGGATGCTGAGGACGAAGGACCAACATGGCCAGAGATAGAAGAGCTGGTTAAACAGATCCCTCCTGAAATTTTAAATCGGCTTTATGCTATGGAGGAGCGGCAGCTTTACCGCCTGGCCGGCCAACTAGCCGCCAGTCAACTGCGTGAAAATGAGACGCTGAAGAATACCGCAGATCCCATCGTTCAGTGGGAAAAGATGCGGAGCGCGATAGTGATGTTACTTAAAAAATTTTCCAGACTTAATCAGGTCGGACAGGCCACCGAATATCGTTAGCTAGGAGTCTGTCGGACTTGAGCGGTTATTTTTCGTGATGGAGTAACCTTGCCATAGTCGACAGATAGATTTTTTTAACGGCTACGCCTATTCACCTATGTGAATTGAGCGAAATTCCTCCA
>DSAQ01000232.1 GCA_011046395.1 Pseudomonadota bacterium
CAAAGATCGGGTGATCGCAACCTTAAAACGTAAAGCAAAAAACCTTGGCTATAAACTTATAACTATCAAAGAACATGAACAAATTATACCAGCTACGTCAACCTGAGTTCGTTGGAAGTCAATGAATCCGTATATCATACCCCTCTTTATCTCTCACCAGGGATGCCCCCAAAAATGCATTTTCTGTAACCAGCCCAACATAACCGGCCAGGATATCTCACCCATAACGGCAAAATGGGTGGCATCTACTATTGAAGAAGGGCTGAGCAGAAAAAGAAAGGCGCAAAGGACAGAGACCCAGGTAGCCTTTTACGGCGGGACATTCACCGGCCTTGATACTGCTCTTCAAGAAGAAACCCTCTCTGTGGTGCTGCCTTTCTGGGAAGAAAAGAAAGTCCATTCTGTCCGCCTTTCCACAAGACCTGATTATATCAATACAGAAGAGATCACACTGCTTAGGAAATACCCGGTAAAGACCGTGGAACTGGGCATCCAATCTATGAGCGACGCCGTCCTGGCCAGGACGCAACGCGGACATACCTCCCGGGACAATCTGCGGGCCATCCGAATGCTTAAAGAAGCTGGATTCCAGGTGGGGGCACAGATCATGATCGGCTTGCCCGGCGAAGACCGTAGGGAAATTCTTAGCGCCCTCGAACTACTCTTTGCTCATAAGCCGGACCTCATGCGTATCTATCCTACGCTGGTCTTAAGGGGAACGGCCTTAGCCGATCTTTACCAAAAAGGAGAATACCATCCGCTCAGGTTGCAGGAAGCTGTAGAGATCTGCCGGGATATATTCATCCTCGCCCGGGAAAGAGGTATTACCGTCATCCGCATGGGTCTCCAGGCAGATGCCGATCTGGAGAAGAATATTATGGCCGGCCCTTATCACCCGGCATTCGGTCAAATAATCAGGGCTGAAGTCTTTAAAAATGACTTGATGAAAAAATTAGAGCCTTTGCGCGGTTCAGATGAAGTCGAGATATGGATCGCACCGTCTGCTGTTTCCTTGTTGACCGGCTTTAAAAAACGCGTCCTTGATGACCTGCAAAAAAAAAGCGATATACGATCATTGAAGGTATTGACTGATCAGGCTCTTGGCCGGGGAGATTTCCGTGTCACACGAAGTTAAAGATTTTAAGTCTGGATATGTAGCTATTATTGGCGCTCCTAATGTAGGTAAATCCACGCTCCTTAACCGGTTTTTAGGGCAAAAGACGGCTATAGTCTCTCCCCGCCCCCAGACGACACGAAACAGGATATTAGGAATCCTGACCCAACCGGAATATCAACTTATCTTCCTGGATACACCGGGTATCCACAAGGCCAAAAATATCCTGGGCGAATTCATGGTGAAGGCTGCCGTAGATACCTTGCGCGAGGTTGACGTTGTCCTCCTGACCATAGATGCCGGTCTCCATCCATCCGGTAAGGATACAGCCCTGGTTATCGAAAAGCTGCACAATATCCCTACCCCTGTCATCCTGGCTATTAACAAGATAGACCTGATAAAAAAGGAAACCCTTTTGCCGTTAATTGCGCAGTACAAAGATATTTATGACTTCAAGGCCATCGTTCCCGTATCCGCTCTGACCGGAGAGGGTGTGGATATCTTGCTAACGGATATACTTACACTCATACCAGCCGGAGTTCCTTATTATCCATCAGACATGATCACCGATCAGCCGGAACGGTTCATTGCCGCTGAGATTATCCGCGAAAAAATATTTCACTTAACCGGCCAGGAAATTCCCTATGCCACGGCAGTAATTATTGATGAATTCAAGGAAAATACCGAAAAACAGATTATATTTATCTCCGCTACAATTTATGTGGAGAAGGATTCACAGAAAGGTATCGTGATCGGGAAAGGCGGCAGCCTGCTTAAGAAAATTGGTGAGGCTGCCCGCAAGGAGATAGAGGTTATGGTCGGCACAAAGGTCTTCCTCAGGCTGTGGGTCAAGATACGCAAAGGCTGGGCAAAGAGTCCGGAGATTATCAAACAGCTGGGATACTAATGATTCTAGAACCGTTCACCGTTGACCGTTCACCGCTCCCGAAAAAGACGGTTTTCGCGTTTTTCACGGAGACCGGTGGCCGAATAACGGAAAACACGTTTATCGAAGAAAAGTTTTTCACGTTTTTGAGGGACAAGATAACTGTTAACGGAAAATACGATCACCATCGACTGTTCACCGAAAAAACGCTTTTCGGGTCGCATAGACTTGACTATTGCGATTTCTTACGGACAACGGTGAACTGATAACGGTGAACGGATACTGGTTCTAAAAATGACTGCTATAATACTGGCCGGCGGGAAAAGTGAGCGGATGAAAGAAAATAAGGCCCTGCTGGCGCTGGAAGGCAGGCCTATTATAGCTCACATCTGTGAGGTTCTGAAAGATATATTCGACGAGTTAATTGTGGTAACCAACCACCCATGCGATTATTCCTTTCTAGGCGTTAGGGTAGTAACCGACCTCATAAAAGGAAAAGGCCCCTTGGGCGGACTTTACACCGGTCTTTTTTATGCCACCTCATCCCATGCCTTTGTTGTAGCCTGTGACATGCCCTTTTTAAAGAAAGAGGTCATTAATTACATCCTGAAGCAGACAGAACCAAACCGGGATGTTATTGTACCACGTATCTCCGGTGGTTATGAGCCGCTCCACGCCGTATATGCCCGAAGATGTCTCGATTACATCCAGGAAGACCTTATCGCCAACGAGCTTAAGATTACCGGTTTTTATAATCGGGTTAGAATAAAAACCATAACTGAGGCGGAATTATCTAAAATCGATCCGGAGATGCGTTCCTGCGTTAATATTAATACACCTGAAGACTGGGTAAAAGCATCCGCCTACGGCGGAGCAGAATGAGCCACCTTATGGTAACTTGTTATAAAAAGTACATAGTCCATAAACCTGTCGTGTCCTTTTCGACACATGTAACCGTAAATAGAAGAACAGTTTTATGGAAGTTATAGAAAAAACACCTGGAAAGCTATCACCTAACAATTTGAAATATTTAGAAATAATTATCTAAGACTATCTTAACTAAAATAGGCATAAGTATTGCATATACACCAAGTAATTTTTATTAGAAGGGAATCACTTTGCCACCTTATCAGCATACCATAACTCAAAAAGTACGATGTTCAGGAATAGGCCTGCATAGCGGATTAGAGGTTAATCTAATCATTAAGCCTGCTCCGGCTAATACCGGGATTATCTTTAGACGGACTGACCTGCCGGGTAAGCCATCGGTTCCTGCCCATTACAAGTATATAACAGACACAACCCTGGCCACTACATTGGGCGTGGGAGATGCCAGTGTGGCTACTGTGGAGCACCTGATGGCGGCCTTTATGGGTATGGGAATAGATAATGCGCTCGTTGAGATAGACGGCCCGGAGGTTCCCAGTCTGGATGGAAGTGCCGCACCATTTGTCCTTATGCTGAATAAGGCCAGGCCGGTCAAACAAAGAGAAAAAAGGACATATATCAGGATACTCGAACCCATCCAGGTTCGTTGTGAAGATAAGACTCTATCTATATATCCGGATAACTCCCTGAAGATCACATACAGTATTGATTTTAATCATCCCCTTATACAACAGCAATCTTATAGCATGACCTTCTCAGAAGAGACGTTCTGCCAGGAAATTGCAAATGCCCGAACTTTCGGTTTCCTGTATGAAGTCCAAAATCTTAAGGAAAATGGTTTTGCTTTAGGAGGTTCTCTCGATAATGCTATCGTCATGGACGACTCTTCTATTCTCAACGAAGGTGGCCTGAGATTTGAGAACGAGTTTGTCCGTCACAAGATACTGGACTTACTCGGAGATATAGCGCTCCTGGGTAAGCCGATCCTGGGACACATTGTAGTCCATAAATCCGGACATACACTACACCACCGCCTGCTTCAGAAAATAGGCATGCAAACGGGACGCTGGGTTGAGTGTGCGGGGTTACTTGGGCAACATAACCCACAAACCGGTGTGGGGTATGTCAATGTAGTCGCCGCTACCGCCCCATTCTAGTCTGTCCGACTAACCAATCACTCTCTGTCAATCATTGGGAACAACCCTCGGGAATAGGTACGCGCTTACTGCCCTCAATCCACCGTCTAATTTGGCTATCAAGATTGAAGCTCCCCGCAGCAAGCTGCGGGGAATCTCCGTATGTAAGGTAAAATGCATAGTATTCGCTCGCTAACCCCGCCGCAAGCAGCGGGGAATGCGCTCGCTATGCATGTTAAAATCAGCAGGTTATGGAGTATTCCTGAGCACCAGCAAGATATTAGATGCAAGGCGCCGAGGAGCGACGACGACGTATGGAGCAATACGCCGCAAGGAGGAGCGATCGAAGGCAACGCCGTAGATGATGCCTTGATGGTGGATCAGGACTGCCAGGCAGTTTTTGGTTGACAATCGCCTGCTTACCCTTTAATTAGTGACCAGTGTGGTGTGGAGAATAAAAAGGTATAGACATGCTGTAACCGTTCACCGTTGACCGTTCACCGGAAAAGGCATTTTCGCGTTTTTAACGGAGACCGGTGGCCGAATAACGGAAAACACGTTTATCGAAGGAAAGTTTTTCACGTTTTTGAGGGACAAGATAACGGTTAACGGAAAATATGATCACGATCGACTGTTCACCGAAAAAAAGCTTTTCAGGTTCTTACGAACAACGGTGAACTGATAACGGTGAACGGATACGACATGGTTAAGCTCAATTTTGCTAAGGGTGATGGGTTATTACCCGCTATTGCCCAGGATTACAAAACGGGCGAAGTTCTGATGCTCGCCTATATGAATGAAGAGGCCTGGCAGAAAACCCTGGAGACCGGAAGGGTTCATTACTTCAGCCGCACCCGTCAGGAGCTGTGGCTTAAGGGTAAAAGCTCCGGTCATGTCCAGGTAGTAAAAGAAATCTATGTTGACTGTGACGAGGATACCATACTGGTCAAGGTGGATCAGCTTGGTGGCGCAGCCTGCCACACCGGGTACAGGAGCTGTTTCTATAGAAAGGTAGAAGACAAAGAATTGAAGATAACAGGAGACAAGATATTTGATCCCATGGAGGTTTATAAGTCTTGAAAAAACTAAAGCTGGGCATACCCAAGGGTAGCCTGGAAAAGGCTACCCTTGAACTATTCGCCAGGTCCGGGTGGAAGATCTCGCTTAATTCCCGTAGCTATTTCCCGGAGATAGATGATGAACACATTGAATGTCACATCTGCCGGGCGCAGGAGATGTCCCGTTACGTGGAAAACGGCACCCTGGACGCCGGCCTTACCGGCAAGGACTGGATACTGGAAAATGGTTCGCAGATTACTGTGGTAGATGATCTGGTCTATTCCAAGGTAAGCAATCGCCCTACCCGCTGGGTCCTGGCGGTGCCGGTAAACTCACCCATCAAGAAACTGGAAGACCTCGCCGGCAAAAAAGTAGCTACAGAATTGGTCAACTTTACGAAACGCTATTTTGCGGAAAGGGATATCCCCGTCCAGGTTGAATTCTCCTGGGGAGCTACCGAGGCCAAAGTGGTGTCGGGATTAGCTGACGCTATCGTAGAGGTTACCGAGACCGGCAGCACCATAAAAGCGCACGGCCTCCACATCATCCATGAATTCATGCAGTCCAATACCCAACTTATCGCCAATAACGAATCCTGGCAGGACGAATGGAAAAGGGGAAAGATACAGCAGATCGCCTTGCTTTTAAAAGGCGCCCTGCGGGCCTACAAAATGGTCGGCCTTAAGATGAATGTCCCTGAAGAAAAATTAGAGGTAGTTATTGCCTTACTCCCCAGTCTCAACGCGCCGACGATAGCCCATCTTTACCAATCTCAGTGGTATTCAGTGGAGACCGTAGTTGAGGAGAAAACGGTCAGAGACCTTATCCCCAAACTCCTCAGGGCCGGAGCGGAAGGGATTATAGAATACTCCCTGAATAAGGTGATATAATGGCTATGCCCCGGCAAATAATAGGGCTGCGGTTTTCTTTACTCATCCTGCTTACCCTGACACTTGTATCCTGCGCTGAAGATATGGCTATACGCCAGAAAAAGACCATGATACACCTGAGGCTGAGCGATACCTACCTGAGCGAGGGAAATCTTCCAGCCGCCTTGGGAGAGGCATTAACCGCTTACGATCTAGACAAGGAAAACCCGGCCGTACATAATATACTTGGGCGCGTCTACACTACACGCGCCGATTTTGACAAGGCTATTGAGCATTTTAATCAGGCCGTAAAGCTAAAACCAGACTTCTCAGAGGCTTACAATAACCTGGGGACCGTCTATCTAACCCTGGAAGACTGGGATAAGGCTATTCAGCAGTTCAACCTGGCCTTATCCAACCCCCTCTATCTTACCCCTCAATTCGCATATAACAACATGGGCTGGGCGTACTATCGTAAAAATGAATACGATAAGGCCATAGAAAATTACAACATGGCGCTTCGGTTTTCCCCGCGCTACGAGAGCGCCTTTAATAACCTTGGCATAGTCTATATGGAGCAAAATGACCTGGAAAAGGCCATAGACGCCTTTCAACAGGCCGTAAGATATTACCCTTCGTATGCCGAGGCCCATTATCACCTGGGCGAAGCCTATCTACGTCAAAATAAGGAAATACAGGCCTTAGCCGCCTTTGAAGAGGTGGTCCGGCTATCCCCGGAGAGCGCATGGGGCAGGCAAGCGCGCAGGGCCATGGCAGAGTTAAAGTAAGCCCTCAAAAAAGCTCAAATTCCAAAGTTCAAATGAATACCAAACTACCAAAAGTTCAAATGGTGAAACATCCAGGTCCCAAAGAGACACAAAGGACAATGAAAATAATCCCCCCTCCCCCCCTTTACTAAAGGGGGGGAATCCGTGAAGTCCCCCTTTGGAAAAAAGAGGGCACATCATATTCCCCCTTTGGAAAAGGGGGATACAGGGGGATTTTCAGATGAAATCTTTGGCCCTCCTGCGGCGGATCTACCGACATTCGGCTATTTAGTCACCCGATATCACTATGCATGTCCATTCTGTTGATTTCTTAAAAAGTGTCTATAAGTTATCCCAGTTACCGGCCGCTGACCGCCCTGAGGTAGCCTTTGCGGGACGGTCTAACGTCGGCAAATCCTCATTTATAAACACCTTGATGAGCCGGAAAAAAATGGCCAAGGTCAGTAAGGATCCCGGCCGCACACAATCAATCAATTTTTACCTGGTGAATGACGCCTTTTACTTCGTTGACTTACCCGGTTATGGTTACGCCCAGGTCCCTATCTCTGTAAGGAAAAATTGGCGGGGTTTAATCGAGGGGTATCTTACGAAAAGATCAACCCTGAAGGCAGTGGTAGTCATCTTCGATATCCGCCGACTGCCCAAGGAGGAAGACCTCTCTCTGCTTTCCTGGTTTGAATCGCACCACATACCTTATCTCATTGTCTTATCCAAGGCCGATAAGCTCTCCGGCAATAAAAGGCGGGAACAAATCTCCCGCATCGGGCAGTTATTATCTGTAAAAGCTGAAGATATGATCCCCTTCTCCTCGTTAAGCGGAGAAGGAAAAGAGGCTACCTGGGAGAGATTGGATAAGCTTCTATATCCGGTGCCGCCAAGTGCCTGAACATCGCCCTCCAGCCTGTCTGAAAAAGGTGAATCTGGCATGAGTAAAAATGGCAAGTTAGGGATCGATGGATGAAGAGGTTGAACTTAAGGTATCGCAAAATGCGATACCTTCAAAAAGTCCCTATACGGTACTATCCTTTTGATTATCTGGGAAGGGTGATAATCTATGGATAAACATCCAATCGTGAAGAATGACGATATTCAAAGCCGTATTTATACCATTCGCAATGTTCAGGTGATGCTGGATAGTGACCTTGCTGAACTTTATGGTGTTGAAGTAAAAAGATTAAATGAACAAGTCAAAAGAAACATTGAAAGATTTCCGCAGGAATTCAGCTTTCAACTTACTATTGAAGAGAATAATGTCTTGAGGTCACAGATTGTGACCTTAGAAAACAAAAACCATCTGAGGTTCCAAATTGGCACCTCAAAGAATGAGCAAAACATGAGGTCGCAATTTGCGACCTCAACCCAAAAGGGAGGACGACGGTATCTCCCCTATGCATTCACCGAGCAAGGTGTGGCTATGCTTTCCGGGATTCTGAAAAGCACGAAAGCTGTTCAGATAAGCATTCAGATTATCAATGCCTTTGTCGCCATGCGACGGTTTATTGCCTCTAATGCAGAGGTATTTCAACGTCTCGATGCAGTTGAAAGAAAACAGCTCGAGCACAACCCAAGTTTACCACAGTCATAGTTAAAAGTTTAGGAAAACCAATATGTTAAGCTAATAATGGGCATATTTATGGGCACTACAAATTTTACTGCTCTGTCATTTGAGTTGGCACAGGAACAG
>DSAQ01000092.1 GCA_011046395.1 Pseudomonadota bacterium
GTCACTACAAATGACTTTCCAAAACTCGCATCCAATAATATCAATAGGTTATCAAACCAATCGGGTCAAATCTAGGATAATTTTGAGGTAAAAATCAATTTTTGTGGTAAACTTGGGTTAAGCATCTCTATACCAGAATACTGATCACCCATTGATTGCTCCTTACTAAAGGATTTGTGGTATTCTACACAATTTCTCCCTTAAAGTCCAAAGCCTTATATTTCGTGGGCGAAACTAAGGATGTGATTGTTTTGACAACAGCAGCACTATCTTTTATAATAACACTCCATTTGGACTATGGGCAATTTTGAGCTGTCCGATTACTTTAAAAGATAACCATGAAGAGAGACCCATGATCGGCATATTTGATTCAGGCATTGGCGGTCTTACCGTAGTCAAGGCCGTTTTTCAGCAACTCCCTGACTATGAAATCGTATATTTTGGAGATACGGCCCGAACACCCTATGGGACGAAAAGCCCGGCCACCATTATCGACTATGCTATCCAGGATACTGAATTTTTGCTTTCCAAAGGGGTCAAAATTGTTGTCGTTGCCTGTAACACCGCCTCCAGTGTAGCCACAGAAGCGCTGCGGGACAGATTCACCGGCATTCCCATATTCGAGGTAGTAACCCCGGCCGTCGTCAAAGTCACACAGGTCACAAAAAATTACAACGTGGGTATCATTGGTACCAGAGCGACCATTAATAGCAACATTTACAACAAAAAGATAAAAGACCTGTATGCAGACATTAAGGTGTTCTCTAATGCCTGCCCGCTTCTCGTGCCTTTAGTGGAAGAAGGATGGCTTAAGCGCCGCGAGACTAAAATGATCTTAAAAAAATACCTTTACCCGCTGAAAAGAAAGCAGATCGACACCCTGGTACTGGGCTGCACCCATTATCCCCTGCTTAAAGATATTATTCAGGCGAAAATGGGTAAACGAGTTAAGATTGTGGACTCATCAGCGGAGACGGCCGTTTATATTAAAAACTACCTTACCGAGCACCCGGAAATTGACGTTATACTCAAACGAGGCAACAATAACCAATTTTATGTCTCAGACTTTACGCCTACCTTTGCAGAAATTGCCAAAAAGATCCTGGGGCGGCCTATACATCTTTTATTGGCATAGACTCGTCCGGTAAAAAGGAGGAAAGCATAATGAATATCTGCAAAAAAGTTTTTTTGATTGTAACGATGACCCTATTACTCACCTCATGCGCCTGGCCACCTCAAAAGGCGTCAATACCAAAACCCGAGCCGCTCCCTGCACTCCCTAAAAGGCCTCCGGTTAATTTTCGTATTGAAGGAGCTACCGCCTATGTCAGCGTAGATGAGATGAAGGCCCTCATGAAATATGTGCTGGACTTAGAAGAGAGAAACAAAGCGGCGGACCGGGAATTAGGAAAAATTCGTGAGGCGCTGCAGTAACAATGTCTTTACAAAAAGATACCACGCAAAAAGGTAGTAACACACGCCGTAAGGGAAAACATTATATCTGTCATGCCTGTGGGAAAGAGCTCCCTTTCTGCTGGACATGCCGGTGTGGGTTCCAGATTTGCCCGGTCTGTATGGAAGAAAACATGTGGGGACTGTCCTGTAATGCAGTTACCTGGATATGTCCGGATTGCGGCGACATGTGTGTATTTTGAAAGGGATGTCTTCGCTGCCTTGACATGCTGGTATATTCGAATTATTTTTAAATAAAACGAAAAATCATATCTATAAGATTTATGCTCAAGTTTCTTGACCTATTCAGGAAAAGTAAGGCCGGCACGAGGATTTCAGCCGATAAAGGTATTTTCCAGCACAAGTACGAGTCTTTTAAAAGTATACTGGCTGGAAATAACCGGGCTCTCGAGATCATAACTGATCTGGAGCATACCTTTTACGAGGATAAACCCTTTACCATGGCTTATGTCTTAGCCCAGTCTGAGATATTGATAGGGGAAGTGTACAACATTGCTGAAGACCTCAATACCCTATCCGGGGGGAAATATCCAGGGCTTTTTGAATCTGCCGAAAGAATAGGCGTGGCTATCCTTAGCGAGCTGGAGAGAAAGAAAAAAATTATGACGACGGGCCTGGTACTGCCCCTTAAAGAACTGGGGCGGGAAAGGGTCTCCGAGGTGGGCGGTAAGGCGGCTAATCTAGGAGAGGTCTTCAACCGCGTTGGACTTCCCGTCCCACAGGGATTTGCCATAACCGCCTATGCCTGCCAGCATTTTATGGAATATAATAAACTTCCCGACCTGATTGAGAGTAAATTAAAAGGGTTAGACGTCAACGACACGGAAAATCTCGTCCGGGTCAGCGAAGAGGTACAGGCGCTTATTTTCAGATCCGTACTGCCTCCAGATTTAGAAAAAGCCATCCTTCAGGCCGCGGAGGAATTAAGGCAAAGTGTAGGCCCGGATGTGCGACTGGCAGTCAGGAGCAGCGCTACGAGCGAAGATTCCGAGGCCAGCTTTGCCGGCCAGCACTCCACCGTCCTGAATGTTACCCCAGAAAACCTGATCCATGCCTACAAACAGGTCGTAGCCAGTACCTTTAACCCCAGGGCCACCTTTTATCGCCGGAGCAAGGGTTATCTGGATCAGGATGTCATAATGAGTATGGCCTGCATAACTATGGTTGATGCCAAGACCAGCGGGGTAATGTATACCGTAGATCCCAATGACAGTAGCCACGCGGCCATTATGATCAGTGCGGTCTGGGGATTGGGTGTCAGCGCAGTAGATGGTTCAGTAGCTACCGATTTTTATCAGATCGACAAAAAAAATAGAGGTATTGAGGTCCTTGAGGTAGCCAGGAAAGAGACTTTAATTAGGCCTGATATACGCTATGGTCTCACGGAAAGACCTGTAGCCGATGAGCTAAAGACCATGGCTTGCCTCAACCAGGCACAGATAGAGGTGCTGGTCGATTATGGCCTCAAGCTGGAAAAACACTACGGTGTCCCTCTGGACATCGAGTGGGCCATAGATCAGGAGGACAAGCTGTATATCCTGCAGGCACGGCCCTTGAAGTTCGCAGGTGAAGCGATTTCGCAGCCTGTAGAAGGTTTAGAAAAGGAGTTCGCCAACCACCCCATACTCCTGAAAGGCGGGGCTTCGGCATCAGACGGAGTGGCTTCCGGCCTGGCTTATGTCATTACCTCGGATCATAATCTTCTCAATATCCCGGAAGGTTCTATTTTGATTGCCCCTCAGACATCTCCTCGCTATGTATCCATTATCGGCCGTGTCCAGGCTATTGTTACCGATGTGGGTAGCGTTACCGGGCATATGGCTTCTGTAGCCAGGGAATTTCGTATTCCCACGCTGGTTGGAACTGGCACGGCCAGTGCTACCATCCCTCATGGAGAGGAGATTACGGTAGATGTCAGAAACAGAGTCGTTTATCGGGGACGAGTAGAACCTCTTCTGAAAGAGAAAAAAAAGATTAATCCTATGAAAGGTAGCCCGACTTACAAATACATGCAATCGGCCTTGCAAAAAATTGCTCCCTTAAACCTGATTGATCCTAAACAGCATAATTTTAAGCCAGCGGGTTGCCAGACAATCCACGATATAATTCGTTTTGCCCATGAGATGTCCATGCAGGAAATGTTTCGGATGAGTGATGATCTTGCGGCTGAAGAAAATATTGCCGTCCGTTTCCGCTCTTCCCTGCCGCTTAACATTTACATCGTCGATTTAGGCGGCGGCCTGAGTGCCGATCCGGCCGCGCGTGAAGTAAAGGACGAAGATGTAACCTCCGTACCTTTCAAGGCCCTTTTAAAGGGCATGACCCACAAGGATGTCCAGTGGCTGGGTTCAACCAGGATGGACTGGAGTGGATTTACTTCTATACTGGCCGAGTCCGTATTCCGCGACCCGCAAAAGGGAGGCGAAATGGGGGGGCCGAGTTATGCCCTCATATCCAGCAACTATTTGAATTTCAGCTCCCGGCTGGGTTATCACTTCGTCACAGTAGATACGTATTGCGGGCCAACTATTAATGATAATTACATTACCTTCTACTTTAAAGGGGGAGCGGCTGATATCCAGCGGCGATCGAGAAGGGCCCTCCTGTTAGCCTCCATCCTCAAAAAATTGCGATTTAAGGTGGAACATAAGGGGGACATGGTCAAGGGTGAGTTAAAAAAGTATGATCAAGACATCATCCAGGACAAGCTGGACATGTTGGGCAGGCTTCTTGGAGCTGTTCGCCTTCTGGACATGGTTCTATCTGATGACGGCCAGATTGACTGGTATGTGAATGAGTTTTTCAAGGGCAATTATACCTTTCAACCCCCTATCTCTCCACAATCCAGGCAATGAACAGTAAGGCAGATTACTGCCGGATTAACAACCACTATAAGTTAATAACGTATATCAAATCTATCAAATTCCCCCTCATAATCCTCCCGGGTTACATCGACCTTACTCACTACCGCATGTGGCGGTCCCTGATGGCACCATTTCAGCATTTTCTCAACAGTCGGTTCATCTCCCTCGAAGACCGCCTCCACCTGCCCATCACGCCTGTTTTTTACCCAGCCTTTGAGTCCAAGGCTGGTCGCTTCCTGCTGCGTGGAGTACCGGAAGAAGACCCCCTGCACACGGCCATCAATTATAACATGCGCTCTTACCATGGCCTACCCCCCAAGATACTGAATACAGAATACAGGAGTCAGGAGACAGAAACAAGAATGTAGACGGCAAACCTTTGACTCCTGTATTCTATATTCTGACTTCTGAGTCAAGCTCCGATCAGCCTCTTAAATTCCTCTTCAGTCAGCATGGTCACTCCTAATTCCCTGGCTCTGGCCAGTTTTGAGCCCGGGTCCTTACCGACTACCACATAATTCGTCTTGCGGCTCACAGAGGAGGACACTATCCCCCCCAGTTCCTTGACCTTGTTCTTGGCCTCATCCCTGGAAAAGGATTCGAGGCCGCCCGTAAAGACAAAGCTATGCCCGGCAAGAGGCCGGAGACCAAGGGAAATAAGAGGGGCAGAAATCACGCCGGCGGCAAGGAGACGCCGGATCACGTCCTGATTCTTCTTTTCAGCGAAGAACGTAGTGACGCTGGCCGCTACCTGAGGACCGATCTCATCTATCTCCATGAGTTGCTCCATAGTGGCCTTTTCAATGGCCTCCAGGCTGCCGAATTTTTCAGCCAGGATCTGGGCCGTCTTTTCACCCACGTAACGGATACCCAGGGCATACAAAAACCTCGGCAAGGAGGTCTGTTTGCTCTTTTCTATTGCCGCCAAGATGTTCTCTGTGGACTTTGCGGCAAAGCGTTCCAAGGCCAGAATCTGCTCCCGGGTCAGATAATAAAGATCGGCCACGTCCTTAATAATGCCGGAGTCCACCAGTTGCGCCACTATCTTTTCACCCAGCCCCTCAATATCCATGCCTCCCTTTGAGGCAAAGTGGGTTATGGATTCCCTCATCTGGGCCGGACAGGAGACATTAGGGCAACGGACGGCCACTTCGTCCGGCAATTGGACGACCCTGGCTCCGCACACCGGGCACCTCTCCGGTATGACAAATTCCTTTTCTTTCCCGGTTCTCTCCTCCGGGATGGATTTAACCACTTCTGGTATTACCTCACCCGCCCGCTGAACCAGGACGGTATCGCCGATCCGGATATCCTTGCGGGCGATCTCATCCTGATTGTGCAAAGTGGCCCGGCTGACCTCAACGCCGCCTATATTCACCGGCTCCATGATAGCCACTGGCGTCAGCGTCCCGGTTCGCCCCACCTGAACCTGGATATTGAGAACACGCGTACTCGCCTGGTTCGCCGGGAATTTATAGGCTATGGCCCACCTAGGGCTGCGGGTCTTGACACCAAGGCGATCCTGGAGGGCAAGAGAATCGACCTTGATCACCATGCCATCGATCTCATAGGCGAGGCTGCGACGTCTCCCTTCGAGTTCCCGAAAATAATCGATACACTCCTCAACCCCCTTGCAAAGGCGGATAAGGGGATTCACCTTTATTCCCCACTGCGGCAGTCCCGTGAGTATCTCCCATTGGCTAGTAAATGACCTGCCTTCCACCACCCCCACACCATAACTAAAGAAATCAAGGGGGCGGCTGGCCGTAACCTTAGGGTCTAACTGCCTCAAGGAACCAGCCGCGGCATTACGGGGATTAGCAAAAGGTGGCTCACCTTCTTTGAGGCGTTGCTGATTAATCTCTTTGAAGGCCTTGAGGCCTAAGAATACCTCCCCTCGTGCCTCGAGGCGTTTCGGCATAGACTCGCCACGTTGCAGCCTAAGCGGGATGGACTTTATGGTGCGCACATTTTGGGTTACATCTTCCCCGGTTATCCCATCACCCCGGGTCGAGGCCACAGCCAGCACACCGTCTTCATAGACAATTTCTATAGCCAGGCCATCCATCTTGGGCTCAGCCACATAGTTAATAAGCCCATCCATGCGCAAAAATCGTTTTATGCGCTGATCAAATTCCCGCGCGTCGGCCTCATCAAAGGCATTCTCCAGGCTGAGCATGGGCAGGGTGTGTCTCACCGTACCAAATTTTTCCAGGGGCGCTGCCCCGACCCTCTGCGTAGGTGAATCCGAAGTAATAAGATAAGGATTCTTTTCTTCCAGTTCAATAAGCTCGCGCATCAACTGATCATATTCCGCATCGGAAATGACCGGGCTATCCAAAATATAGTAACGGTAGTTATGGTAATGGATATCCTCACGCAGCTTCTTTATTCTTGCCTCAGCCGCCTTATCTGCCCGAACCATGCCTCGCTCCTGCTAGCCGCAACATTAAACCTACTCTAATCTTATGCCCTCTTGCCTCAAAAAATTCAACCTATAATCTGTATAATACCACCTATGAAATATGCAGAAGGGTCCCCCGGCAGGTAGCAAACGCCCTTAAGCTCTTTATCTATGGTGACAAGATCAATTTTAAAGAATACCTGGAAATGGCTGAGACCTATTTACAAAAAGCTATAGCAGTCAAAAACTGATAAAAGGGGTGGGTTCTTTCTCAAATTGAGTGGGTAAGAATTATACCCCCCTCCCTTGAGAGGCTATGTCGTAATTGTTATTTGTCATTGCGACACAGTCTCCGACGGGAGGGGGTGAGGGGTTAAGTTTCTGTTACACCTTCTTCAATAGCCTCTTCCTTCCAAATCCAATTACCCCCGCCAGCCCTGAGCCAACAAGGAGTAGGGTAGCGGGTTCGGGAATGGGCTGGGCTGAGGCGGGCGGGGAAATGGCGTACGATAACTCAATCCCAGGAACAGAGGATGTTATGCCGGCGCCGAAGGTGTTCATGAAGTTGCCAACCCCATGTGTTGTCCCTGGATCTCCTCCTATAGTAGTTGTATATGCCTGCGGGAAAATGTCCATACAAGCTTTTATATTGAGCTGGGCCCCTACATATGTCTCGAAAGCGATTGTCAGAGGGCCGGTGTCAAAAGTCGGCACCCACGCCGTAGGGACACCGGCATAAACCGCATAAGGGGGTCCCCACACCAAAAAATCATCTTCAAGCGATGCCCCGGTATTGCTCTCAAGCGACCAGCCCCAGCTCTCAGACCAGTCTGTTCTCCCGTTGTGGTCA
The DNA here is from genome assembly GCA_011046395.1 of Pseudomonadota bacterium. GTDB lineage: Bacteria > Desulfobacterota > QYQD01 > QYQD01 > QYQD01 > QYQD01. The sequence continues at coordinate 7,592 of DSAQ01000092.1, forward strand.
GGATCGTAGGTAGCTATCCACCAGGGGTAGTAGTATGAGTAGGTCGCGTCAATATACTCCCAGGTCATCGAGCTATAATATATATCTGCCCCTTAGCCGAATTCTACAAGCGTTTCCGTTATCGATCCCTCTCCTGTATCAATAAGGTTGTTCGGGTCGGTGATTTTGTAAGAGGCAAAGGCATCGACTGTGCCGAGGTGAGAGACCTTGTAGCCCGGCACGTAAGCACTAGGAACGCTAGATGGATGTGGTACCGGTCCAACCCCTGCGGAGAAATCACCGTCCAGACTAATGGCAAGCTGAAGGATTACAAGGTCGCCCGCGGAAAGCCCTGAGGTCCCTGGATTGACCGTGAGGGTGTTGCTGAAGTATGGATACATTTTGGAAACCTTACCCTCTCCTGCGTTTGCCTCTGCGCTTGCATATGCGCGTAAGGTCTGGGTGGCCGCGTCCGCATAACCGGAAGTATAAAAGTCTGTATGGCTCACCGGCCCTGTGTCGCTTGAGTAATCAAACCATAGACCGATCTGGCTATAGCCGGTTATGCCGGATTCCCCATAAACCTCGCCGAGCGGGATCAATGCCATAAGGATTGCAAAGAGACAAGTCCATCTTCCCATCCTTGAGGCGGAAAATCTTCGGTCATCGTAAACATGTGGTAACGTTCAAAGGTGAGGCAAAAAGGTTTTGATTAAAACACGATCTCTTTCTAAGGTTAAAGTCGGCAGACCGAAACCAGGAGAAAGAGATCGTGATGGAACAAGAGATACATATAGCACTTCGGTTTGAA
>DSAQ01000133.1 GCA_011046395.1 Pseudomonadota bacterium
CTAGGTGATAGGAGTCAGAAGTCAGAATACAGCGGTCAGGAGTCAGAAGGGAAAGAGGCCCTCCGCCTTTTCGTTAAAACGCCGCCTGTGGGGAATGCTAATCCCTTGTCTGATTGTGCTCTTTCTGACTTCCGGCTCCTGGGCTGCCGTTATAACCTATAAAGACAAGCTTGGAAGGGCCGTTAATATCCCGGTCCCGGTAAAACGGGCCGTATTCTTTCAGACCTATGAGTTAATCCCGGCCCTCGGCATCTGGGACAGGGTCGTTGGTATCGGCAGGTGGGCGTATGACAATGACTTAATGAAGGCGGCCAAACCCGATATTGAAAAGTCTGTCCCTTCGGCCGGCAGCGGCACAGATGTGAATATAGAGACGCTCCTTAAACTAAAACCTGATGTTGTGATTACCTGGACATCTAAGCCGGAGACCGTACGGTTTATGGAGGAAAAGGGGCTAAAGGTTATTGCCATCTATCCGGAGAGCCTTGAGGAACTCTGTGCGGTAATGAGGCTACATGGAAGGCTGTTTGGAAAAGAAAAACAAGCCGAGCACTGCATTGCCCGGATGGAGAGAATCTTCAAACTTATAAAAGAAAGGGTAACAAAGATACCGGGCGATAAAAGAAAAAAGGTCTTATGGCTCGGGGGAAAACCCACCTCTGTAGCCTGTGGCATTGGGGTTACAGATGATATCTTCAAACTGATCGGCGGAATTAATCCGGCCGCTCAAATACCACAAAGAAATGCCGATGTCCCGATAGAGCGGATAATAGCCTGGAACCCTGATGTAATATTTATCTGGGGGAATGCCGGCTATACGGCTCAGGATATTCGCAACAATCCGCAGTGGAAATTCATAAGGGCCGTCCGGGAAGGCCGGGTCTATAAGGCCCCGGAGTGGTCCACCTGGTCACCGCGGCTGGCGCCCATGACCCTGTGGATGGCCATGAAGACCTATCCTGAGTATTTCCGGGATATTAATCTGGACAGGGTTACGGATGAGTTTTATAGAAAGGTCTTTGGCATAGCATATAGCCAGGTGAAAAAAATTGAGTAAGAAGGCCCTGAAAACAATAACGATAATGGCCTCACCCTTTCTCATAGGGTGGGTTGCCCTTTTCATAGGCACTTATAGTGTAAGCCCTCTTATGGTCTTAAAGGTTATTGGTTCGGAAATATGGCCTTTTTTAAAAAGCCCGGATATTGAAGAAAAGGCGATAATCCTGGATATAAGGCTCCCGCGCATAATCCTGGCCGGGCTGGTGGGCGTTGCCCTCTCAGGATCAGGCGTGACCCTCCAGGGGATATTCCGCAATCCACTGGTTGACCCCTTCATACTCGGCATATCGGCCGGCGCAGCCTTGGGATGCTCCCTATCCGTGGGATTTTTCCCGCAGCTGCCCATACAGATGATGGCGTTTTTATTTGCCATAATAGCAGTAATTCTGGCATACTCAATAGCAAAGACACAAGGGGAGGTCTCCAGACTTCCGCTGGTACTTTCGGGGGTCATCATCTCCGCTTTTTTTACCGCCATGGTCTCAATCGTAAAATTTCTGGTTGATCCCCATAAGCTCCAGAATATCGTGTACTGGCTGATGGGGAGTTTCTCTCTATCGGACTGGAGGCTGGTAAAAATTGCGGGGATAGGCATCACTACGGGGCTTTTACCCGTATTCCTGATGCGGTGGAGGCTCAATGTGCTGAGTATGGGCGAGGATGAAGCCAGCGCCCTGGGTGTGAATACAAAGAGGGAGCGGATTATATTTATTGCCGGATCATCCCTGGCGGTAAGTATTGCCGTATCCGTAAGCGGAATCATCGGCTGGGTAGGGTTGATGGTCCCGCACCTGGTTAGAATGATGACCGGCCCCGACCACAAAAGCCTTATCCCGTTAAGCATGGCCGGAGGGGCAGCCTTTATGATATTTGCCGACACCGTGGCCAGAAATCTGACCGATTTTGATATACCGGTAGGGATAATAACCGCCGTAACCGGCGCCCCGTTTTTTATTTACCTTATGAAGAAAGGCGGAGAGGAGAGCTGGGGAAGATGATGGAAATTAAAGGTCTCGAGTTCCACCACCCTCATTCCCATGACCCGGTCCTTAAGGGAATCTCCTTTGGAGTAAATAGCGGAGAAGTGACTGCCATCCTGGGCCCGAATGGTTCAGGCAAGACAACGCTTTTTAATTGCATAGCCGGTTTATGGAGACATCAGAAGGGAGAAATAGTATTCCAGGATAACAATATATCGCATCTTCCACACGAGAAAAGGGCAAAGATACTTGCTGTTGTTCCTCAGGAGCACGATCCCCCATTCCCGTATTCTGTTTTGGATGCGGTGCTGATGGGCCGGGTCTCCCATGTAGGTATCTTTGCAACACCTTCTAAAGATGATTACCTTAAGGCTGAAGAGGCTATGGAGGCCGTGGGGATAGCACACCTAAAGGAAAGGGCATATACACGCATCAGCGGCGGCGAAAGGCAACTGGCGCTTATTGCCCGGGGATTGGCCCAGCAGCCAAGGGTTATGCTTTTAGATGAACCCACCGCCCATCTGGATTTTCGGAATCAGATACATGTACTCAGTACGATTAGGGAACTGACACGGAAAGAGAATCTCACCACCCTGGTCACCCTGCATGACCCAAACCTGTCCGCCATGTTTTCGAACAGGGTAATCCTTTTAGGCCAGGGGCAGATTGTGGATGAAGGGGATCCCGGGGCGGTTATAACCCCTGAAAATCTCTGCCAGGTGTATGACCTGGAGGTGGAATGGATAGGCGACAATGGACGGCGTTTTATTTATCCGCGCCTCCCCGCCTGCCACTAGCCTCTGTTTTCGGACATATGATCAATATTGACCACATAACCAAAATCTATGGCGCCATCAGGGCGCTTGACTCCCTCACCCTTGTCATAAAACAGGGCGAGGTCTTCGGCCTTCTGGGACCAAATGGCGCCGGGAAGACGACCACCATCAAGATATTAACCACCCTCAGTAAGCCCACCAGCGGCCGGGCTGCAATCGGCGGGCATGATGTTGAGAAAGAGCCGCTGGCGGTGAAAAACATCATCGGCGTAGCGCCCCAGGAGATAAACCTGGACAAGGAATTGACCGCCGAACAAAATCTCCGGGTCTATGGAATGCTTCACAGATTGGACAACCTTGGCCGGGATATAAAAGATATCCTGGAATTGGCCGGCCTGTCTGAGAGGAGCAACCACTTGGTACGTGACTTTTCCGGCGGTATGCAACGCCGGCTTCTTATTGCCCGCGCCCTTCTCACCAAACCGAATGTGCTTTTTCTCGACGAACCTACGGTCGGCCTGGATCCCCAGGTGAGGAGGCAGATCTGGGACCTGGTCCGTAACCTTAAAGAGAACGGAACCACCGTCTTTCTTACCACGCACTACATTGAGGAGGCTGAGGCCCTTTGCACGCGGGTAGGCATCCTTTCCCGCGGCAGGCTTATAGCCCTGGGAACGCCGCAGGAACTTAAGGGCGAAGTGGGCGGTTTCGTGCTGGAGTATCAGGAAAACGGCAATACCCGATATATATTATGCCAGAGTCGGGAAGAGGCCCACAGCCTTTCGCAGAGCAAAAAGGGGCCGATAATCATCAGGGAGTCCAACCTGGAAGACGTCTTCATTAAGTTGACCGGGGAGAGGATTGGGAAGGCGGAACAGTAGGAGCCCTATGTTTGGATCTTATCCGGTTTTTTTGCGTGAGATGATGCTCTTCCGGAGGCGCTTTCTGCGCCTCGGCTATTTTTTCTCGGCCATGTTTGCCCCGCTCCTTTATCTGCTGGCCTTTGGGCTCGGGTTAGGACACAGGATAAGTATTGCCGGAGGAAGCTATCTTGACTTCCTCCTTCCGGGTCTCATCGCCATGAGTTCCATGAATAATTCCTACACCTGGATTGCTACCAGTCTAACTGTAGGCCGACTTCACTTCCGTACCTTCCAGATCTTTATCCAATCACCGGTGAGTCCCTTTGCTATTGTCCTGGGAGAGGTTTTGGCCGGCATGGTACGGGGTCTTTTTGCCTCGAGCATGATCCTTTTAGTCGGCTTTTTCTTGGGAAGCGGCCTTTATTTTATACCGCTCTTCATACCAGCCTTGCTCCTTAATTGTTTTCTCTTCGCATCCCTGGGAGTGGTCTCCGGCCTTAAGGCCAAATCTCACGAAGATACAGCCACCTTCTCCAATTTCTTTATATTGCCCATGGCCTTTTTTGGGGGGACATTCTTTCCGGTTGAAGAAATGCCCCGCTGGCTGCAATTCGTCATCCGACTCCTGCCCCTGGCCCATACTAATAAGCTCATGCGTGCTAAATGTATGGGGTCTGATTGCCTTTTTTCCTTGGCTGTCCTGGTAATCTTTGCCGTTATCTTTTTTGTTATCAGTATTCATCTGGTGCGGACATACAGTGAATGAGAGAGGAAAATTAACCGTGGGGCTTCTAATCCCTGGAAGATAAAAATTGATGGCCTCGTAAAAAGTCTAAACACACCCTCTCCCTTGCCGCCAGGTCGGCCGAGGACGGATGGGAGAGGGTTGGGGTGAGGGTACATAAGAATCTGATTTCAGATAGTTATGTTCTCCCCTCCCCTTCATCCCCTCCCGCCAGGGGAGTGGAGATACGACTTTTTTGGAAGCCGTCAAAATTGTGTTGACAACAATTTGATAATAATGCTAATTTCGACAGGGATTATATGCTAAATACGGGATAAAGTCACTTTGTTGTAAAGTACAGCCACCGTAAGGAAATATCTTCATGCCATTATCCTTAGAGCAGCGCATAAAAAAATTCAAATTTTCAGATATGTTACTAAGTCCTGCCCCGCCAGAAGCTGAAAGCGCATCTGAAACTGATGAACGTATAGACTTTTCAAAAGTAATAAAAAGAAAATCCAGCCACATATACTATCTCCCAAACAGTCAGAAGGCCCCTGTGGGAAAGACAGTTGCTGAAGAGCAAGAAGCTCGACCCTTAAGAGAGGAGGGACGACAGCAACAGGGGAAATTTGATTACCTGCAGAATGAAGTTGCCCAAAAAACAGCGGAAATTTCGCAGCTACAGGAAAATTATTCTATCTTGCAAAAAGAATTAGAGGCAATAAAGTCCAACCTTGCTTCTCAAGCTAATATTATTCAAGAGCAGGCAGACGGCATTGAATTACAGAGCAAAGAGATTGCCATTTTAAGAAGGGAAAATGAATATTATATAGAAGAAAATCGCCGGAAAGATAAGGACTTAATTGATCTAAAGTATAACCTTCAGCAAAAAGAGTCTGAAGAAAAACTGTTAAAAGCCAGCCTTCAACGACTTGGATCTGACCTGGAGCTGTTCAAAGAAACACTTCGCAAACAACAAGAAACCGAGGAACTCCAGAACCAAGAACTGGAAAATCTAAGATCCGCCAGGACTGACCTTGTCCAACAACAAGAAGATATACAACGACAACATAAAGAAGAAGTCGCCAGCCTGCAAAACAACATCTCCGAAAAAGAAACAGGATTAAGCCAGCATAAAGAAGAAGTTCAAGCCCTGAAAAGAGAATTGGATCTCTTAAAAACAAGTATCTCTGATCTGCAGGCTACCGAAGCAGAACTTGTCAATAAACAAGAAGAGATCAGACGCCGGGAAGAAGCGTTCTCCGCCCTCCAGAGCCAGGCAACGGCTAATGAGGAAGAGACAAAAATTGCCCATGAACAGATCCAAACTCTGCAAGCTGATCTAAGCACACTCCAGTCAGAACTGACTAAATTTCAGAATATTAAAGAGGCACTAGAACAACACCAAGAAGACAACGCCAAACAACGAGAGGAGATTTCCAGGCTACAAAATGAAGTTGCCCAAAAAGAAACGGAAGGCCGGGAGCTAAAAACACAATCTCAATCTCTACAAAGCGAACTGGATGCCTTTAAGACGAATTTAGCAGACAAAAACCGACTGATTCAGGAACAAATAAAGACGATCCTGGAATTAAAGGAGAAGACATCGGCGCTGGAGGCCCAACACGCCTCGGAACGCGAGAAGATGCTACATGATCTCCAGGGGATCCAACGGGATAAAACTGCTTTAGAGTCCAGAGTTCTCGATTATAGACAGATGGCTTCAACATTACAGGCCGAACTCCAAGGCGCCACGGATAAGATTGACGCTATAAACAAAAAAAGGGCTGGCAAGGATCGGCTCATCGCCTTTTTATGCGCGCTATTGCTGGTCGTTAGCTTCAGCTCATTATATATGTATCGCTCCAACAACCAGCTAATACAGGAATTAAGCGATCTCTCCTCGACGTTGGAACAGAAAACCCACATTATCCACTCCAAGATAGAAAAGATCGAGTCACTCAACGAAACGATCGATCAAAACTCTGAAGTTATTAAACAACAGGCGTCAAAGATCACTACCCTTAATAGAAATATCAGATGGCAAAAGAAAAAAATAGACACCTTAAACAAGGCCCTAACGACAAAACAAAAATCCCTTACCAAAAAAGAGGAAGAGGTCATCAAACTCAGGGCGGAGTTGGAAGAAACCAAGGTGGAGTTTTTTCAATACAGACAAAAGCTAAACATCCCGGACCAGGCTAACCTGCTTTTAAATTTAGGCCGAACACAAAAAAAGCAAGCCATTCTATTAGATAGGCATATAGAATACCTGGAATCTGTCCTCAAGGATCAGACCAATATCATCGATGCCCAAGCGGCTATCCTTAAAAACTACAGCCACAATGCAAAAATAAGCTGGACCCATTAATCCTTGAATGTGATCGACAAAAAGAAAGAATTAGTCAATAAAGTTATCTCAGCAGAAGTCAGAAAACAGGAAGAAAAGACAGAAGAAGACCAGATAGCCGGCTTTACCAAAAGATTACAGGATAAAGAAGAACAATATTATAAGCATATTATCAACCGCATTCAGAAAGAACACGCGGCCATACTAGAATTAATTGAAAAGAAAGTCCAGGAGGCCGGTCAGTTGCATCTGGGGCTGGCACTGAAAGCCAGATATCTGGAGATGGAAGAGACGAACCTGGAAATGGAGATTTGTCACCGCTGGAAAGTTCTTCTACCGGATCTGTTGAAACCTAATACAGAGGAGGAAAGTGGATGAGTGAAAAAATATATATGGGAATTGACCTCGGAACGTCGAGGAGTGCGCTGGTCTCTAACAACGGCGTAGAAAAGGTAACGCTAAGCGTAGTGGGCTGGCCCAAAGATCTGATTGCCAGACAAATGTTAAAACAAAACCTGTTGTTTGGACGGGATGCCCTTAAGCACCGTTTATCGCTCAACGTCGTATATCCTCTGGAAAAAGGTGTTATCAAAGAAGACGAGCAGGAAAAAACTATGGCCCAGGAACTTATTAAGCACCTCATCACTGCCGTGGAAGCTCCCTCCGGGGCCAAGGTTTATGGCATTATTGGCGTACCGGCCAAGGCTAGCGTACAAAATAAACAAGTTGTGGCTGATATTGCTAAGACAGTAATGGATTATGCAGCGGTAATTTCCGAACCTTTTGCCGTGGCCTATTACGCCGGCAGGTTAGACAACGCTATGATAATCGACGTTGGCGCGGGAACCGTGGATATTTGCCGTATGCATGGAACTGTCCCGGAGGAAGAAGACCAGATCACGCTGTACAAAGGGGGCGATTATATTGATAAGGTCTTTTATGACACCCTTAGATCTACATACTCTACGGCCAACTTTACCCTAAACATGGCCAGAGAGATAAAGGAACGCCATTCCTTTGTATATAATGTCACCCGTTCAGTTTCAGCCGTCTTCCCGGTTAACGGCAAGCCGGAAGTGTTTGACGTAACCAATGAGTTAAAATCCGCCTGCGAAAGCATTGTCCCTGAAATTGTAGAGGCAGTAAAAAAATTAATTGCCACCTATGACCCTGAATTCCAGGAACTGCTGAGAGAAAATATCTACCTGGCCGGTGGTGGTAGCCAGATTGAAGGGTTAGCGGATATGATAGCGGCCGGGCTGGCAGATTTAGGTGGTGCCAAGGTAGAATGTATCGACGATCCCCTGTTTGCCGGAGCCAGGGGAGCCCTTAAGCTGGCCATGGATATGCCGGAAGAATACTGGATGGATTAATTACATATTCTTTATATCTTTTTCTTAATAAAAACCCCCGGTCGTGGAACATGTCCGGGGTTTTTTATTTCTATAAACATAATACCAGCCCTAATTGATGACCTCGTAAAAAGTCATGCAGCTGTTTTAAGATCAAACTGAGAGCCAAGTGCAAATGAGGTCAGAATATTTTTAAATTGGCCCCAGGTAGTTTCAGTTTGCTCTTTGAAAACAAG
>DSAQ01000002.1 GCA_011046395.1 Pseudomonadota bacterium
CAGTTACCTGCTACGCCCTTTAAATATCTTTGCTGCTTTTTGGTGTTATAGTCAAGTTCGTTGCATATAGGATACCGTTAACGGTATAAATTAGCTTTTTACGAGGTCATCAACTATGCGCTTTGACATTTGTCATTCCCTTCTTTACCCATCTCCGCGGCCTCTGCGTGCTCTGCGGTGAATAGCCGGTCACTTTAAATGTCTCTGGAGCTCATTAAGGAGATTCAGGGCATCAAGCGGCGTAAGGGATACAATATCGACGCCCTTCAACATGCGGAAAACCTTGCTCTCGTCAGCGCTAAACAGACCCAACTGGACCGGGCCTTTATCCGGCATCTTCTTCACCGCAGTTCCAAATTCATTACTCTCGATCTTCTTTAATATCTCTTTGGCCCGCCTGACCACATCTTCCGGCAGACCGGCCAGCCGGGCCACCTGAATCCCGTAACTGTAATTCATGCTCCCGGGAACCAGCCGATGTAAAAATATTATCTCTTCGTTCCACTCCTTTACTGCGACATTGTAATTCTTGACATTCTTATGGCTATGGGCCAGTTCCGCCAGCTCGTGATAATGCGTGGCGAATAGAGTCCGGACCCCTTTTTCTCCTTTATCCAGCAGATACTCCGCCACCGCCCAGGCGATACTCAACCCGTCGAACGTACTGGTACCACGGCCTATCTCATCCATTATGACCAGGCTTTTTTCTGTGGCATTGTTTAATATATTGGCCGTTTCCATCATCTCGACCATAAACGTACTCTGCCCGCGGGCCAGATCATCCATGGCCCCCACCCGGCTGAAAATACGGTCCACCAGGCCGATCGAGGCCTCTTCAGCCGGGACAAAGCTCCCCATGTGGGCCATAAGGACAATCAGGGCTACCTGACGCAGGATAGTGGATTTACCCGCCATATTGGGCCCGGTAATAATCAGCATCTGGTCTTGGTCATTGTCCATGAGTACCGAATTCGGTACAAATCGCTGTCTTTTCAAGGTACGCTCGACGACCGGATGCCGACCATCGCGGATCAAGATGGTATCGCTGTCATTAACCTTTGGGCATACATATCCATAACGGTCCGCGCTTTCGGCAAAAGAGGCCAGGACGTCGAGTTGGGCCACGAGATGGGCGGTCTTCTGTATGCGCATGGTCTCCGCGGCCACCCGCAGGCGAATCTCCTGAAAGATGCGGTATTCCAGGCCAGTCCTCTTTTCTTCGGCCGTGAGCACCTTTTCTTCATAATCCTTGAGCTCAGGGGTTATAAAGCGTTCTGCATTGACCAGGGTCTGCTTGCGGATATAATCGCCGGGGACAGATGAAAGGTTGCTTTTTGTCACTTCAATGTAGTAGCCGAAAACGCGGTTAAATCCCACCCGGAGATTGGATATGCCTGTCCTGGCCCGTTCCGCCGCTTCCAGTCTGGCTATCCAGTCCTTCCCATCCCGCTGTATGGAAATAAGTTCATCCAGGGCCGATGCATAACCTTCCTTTATTATGCCCCCATCCCGCAGGCCAAGGGGCGCGTCCTCCCTTATGGCGTCCTCAATGATCCGGGCCATATCGCTGAGAGGGTCAATGCCTCCGGCCATCTCCTTGAGAAGGTCGCTGGTCCCGGAAGGGATCAGGGCTATGAGATCAGGCAGTCTCAGGAGGGAACTCTTCAGGGCCAGAAGATCACGCGGCATGGCATTACCCAGGACGATGCGGCCGTTTAGCCGCTCCAGGTCGTAGAACTCATCAAGGATAGCCCGGATTTCACGCCTGGCCGAATGATGGTCCTTAAGCACGGAAACCGCCTCCAGACGTGCCTGTAACCCGCGCAGGTTTCTTAGCGGATAATCCATCCAGCGGCGCAACATGCGACCGCCCATGGAGGTCATGGTAATATCCAGATTGTCGAGGAGAGAGCCTCGCCTTCCGCCCGCTCCCGGCCCATGCGCCTTTTGGCTGAGTTCCAGGTTCCGCCGCGTGGTGTCATCGATAATCAGATAGTCGCCGGTAACATAGGGTGCGGGCCTCTGGATATGGCCCAGACCTGCCTTCTGTGTCTCCTGCACATACTGAAGAAGCGCGCCGGCGGCCTGAATGCCGAGCGACAGATTCTCACATCCAAATCCCTCCAGCGAGACGACCTTAAAGTGTTTGAGCAGACACTCACGGGCGGCATCCGGCGCGAAGGAGGCGTCATCACGGCCGGTGAAGGCCTTTCCCCTCCGGAATCCCTCCAGAAATGAATATCCCCTCTCTCCTTCTATCTTATTGGCCGTAACTATCTCCGCGGGATTCAGGCGCGCTATCTCATCCAGGATAGAGCTAACGTCCTCTGTCTCCATCAGGCGAAAGTCACCGGTGGAAATATCGAGTGAAGCGAGGCCGGTTTTCTTTTCTCCGGGATAGACGGAGACGATAAAGTTATTAACCTTATCCTCGAGCATGTCTCCGTCAATGACCAGACCGGGTGTAACCATACGAACCACTTCCCGTTTGACCAGGCCCTTTGCCTCTTCCCCGTCTTTCTGCTCACAGACGGCCACCTTAAGGCCCTGAGAGATAAGCCGGTTGATATAGCCTGAGGCGGCATGATAAGGTACCCCGCACATGGGGACCTTTTCCTCCGCGTTTTTGTTGCGGCTGGTGAGGGCGATATCCAGGAGCTTCGACGCCTTCAGGGCGTCATCAAAAAACATCTCATAAAAATCGCCCATACGATAGAAAAGGATGGCATCCTGGTAATTCTGTTTTATCTCCAGGTACTGCTGGATCATCGGGGTGATTTTATTAATCATGCTACCTCAAAACACATGGTCAATAGTCAGTAGTCACTATAACCGTTGACCAAAGACCAGTGACCAATGACTAATAACTGATTCCAGCCTTTTATTACCGCAATTCCAGCTAAAAAACAACCCACGCCTTATTACTCCAGGGATATCAACTCTATATCCCCCCAGGCCCCGATCTTATCGCCTATGATTATTACCACGCCGGATATTTCTCCTATATCTTTAGCCAGAGACAGCCCGGAGTCTATATCTCTTTTTCCTTTAACTACGTTGCCTATTGTCGTAGCCGCCGCATCGGCCAGGGCCGTAGATTGCGCCACTACCGTAACCGCATCGGCCTTGCCGAAATTTAAGGAATGACCCACCGTGCCGGAGGAAGTGCAGACGCCTACAGGCATCTGACTGGCCGGGATGGCTATGCCGACCTTGCCGCTCAAAGGAGACCCTCCGGCAAAAATGCCTATCCGGGCATCGGTTCGAGTAGAAACAAAGATATCCCCGCCATTTTCCACGATAATTTCTCCGGTCTTCCCGCGGTCCAACAAGTCCTGACCCACCCTCCCGGCAATTGCTCCGGCCACCGCCGCCATAGGGCCGACACCCGCACGCCGCCCGGCCTCTATCATCTCCCGGACGATAGGCGGCGCCAGTATATCCTGGGGAACAGGAACCAGAGAGGTAAGAAAATCCGGATTCTTGACAATATAGGATTCTATCTGGTGACGATAAGACAGGACTAATTCTTCGGTCTCGCTGGTTAAAGGACTCTCCGCCTGGATGTGAAGGTCGGTCTCCTTGACCTGCACCTGAAACGCGACCAGCCCCGGAGCGCTGATCCAGGATCGATAAAATCTCTTTCGGTACTCATGCGGCAGCATATATTTTCTATCTGTCCCGGAAATGTTCCTTAAAGTATTAAGCTATGAACTTATCGCCCTTCGGGCGGACTTTTTTGACAGGATTAACGGGATTTACATGATTTCTTTACTTTTCTTATATCCTGATCATCCTGTATATCTTGTCAAAAAAAGGAAATTCCTAAGCTATTTAATTATGACGAATTTGCTGAAATGTCCAGCCCATTGATAACAAACGTCCGTGCATTGAAAAATAGTTTGACAATTCCGATACATATAGCGAAGATATGAGGGCCGTAATCGAAGGAGTAAACTCTGAGCCTTTAGCCAGCCCGCCTACGGCGGGCCGAGGATGGAGTTAGCATATCCAAACTACCATGCAAGCGATAGATTGGGCAAAGGAATAAGGGGATAGACAAAAAGCATGGTGAGAAACAACGTCCCAAAATCTTTTTGACAAAATCTTTTTGCGGAATAAGAAAGATTTCTTAACCCCACTCCAGAAGCGTGCCACGTCCGTGTGGCGCTTAGATTCTAATATTTCTAGGAGAAATAAATGGCTAATCATATATCAATCCGAATGGCTTGGCACAACGACGGATGGAACGGTTATATCTGTAAAGATCCAAAAATCAATACCTACTGTTGTGGCCGCTTCTCCTACCCTGGTGATGTGATAGCCTATGAAAGGGATATTGATTGGGAATCAAAACCCGAAGTAAAAGGAAAGCACTGCTCTAAATTGGAGAAAATTCCTCCTTGTGCTTACAGCATCAATGCATTTGGCACTGAACCAATGAAAGCATTTGCTAAACCGCCGGAGTGGTTCAAGGATGGTTCAAAAGGAGTGTATCTTGATTTGCCGCCAGCGACTGTCTGTATCTGGCCATATAAAGGGATGTATGGGGAGGATGTCATTCGGGAAGCGGGTAGTACCCAGAAATATGATTATGACACCCGATTGCAAAATGCGAAAGATTATTTTGACCAGATAGAAGAAGGCAAGTCTCTGCTATTTTATTATGCCAATTATAGTAATCCCTTCAGCAACGAAGAAAACAACCGTTACGCACTTATCGGGATAGGTCGTCTAAAGAAAAAAGGCAAGATTCATTACTATGAGAATGTATCGGAAGAAAATAAAAGAAAATATGCAGGTGGTTTTGTCTGGCAAATGCCTTTGACTTCCAACTATCCAGATGAAGGAGTGCGTTTGCCTTTTCACCTGTATCGTGAGAATCCGGAAGTCATGGAAAGGCTGGGAATATTTCCTGAAGTAACTGGGAATTTTAAGTATGCGACTGGTGTGTTATCGGATGATGATGCACTTTCAATTATTGAAAAATTTATCAATGTTGTTCGGTACTTACAGGAAATTGGAGATACATCAGAGAATTGGGATGAAAGAGCGAAATGGTTTTTCAGTCTTACAGCAGAGTTATGGAAATCCCGTGGTCCCTATCCGGGTATGATGAAAGTACTTGATTATCTTGAATTCTCGGAAGCAATAGAATTATTTAAGACAAAATCAACAAATGAAGATCAAAAAAATGCAATTAATAAAATAGCACTATTTCTGGACGGTAAATCTGTTCAGTTAGACAGCATTAAAATCGATGAGAAAAGAAAAGCATCAATCATCCGAAGCTGGAAACTGCGGGAAGATGCCGAAAAAGACCTACTTCTTGGCATGTTACCCCGTTTTGATTTAAGCAGACAACAAATAGAAAATATTCTCGACGTAAACCGTAGCAATAATGGTATCACTTCAACCCTTGAAGCAATTTATAAAAATCCATATATATTGGCAGAACAGTACATTGGAGATGACTATGATGATGTCATCAGTTTTTATAAAATTGACCATGGCGCATTGCCTTCACCTGATTTAGGTATAAATTATCTGTTTGATAAGGATTCAAAAGAACGGTTTAGAGCTCTTTGTGTGGAAACATTAATACGCACCACAGAACATTCATTTTTATCCGATACAATTGTATTAAATCAGGTAAATAACAGGCTCAAGAATCTTCCTGAGTGGAAAATATCTCAGTTTAAAAAGAAATACTTTGATGTTGATGAGGATTTCTTAAATGAGGCTTTAGCTATCAGAAACCTTAATGAAAACAATTATATCTATCTTAAAAAAACCTGGGATGATGAGCGTTTATTGGAGCGTGTGGTTAAAGACCTTGCCGTAAGACCTGAAATCAATATCCGAATTCCAATAACAAAAAACTTTTTTGAACAAATCTTATATAATTCAGAGAGCCCCATCGCTGTAAAAGATGAAAAAAAATACAGGGAAGCTATTAAAAAACAGGCTGATGTCTGTGTAAAACTTTTCAACAAACCGCTGTGTGTTGTGTCGGGTGCAGCAGGTACAGGAAAAACGACAATAATCCACTCAATTCTGAAAGCCATTGAAAAAGCCCACGGCACTGGTACAGCATTTTTATTATTAGCACCTACCGGCAAAGCCTCTCAACGTATTCGGGAAAAAACGCAAAAACCTGCCAGCACTATCCATTCACTGCTGGCTGCAAATGGCTGGTTGAATGATAATTTCACATTCAAACGAAACGGCGGTCAAAAGGCGAAAGAGTATTCAACAATCATTATTGATGAAAGTTCCATGATCGATCTTGGTCTTATGGCGGCATTATTCAGATGTATAGACTGGAACCATGTTGAAAGGCTGATTCTTGTCGGTGATCCTAACCAACTCCCACCTATAGGTCGAGGTAAGGTGTTTTCAGATATCATCGGCTATTTAAAGGATAACGCTCCGGACTCATTAGGAAAACTGGAACGAAACCTTCGTCAGATGGAGAACCTTGTGACCGATAAAGGAACCGGGATTCTTCAAGTAGCAGAGTTATACATACAGGAAAAGCAGGAAAACCAAGACTACCCCAAAAGCGAAAAAGAAATTATACTTAAAAAAATACAAGAAGGTGGTTCTTTTGATAAAGATCTATCCATTTTTTATTGGAAGGATGTCAATGATCTTGAAAAAGTTATCACCAGAGTAATTATTGAAGATATTGCACGGGAAACAAATAAAGCGAAAGGAACCTCACCGCATGATTTATGGCAGGCATATTGCAGAAAAAATAATGATTATCTCGATGCGGGAGTATTACAGGTTCTTTCTCCATACCGGAATGATAACTATGGCGTTGATTATCTTAACGCCTTTTTTCAGGCCTTGCTAAACGGTGAAAATGCCGGAAAGTACCTACTCGATGGTATTTCGATTGGAGATAAAGTTATACAAGTTAGAAACAGACCAAAATCAAATAAAATTTCTGCTTACCACTTTGATAATCCACAATCTAAAAAAGAAGAGGTTTACAATGGTGAAATTGGTTTTACCTTTAAACACAAATTTGACAAATACATCCGGCGTTTAGAAAAGTTTTCAGTACGGTTTGAAACTCGACAGAATATTCTTTATAATTACGGATTTTGTAAAAATCAAAATGGTTCCATTTACTTTAATGAACCAGTGGAAAACAATCTTGAACTTGCCTATGCGATCTCGATTCATAAATCTCAGGGAAGCGAATTTGAACGGGTGTATTTGATTCTTCCCAAAAGGGATAGCAGGTTACTATCGATGGAACTGCTATATACAGGTATTACCCGCGCAACTTTCTATCTTACCATTTTTGCCCAGGAAGATGTTTCCTGTTTTACAAGACTTTGCGAGATTGCCAAATCAAACCTTAGAAGAATCAATTCTTCAATTTTTGAATTTAAACCATTGCCGGATGAAATAGTCTTTTCAACAAATGACTGGTACAGTGAAGGGAAAAAGATAGCAACTCTTTCACAGTATTATGTCAGATCTAAGTCTGAGATGAATATTACTAATATTTTGAGCTTGAATGAGATTCCTTTTAAGTATGAAATTCCTCTTTTTGCGAAAGATGGAACTATGTACCTACCAGATTTTACCATCACTTGGAAGGGGAAAAAGTATTATTGGGAACATGTCGGCCGATTGGATTTGTCGAAATATAAGAAGCATTGGGAAGAAAAAAAGGCTTGGTATGAAAAACATTTTCCTGATCAGCTTATAGTGACTTATGAATCTGACAATCAATCAAAAGATATTGAAGCTATTATACATGATAAATTTAATAATACTTAAAGTTTTAAATTATCCCGATACCACGCCTACGCACGTCCTGTGCTTCGGCGAGGAGGGGGGACGCCCTTAAATTTATAAGTTTCTTATGCCCGCAACGGCAGATAACAGAGCGCTTGAGGTTAATACCCAAAGGATTGACCCTTCTCAAGCACTCGAAACGTTATCTGCTCAGTGCGGGCAGGAAAAAAGATAGTGGCGGGTAATTCACGAAGAGGACAATCGAGTATTTTGTTGAGAATTCATCGAGGTAAAAGTAATCAGGAGGATACAATGTCCTATAAATGTCAAAAAATAGAGAATGCCATGAACAAGATTCCACATGCTTGTTTGATTTTATCTTTACTAGTTTGTATGGTAGCCTGCGCAACAATTCCCAGTGCTCAAGAGGTCGCTACAGCCAATTATGGCGACCTGCCAACCAATCTTGAAGAAACTATAACTGCCCATCTCAAAGAAACTCTCAAGGACCCCGATAGCCTTAAAAACCTTAA
>DSAQ01000225.1 GCA_011046395.1 Pseudomonadota bacterium
CCCATGCCCGTTGACTTCGCCGGCAGCAAGATTACCCTTGCTGCCGGCCCAAAAAACCGAGCAGCACAACATGCATTTTCAACTTGCCCATTTTGCTACATTTTCATGAGGCCGCTAACAACACCTTCTGTATATCTCAGAAATATACAAGTTATCAAGACTCCATTGCGTCAAATCTCTGCAACTATTAGTATGGATAGTCATTGACAATTACCCGCCGACTTGTTAAGTAACACCATATTAATTTTTGTGTTACCAATCTTCCTTGAGGCCTGCCATGAAGATTCGATCCATAATGTGGAACAGCCATATCCCGATGCTGGTGCGTTCGGCCAGGAAATTAGATTTTCTGGACCTCAAGGCATTTTCCTCCAAGACCCTGGAAAACGACCCTTCCAGGCTGGAAGAGGCCCTGAGAGAGCTTAGGGACGCCGATGTCATTTTGCTCTATCGATCTTCGGAAGGCTTCTGGGATACTGTTGAAGAGCAATTAAAAGAGATAGGTCAAAAAGTCCCCATGGTCTGCATCAGCTATGATCCGTCATTCTGGTACCTCTCTACGGTCAGACCCGAGGTGGTGAGCACCTGCTACAGTTACGTCACCATCGGAGGGGAAGAGAATTTTGTAAATATGCTTTGTTATCTCGCCAAAGAAGCGGGAGGGATGGATGTACGGTATGAACCACCCCAAGAGGTCCCCTGGGAAGGGCTTTATCATCCCCGGGCCGGAAGATATTTCAGGACCGTTGAGGATTATCTCGCCTGGTACAAGCCAAAGGATAGACCAAGCGTAGGCATACTTTTTTCCCGTTTTTACTGGGTAAATGACAACCTGGAAGTCGAGAACGCCTTGATCGAGGCGTTGGAAAAACAGGATTTAAACGTGATTCCCGTGTTTTCATACAGTGTTAAGGATGAGAACCTGGGCGCTAAGGGAAGCGGGGAGATGGTAAGAGAGGTTTTCCTGACCGGAGCGGGGACCTTAAGGATACAGGCCCTGGTCAAATTACAGAACTTTTTTCTGGGCAAGGTACGGGAAGACGACTTGTCTGAGGCCGGGGATACGCCTTCCGGCGTGGAGATACTCAAGGCGCTGGATGTCCCCGTATTTCAGCCGATCACGGCCTATTCTAAGGATATAGAGGAATGGGGAAAAGACGCGCAGGGATTGAGCACGGATATCGGCTGGTCAGTGGCGCTACCGGAGTTCGAGGGAGTTATAGAGCCTGTCATTATTGGGGCGGCGAAGCGCTCCGGCGATGAAGAAACCGGAGTGACCGTGGAACAGCGGGCGGCTATCCGGGAGAGGTGCGGCCGCCTGGCTACACGGGTGAAAAAGTGGATCGAATTAAGACAGAAGCCGATTTCCCAAAGAAAGGTCGCCTTCATGCTTCATAATAATCCGTGCGCGTCAGTAGAGGCCACGGTGGGCTGCGGCGCCCATCTGGACACACTGGAAAGCGTGGCCCGGATCATGAAGGCCATGCATGAGAAGGGGTATCAATTAGATGTGCCTACGAGCGGGAAAGAACTTGTCGATACGATTATGAAGAGGAAGGCCATCTCAGAGTTTCGTTGGACGGCAATAGATGAGATCGTAAAAAGGGGCGGAGCCCTGGCTTTGGTTTCGCTGGATGAATATCTAAAGTGGTGGATGACTTTCCCGGAAAGGGCGAAAAAACGGATAGTGGAGGCCTGGGGAGATCCTCCGGGGCAGGATAGGCAAGGGATTCCGGCGGCAATGGTATATGAAAATAAGATAGTGGTAACCGGCGTGAATTATGGGAATGCCGTGGTCTGCGTGCAACCCAAGAGGGGATGTGCCGGACCGCAATGTGACGGGAGGGTATGCAAGATACTCCATGACCCGGACGTTCCGCCGCCACATCAGTATCTGGCCACATATCGCTACCTGGAACAGGTCTTTGGTGCCGATGTCATTGTGCATGTGGGCACTCATGGGAACGTCGAGTTTCTCCCCGGAAAGGGGGTGGGTCTTTCTGAGGCCTGTCTGCCGGATATAGCGATTCATGAACTCCCGCATCTCTATATCTACAACGCAGATAATTCCCCTGAAGGGATTATTGCCAAGAGGCGGAGTTATGCCACTTTGGTAGACCATATGCAGACCGTGATGACCCAGGGCGGACTCTATGAGGAGCTTGAGGAACTCGGGCGCTATCTGGGAGAATACGAGCAGGCCAGGATTACCGATAAGGGCCGGGCCCATGCCCTGGAACATTTGATTTTAGACCTGATGAAGAAGGTCAATCTGGATAAGGAAATTAAACTCACTGATGACCTGCCTTTCGAAACAGTAGCCAAAGCTGCGCATGACGCCTTAAGCCGGGTTAGAAATACCCAGATCCAGGATGGGATGCATATCTTTGGAGAGCTTCCAGAAGGGGATAAACGGGTTGATTTTATCAATTCTGTCCTGCGCTATGATGCCGGAGAAGAGGTATCGCTCCGCAAGATGATCTGCCGGTTGATGGGATTAGACCTAAAAGATCTCTTGAGTGATCAGGGAGCTATAAACACCGGTTACCTTAAGAGCCACGGCGAGCTTTTGGAAGAGATCGATCTCCTGAGCAGGGAACTTATCAAGAAAGTTTTAAATAATAATAGTGGAGAATTAGGGAGAGCGCTGAAAGAAATTCTTGGTGAGAGGATGAGGGATGAGAGCCACTTAGAAGGGTTTGATTTAGTGAGAAGGCAAATCCTGGAGCTTGATTCCCGGATAGAGGATTCCAAAGAAGTAAAGGCCCTTTTGCATGGATTTGAAGCTGGCTATATTCCGGCCGGTCCTTCCGGTCTGATCACCAGGGGCCGGGCCGATGTACTCCCGACCGGCCGGAACTTTTACTCCCTTGACCCGCACCGGGTCCCAACCAAGGCTGCCTATCAGGTGGGTGAAAGGCTGGCCCAGTCTCTCATTGAGAAATACCGGCACGAAGAGGGAAGAACCCCGGAAAATGTGGCTATACACTGGATGTGTGCTGATATCATGTGGTCTGATGGAGAAGGGATGGCCCAGATTATGCGCCTGTTGGGTGTTAAACCGTGCTGGCTCTCGAATGGCCGGGTGAGAGGGTTTGAGATTGTCTCCTTGGAGGAGCTGGGTAGGCCGAGGATAGATGTAACCATCCGCGTTTCCGGTATAACCAGGGATAATTTCCCGAATTGCATTGAACTCGTGGACGAGGCCGTCCAGGCCGTGGCTGCATTGGATGAACCGGTGGAGATGAATTTTGTGAGAAAGCATGCCCTGGAACAGATGGCTTTTCAAGGAGAGTCGCCGGCGAATAAGGATGCCTGGCGGAAGGCTACGTTAAGGGTATTTGCCTCCAAACCCGGCACCTATATGCCCGGGGTCAGCCTGGCGGTTTATGCCTCGGCCTGGAAGGAAGAGAAAGACCTGGCCGATATTTTTATCTACTGGAACGGCTATGCCTATGGCAAAGGTGTCTTTGGTCAGGAATCTCATGAGCAGTTGATTCACAATCTGAAGACGGTAGATGTCACCTTTAATAAAGTGGTGACAGATGAGTACGACCTTTTTGGCTGCTGTTGTTACTTTGGTACTCACGGCGGGATAACGGCTGCGGCGCGGAACATCTCCGGCAAGGAGGTAAAGACCTATTATGGAGATACCCGGGAGCCGGAACATGTGGAGGTGAAGGATCTGGCAGACGAGGTAAGGCGGGTGGTGCGGACCAAACTGCTCAACCCGAAGTGGATTGAAGGCATGAAGCGCCACGGGTACAAAGGTGCCGGGGATATATCCAAACGGGTCGGCCGGGTCTATGGCTGGGAGGCCACTACTCAGGAGGTTGATGACTGGATATTTGATGACATTGCCCGGACCTTTATTTTAGACGAGGAGAATCGGAAATTCTTTGAGGAGCACAATCCCTGGGCGCTGGAAGAGATGGCCAGAAGGCTGCTGGAAGCGGAGAAAAGGGGTCTATGGGCGGCGGATCCGGAGGTCTTAAATGAATTAAAGGATGCCTATTTGGCCATAGAGGGATGGATAGAAGAAAGAATGGAAGGGGTGGAAGGAGATTTTCAGGGCGGTTCTATAGACGTCTTGACCCCTGATGACGTAGAGAATTGGGGAGAGATGATGCAGGGGATCCAGGATAAAATAAGATCGGCAACAGGGAATAAGTGAGAAATAATGAGTAAGGTGTGAGGTGTGAGGAGTAGGGGGAATAGATGGAAACAAAGAGAGTGACATATCCCTTCACTGCCATAGTGGGCCAGGAGAAGATGAAGAGCGCCTTGATTTTGAATGCTGTTAATCCCAGGCTGGGGGGGGTGCTCATCCGCGGAGAAAAAGGGACGGCCAAATCAACAGCCGTTCGTGCGCTGGCCGATCTTCTTCCGGAGATAGAGGTGGTTGCGGATTGTAATTTTGGTTGTGATCCGCATACAAAAGAAAAGATGTGTCAGGAGTGTTTGGCCCGTCTCGAACAGGTGGAGGATCTACCGATCCTGAGAAGAAAGATACGCGTAGTTGACCTGCCGGTGAGTTCCACGGAAGACAGGGTAGTAGGCACGCTGGACATAGAACAGGCCATAAAAAAAGGAGAAAAACGCTTTGAGCCCGGTATCCTGGCCGAAGCCAACCGGGGGATTCTCTATGTGGACGAGGTCAATCTCCTTGATGACCATATCGTGGATGTGCTTCTTGATTCAGCGGCGATGGGTGTGAACATCATGGAGAGAGAGGGTATTTCCTATTCTCATCCTGCTCAATTTATTCTGGTGGGGACTATGAATCCGGAAGAAGGAGAACTGCGCCCCCAGCTTCTGGACCGGTTCGGACTCTGTATGAACGTGGAGGGGATCGCCGATCCGGACCTGAGGGTAGAGGTTGTTAAAAGAAGGGCTGCGTATGAAGAAGACCCCGTGCAGTTCCAGAAGGTCTGGCAAGAGGAAGAAAATAAACTCCAGGAGGCTATTGTCCGGGCAAAGGATCTTTTAGAACAAGTAATTATATCCGATGACATGCTGCATCTGATCGCCCGCATTGCGATTGAAATGCACGTGGACGGGCACCGGGCAGATATAACCATAATGAAGGCGGCAAAGACGTTTGCCGCTTTTCATGGACGGGAAAAGGTCTCTAAAGAAGATATCCAAATGGTTGCAGAAATGGCGTTGCAACACAGGATGCGGAGAAAGCCTTTCCAGAAACCGGGCGTGGAGACCGGAAAGATAGAAGGCATCGTTCACGGCCTTGATCATGTCCATACGCATGCTCATAGCCATAATCATAAAGTGAGCTAAAATGCCTAAAGTGAACTAAAGTTGAAAGTTAAAAGAGAAAAAATGGATAATAAAGAGTTTGCTGCTAAACTTGAGGAACGAACGCGAAAATTTGCAGTACGAATCATTCGCTTATCTTCAAAGCTTCCAAATTCACCTGAAGGCAGGGTAATCCGGGATCAAATTACTAAGTCTGGTACTTCTATCGGCGCTAATTACCGGGAGGCCAATCGTGCCAGAAGCAAAGCAGATTTTAAAAATAAGCTTCGTATTTGCGAAAGCGAGGCCAGCGAAACACAATACTGGCTCGAAGTAATCGTAGCGGCAGAGATTTTGACATTGGACGAAGTAAAGGCAGGCTATGAAGAATGTAGCGAACTACTAGCTATTTTTACCTCTATTACCAGCAAACTTTAGGCACTTAAGGCACGTTAGTTCACTTTAGGCACTTAAAGGCACTTTAGTCACTTCCTCTATGGATTGGACCACAAAACATATCTATCCGTTTTCCGCTATCGTTGGTCAAAAGGAACTGAAGATGGCGTTGTTGCTCAATGCCGTCTTACCTTCTATCGGCGGAGCGCTTATCCGGGGAGAGAAGGGAACCGCCAAGTCAACAGCGGTTCGGGCCCTGGCTGCTATTTTGCCTGAGATCGAAGTGGTTCCAGGGTGCCCTTTCAGTTGTGATCCTCATGGCTATCAAGGTTTGTGTGCTGACTGTAAACAAAGGGTAAAGCAAGGAGAGGTTCTCCCTATTACAAAGAGGAGGATCAGGGTGATCGATCTTCCCTTGGGGTGCACAGAGGACCGGGTGGTGGGAATGATTGATCTTGAGTATGCGATAAAGGAGGGGAGAAAGCGATTTGAACCTGGACTGCTTGCCGGGGTCCACCGGGGGATACTCTATATTGACGAGGTAAACCTCCTGCACGATCATATCGTGGATATTATTCTCGATGCTGCGGCTATGGGGATCAATATTGTCGAACGGGAAGGGATCGCTTATACACATCCGGCCGAATTTATCCTGATCGGAACCATGAATCCGGAGGAAGGAGAACTGCGGCCTCAGCTTCTGGACCGATTTGGATTATGTGTACAGGTGGAAGGAATAGAAAGTCCGGACGAAAGGGTAGAGGTGATCAAGCGCCGGGAGGACTTTGAAAAAGACCCGGCTAAATTTATTAAGCGCTATCAGAATGCTCAGCATACGCTGGCGCAAAGGGTAATTGGGGCCAGAAAACTTATTCCCTCTGTCCGTATCCCGGAAGAGATGCTCCGTCTCTGTTCTACACTGGCACTGGAGGCCCATGTGGCTGGACAACGTGCGGATATCATCATGAGAAAAACAGCTATAGCCATCGCCTCTCTCGATGGGAGAAAAGAGGTGACTGAAGATGATATCAAAAAAGCGGCAGGATTTGTGCTCCTTCATCGGATGAGGATGCCTCCTCAGCCCCAGCAAGAGGAAAAGGAGAGAGAAGAACTGGCCGAATCTTCCGCAGATGAAGATCAAACCCGCGACGAGTCAAAGGACAACAAGGCAGAAAGTCAAAAGGAAGGCCGGAGGGATAAAGAGCAGGAAGGACGTACATCCAAAGGGCAGGGGGAAGGGGAGCAGGAAGACCAGGGGGCAGGGCGCTCTTCTTTGGAAACCATTTTTCCCACAGGCACGCCTTTCCGGGTCAAGCATATACAGGCCGAGAAGGACCGGGTAGTACGTAAAGGTTCGGGGCGGAGGAGCCGGACCGAGACGTCCACAAAAGCGGGTCGGTATGTCAGGAGTGCTTTGAGCCACAAAGACGCGGACTTTGCCCTTGACGCCACGATCCGGGCGGCCGCCCCTTATCAGAGGGAACGGGAAAAGAAAGATGTAGCCATTGCCATTGAAGAGAGCGATATCAGAGGAAGGAGAAGAGAGAAGAGGATCGGAAATTTTATTGTTTTTGTGGTGGATGCCAGCGGCTCTATGGGTGCGGGGAAACGCATGATCGCAACTAAAGGGGCCATCCTCTCCCTCCTTATAGATGCCTATCAGAAAAGAGACCGGGTGGCTATGGTAGCCTTCAAGGGAGACCGGGCGGAGGTGCTCCTGCCTCCAACCAACAGTATCGAACTTACCTATAGACTCCTGGAAGAACTGCCGACCGGTGGGAAGACTCCGCTGCCACACGGGATAAGCCTGGGATATGAGGTCATTGATAACTTATTCCATAAGGATTCAAATACTTATCCTTTGTTCATTTTGATCTCTGACGGCAAGGCCAATGTAAGCCTCTATGGTGGAAAACCGGTTGCGGAATGTATGGAGATAGCTAGTGCTATAAGAGATGATTCGCGTGTCCGGAGCGTGGTGATAGATGTGGAAAAACCAGGGATGGTTTCGTTTGGTCTGGCCCGTCAACTCTCGGATCTGATGGGAGCACGGTATCTTAAGATCGAGGACCTCAAGGCAAATGACCTGCTCGAGGCTATCCAGGCCGACTTATTTCAGTAGCTGCACATTCAGTTCTATTTTGCTTTAATCCACAACAACCTGGCTACATTAGGTCCTGGATTCTTCCATTGACTGGGCATCTCTGTGGTCAGATAGATCACGTCCCCGGCGCGAACGGTATAGCTGGCCATGTTAAGGGTCATTCGCAATTTGCCGGACAGGACGTACCCCATCTCCTCACCCTTATGAATAAAAAAGTGGACAGGCAACTCCTTATTGGGCTCTATTTCAATTATGGGTTCCTCAGCAGAATTTGTGGGTGCTTTTTGGTTCTGGAAGATCGCCAAGGGTCTGATATAGTGCAAGTTCCAAAAGATCATAGCTTCGAAAACCGTATGCTCTTTTTGTAGTCA
>DSAQ01000146.1 GCA_011046395.1 Pseudomonadota bacterium
AGGCAGAGACGGTTTCAAAGAGATATTTAAAGAAATAACCTCTTTCCTGCTGAAAGGAGGGAGAGGCGATTTCGCTAAAAAGCATAAGCATGTGGATGGTCAGTACAGTAAATACCGAGAGCATATACAGGGAAATACTCCTCATAACGACTTCAACAGGGATAGTTCTTTTGAAGACATGCACGTGAGGCATCCCGCGCAATTTGTTCCAGACCAGGGCGGTCAGTACGGCCAGGGTGGTGGTTTTGATGCCGCCGCCGGTTGATCCGGGTGAGGCGCCGATGAACATCAGGAGGATGATTATATAGAGGCAACTATCTGTGAGGGAACCGATGTCGACCGTATTAAACCCTGCCGTCCGGGGGGTTATGGATTGAAAGACGCTGATGAGACATTTTTCATAAAATGGACGATGGGCCAGGACATTATTGGCTTCGAACGTCCAGAAGAGCAGGGTCCCAGTTAAAATCAGTATCCCGCTGGTGATGATAACCATACGCGTATGCAGGGAAAGCCCTCTTCTTTCTGAGCGGCCCCTTATTCGCTGGTAAAGCTCGTAGATAACCGGAAACCCCAGGCCGCCCATGATTATATTCGCACATATAGTAAGGTTGACACCCGCATGGCCGGTGTGGTTCATGAGACTGTTGCTAAAAGTGGAAAAACCAGCGTTACAGAAGGCGGATATGGAATGAAAGAAGCCATGGTATAGGGCGGTCAGAAATGGATAGTCCTTCCAGAAGCACAAGGCCAGAAGAATGGAAGAAGCCCCCTCCACCAGAAAGGTAAAAATAAAGATGGATTTTATAAGGGTGTGTATATCTCTAATGGGTGCGGGAGTAAACGTCTCTTGCATAAGCCAGCGCCCCCGGACACTTATCCCCCGCCCCACAGAGAGGAATAGAAAGACGGAAAAGGTCATAACTCCCAACCCGCCTACCTGAATTAAGGTAAGGATAACCATTTGTCCGAAAGCGCTAAAGGATTTTGCTGTATCCAGGACGGTTAGGCCGGTCACACAAAGGGCAGAGGTGGAGGTAAAGATGGCATCAACGAGAGAAATGGACTGGCTGGTGTGGGATATGGGTAGATAGAGCATACTTGCCCCGATAATATCTATGACCAAAAAGCTCAGGATCAGGATGTGGGCATGATGGAGTTTTTGTAAATACCGCTGGAATACGGGAGGCAAATTAGTTCCTTTCTGGATAGAATGTGCCCTATTTTATCCATAGGATTTTAAAAAACAAGGTAATTTTGAGGTCTTTACCGATCCGTAGCCGGAGGAAACTACTACTGCTTATTAAATAAAGAATGATGGATTAACGGAAAAAGCTTGACAGAAGGTCTGATAATCGTTAACGTAAATGTACTTATTTTATAATTTTTAGGAATAGTTTTTTGTGTTATAGAAGTCGTATAGAGTTAGCCACCGAGGTCGATAGAGTCCGAAGTGGCTATTTTTTTGAAAATTTCCATATCAGGTTCATCCTATAGGGAATTTTTTTATCTATTTTTTGTTTGATAGTGAGAAAGGGGGGTTTGGTTTATGGCGGAAGGTAAAGTGAAGTGGTTTAATGAGAAGAAAGGCTTTGGTTTTATTGAGCAGGAGGGCGGTCCTGATGTCTTCGTGCATCACTCTGCTATCCAGGGCGCCGGGTTTAAGACTCTGCGCGAGGGTCAGAAGGTAACCTTTGAAGTCCAGCAGGGCCCCAAGGGACCACAGGCCGTTAACGTCGTTGGTGAATAGATAAGGACAGGGCCGAAACAGGTTTCTTCAATCTGTGTTCGGCCCTTCTTTTTTCTCCACGGACGAAGGCAGTGGCCGGTACCCTTCCAGGTGCAAGGCCTGGCCGCTTATGCCGGCCATCTGGTCGTGTATCTTTTCTGCACGTCTATGTGCCTCTTCATATTTGCGCTGGGCGAGGTCTATATTCCGACCCACGGCCGTAAACTGTTCGTAAAAAATGCCGAACAGTTTTTGCAGTTCACCTATTCTGCCCCGTATCTCCTGGGCCTGTTTTTCAATATGGAATCCCCTTAAGCCAAAGGCTATGGCCATAAGGTAGGCGTAGAAACTGTTGGGAGAAACAGGAACAACATGCCTTTCTAAGGCATAAGAGGCAATGGATTTTTCCTCTCCCAATTGTTCATCTTTTACGATTACTTCATAAAATACGTTTTCGGCCGGGATATACATGAGGGCGAAGTCATGAGTCCCTTCCTCCGGTTTTATATATTTACGGGCGATTTCATCTATCCTGGCCTTCACTGAGGTCATAAATTCCCTTTTGGCTTTTTTACGTTCTGCTTCGGTTTCAGCCTGGCGCAGACGTTCAAAGCTCTCCAGGGGAAACTTGGCGTCCACCGGTACGGTGTTACTGCCTAAACGGATCAGGACGTCTACTTTTTCCCCGGATTTAAAGGCATATTGCACTTCGTAGTTGCGCTGGGGCAGTATCTGAGCCAGCAAGTCTTCCAGGAGATATTCGCCGATCCCTCCGCGCAGTTTAGGGGCCTTAAGGATATCCTGCAGCCGGCTGATGTCTTTACCCACTTCCTGCATATGTTTAGCTGTTTCAAAGAGTTCCCCCAGGCGTAATTGAACCTTGGATATTACCTCCGTAGCCCCCTGCAACTGTTGGCCTATGTTTCCCTGGGTCTGGGTAAGTTGTTCGTTCATGGTCTGAAGGAGCCGCCCTAACTGATCATTAAGAGTGCGTGTAGTATCCTCTAAACGTTGATTCAGGTTTTTTAATGTCTCCCCCTGTCCATGGTTGAGTTGTGCGGTCAGTTCACCGAGTTGGGTATTGAATGTGCCCACTATGGTGGCAAACTGGTTCTGCACGGTTTCCAGATGCCTGACCTGACCTTGCGCCTGCTGGTCACGCATGTCACCTATTTGCCGTATGATTTCTAACAACTGCTCTTGTAAAAGGGAGGGGGTAGAGGTCTTTTCTTTCAGGGTGCGCATCTCCCGGAACAAGAATAAGGCCCCGATTCCGATAATAAGCAAGATGGTCAAAAGGATAGTTTCAGCAGTCATGATTTAATCACCGGAGATTTTTTCTGTACAGATTAATTATAAGTTTACTTATAGCCCATTTTTCTTATATTTTCTATGAAAGAAGAAGGTAAGTTTTGTAAATTACTTTGGCGCGGCAGGTACTTGTCGTTATATAATGGATTTATACTGAAAAACAGGCAAAGGCATCCCCGGCCATAGATTGATAATAGCCGGCTGCGCTATCGACTCCCTTGACATTGAGCAGAGGATGACTATTAAATGATAATATCAGGGATAACCTTGACTAAGGAGGCAGTATGGCAATTATTACCATCCGGACTGGCAGGATATTGGAGGATGTCCATCGGGATATGCTCAAAATGGTGGCTAATGTGTTCAAAACGGCTGGAATGGGCGTGATGCCACCTAATTGGGCCTGGGTCCCGGCAGTGGATATTTATGAGACCGAGAAAGAGGTCGTGGTTCTGGTTGATGCGGCGGGAGTCAAGCAGGAAAGCCTGGATATAATCCTGTACAAGGACCTGCTCCGAATAGTCGGCTTACGTGAAGGCGAGAGCGGCTCCCGGTCCAGAAAATTTTACCAGATGGAGATAGCCTATGGCGCCTTTGAGCGGGTTTTAAGGCTTCCTTCCGCTGTAGAAAGTGATGGGGCCGTGGCCTCCTATAAGAACGGCTTATTATACATAACCCTGCCTAAAACTAGAAGGACCTATCGTGTGGAGATAGCATAGGGTTGCACTGACTTTAACCTTAAAGGACTAGATATTGCTCATGGATGAAAAGAAAGAAGAAATAAAGGTCGAAGAGATACATGATGAAAGCGGTAAATGGCCTGAAGAGTGGCCGGTAATTCCGGTGGACGATACCGTCCTTTTCCCGCAGATGGTTATCCCTTTGACTATATCAGATAAGAAAATGGTCAAGCTCGTTGATGATGCCCTTTCCGGCGAGCGTCTGGTGGTCATATTTACAACCAAGTCTGAACCTAAAGGGGAACTCTATGATGTGGGAACTTCAGCTCAAATTCTGCGCATGATGAAGGTCCAGGAAGACCAGGTGCGCTTGCTGGTGCAGGGGGTGGCCCGCATGCGGAATACAGGCATAACCTCCACGGAGCCATATATGAAGGCCAGGTTAGAACGTCTATATGATAAGGTGGCTAAAGACAAAGAGGCCGAGGCCCTTATTTATAACCTGCGCAACCTCTTTCAAAAGGTATTGGAATTGAGCCCCAATATCCCTTCTGAGTTAGGTACTATTGCCTTAAATATCGAGGATCCGGGAACCCTGTCGGATATGATTGCTTCCAGTCTAAATATCTCTATATCTGAACGCCAGGATATACTGGAGACCCTCGATGTCAAGGCCAGACTGGAAAAGGTGATGCGGCTGGTTACCAGACAAACAGAGATTCTGGAGCTTGGCCGAAAGATCCACACCCAGGTCAAAGGGGAAATTGATAAGACGCAGCGAGAATATTACCTGCGAGAACAGCTAAAGGCTATCAAAAAGGAGTTAGGGGAAAAGGATGAACTAAGCGTTGAGATAGATGAGCTGCGGGCTAAGGTAGAGGAGAAGAAGCTCCCTGAGGTAGTAAATAAAGAGGCTATGCGTGAACTCGGCCGTCTGGCCAGGATGCACCCCTCTTCGGCCGAATATACGGTAGCCAGGACATATCTGGACTGGATTCTGGATCTGCCCTGGAATGAACGCACCGAGGATAATCTGGATATAGCGGGTGCCCAGAAGATATTGGACGAAGATCATTACGATCTGGAGAAGGTCAAGAAACGGATTATTGAGTATCTGGCGGTAAGAAAGCTCAAGACTGACATGAAGGGGCCCATCCTCTGTTTTGTCGGGCCGCCCGGTACAGGTAAGACTTCCCTGGGACGATCTGTGGCCAGGGCCCTGGGGAGAAAGTTTATGCGTATCTCCCTGGGCGGGGTGAGGGATGAAGCAGAGATCCGGGGGCACCGGAGAACCTATATCGGGGCGTTGCCCGGCCGTATTATCCAGGGCATACGTCGGGCCGGTTCCAATAACCCGGTTTTTGTCCTGGATGAGATAGATAAGATTGGCGCCGATTTCAGGGGAGATCCGGCCTCAGCCCTCCTGGAGGTATTGGACCCGGAACAAAATAATACGTTTTCCGATCATTACCTGGATGTGCCCTTTGACCTCTCTAAAGTTATGTTCATTACGACCGCCAACCTCCTGGATACGGTTCCGCCTGCCCTCCTTGACCGTATGGAGGTCCTGGAACTTTCCGGTTACACTGATGAAGAGAAGGGCCGAATCGCTCAAAAATACCTTATCCCCAGGCAACTGATCGAACATGGCCTAAAATCTAAACAGGTACGTTTTGAGAAGAAGGCCATACAGAAGATTATAAGCGAATATACCCGTGAGGCCGGGTTGAGGAATCTGGAGCGGGAGGTTGCCACTATTTGCCGCGGTATAGCCAAGAAAGTGGCTGCCGGTGAGATGGAGAAGTTTGTAGTGCGGGCTGATGTGGTGCCGGAGTTCCTGGGGCCACCCCAGTTTTATCCGGAGGTAGCGGATCGTACTGCTGTGGCCGGGGTGGCTACCGGACTGGCCTGGACACAGGCTGGCGGTGAGATCCTTTTCATTGAGGCGACAAAAATGAAAGGGAATGGCCGGTTGTTGCTCACCGGAAAGTTGGGCGAGGTGATGAAAGAATCGGCGGAAACAGCCTTGAGCTTTGTACGCTCCAAGGCTAAAAGCCTGGAAATTGACGAGGGCTTTTTTGAAAAAAATGATATACACATCCATGTGCCGGCCGGCGCTATACCTAAAGACGGGCCTTCAGCCGGCGTGGCCATATTTACCGCCCTGGTGTCTCTTCTGACCAATAAGCCGGTCAATAGCCAGGCAGCTATGACCGGGGAGATAACTCTGCGCGGCCGCATCCTGCCGGTGGGGGGTATAAAGGCCAAGGTCCTGGCGGCCAGCCGCGCCGGAATAAAGACGATTATTCTTCCAAAGCGAAACGAGAAGGACATGGAAGAGATTCCGGACGATATTAAAAAGGGCCTGGAATTTAAGTTCTTGACAAAGATGGAAGAGGTTATTCCCATAGCCTTTGCTGGGAAGGGTTCCAGCCGGCGGAAAGGTCGGCATGCCTGATCTGATTGATCTCCATTGCCATACCACGGCCTCGGATGGAAGTCTGACCCCGGCCGAACTGGTTCGTAAGGCGCGGGAAAGCGGCCTCAAGGCCGTGGCTGTCACCGATCATGATACGGTAGAAGGTGTGGGTGAGGCCTTGGCCGAGGGGGAGAGGCTTAATTTTGAGGTCATACCCGGAATTGAGATCAGCGCGGAGATACCATCCGGTTCCATGCACATACTGGGTTATTTTATCGATCATACCTCTTCGCCACTGCTAGCGGCGCTTCGGAAGCTGCAGGATTCCCGGGAGACGCGTAATCAGCGAATAATAGAAAAACTCCATTCCCTGCACATGGAGGTAAGCTACGAAGAGCTTTTGCGGATAGCCGGAGGCGGACAGGTTGGTCGACCGCATATTGCCGAGCTCCTTGTGCAGAAGGGTTTTGTCCCCAGTTCACAGGAGGCCTTTGATATTTATCTAAAAAAGGGGCGACCGGCTTATGTAGAGAAATTTCGCCTTACGCCGTCAGAGGCCATTAAACTTATTACCCGGGCCGGTGGGATGGCTGTGCTGGCCCATCCCGGCTCTTTAAATAAATCTCTGGAAGAGGTGGCGAAGGTAGTAGGCGAGTTAGAAGCTGCCGGTCTCAAGGGATTGGAGGTCTTCTATACCGAACATGCACCGGAACAGACGCGGGGCTATCAAAGGATCGCCAACAAGCATCATCTTATACCTACCGGGGGTACAGACTATCATGGAGACTATAAGCCCGGCATTAAACTGGGCCGGGGACGAGGGAGTCTGCGCATTCCTTATGAATTGTTGGCTGATATGAAGAAAAAAATGGGAAGGTGAGGTAAGACGGGCCTTGAAGGTTATCGGCATCTATTCCAGCCCGCGGGCCGGCGGCAATTCAGATCTTCTTCTCAAGGAGATGTTGCGCGGGGCTGCTGAAACCGGGGCCCTTATTGAAGAGATCTTCCTCCGGGAGCTCCACTTTGACCCTTGTGTGGAATGTGGTTCCTGCGATGAGACCGGCGAATGCGTGGTCCAGGATGATATGCAGTTGATCTATTCCAGACTGGAATCGGCAGACCGTATTCTTATTGCTTCACCGGTATTTTTCTACAGTGTTACGGCCCAGCTTAAGGCCATGATCGACCGCTGTCAGGCCTTGTGGTGTAAGAAGGCCTATCTCCACCAGATTCCAGCGCCGGAGGTGAGCGGCCGCAAGGGTTTTTTCCTGTCTGTGGGCGGCACCAAGGGCAAAAATCTTTTTGATTGCTCGGTCACCACGGTGCGTGTCTTTCTTGAATGCATCGGCATCACCTTTGCGGGATACCTTGGTTATCGCCAGATTGACCACAAAGGGGCTATACTGGAACATCCCACCGCCCTGGCCGAGGCCTTTGAGGCTGGAAAGAGGCTTTGCCGGGAATGATCGAGATTATCGTAGTTGGTTCCGGTACCGGCGTCCCGTCTCTGCGCCGGGCCGCGCCCGCTACCTGTATTCGTTGTAACAATTATACAATACTCCTTGATTGCGGTGCGGGAACATTGCGCCAGCTATTAAAGGCCGGTATTTCCGCTGATCAGGTCGACGCCATTTTCTTAACCCAAGTTTACCACAGTCATAGTTAAAAGTTTAGGAAAACCAATATGTTAAGCTAATAATGGGCATATTTATGGGCACTACAAATTTTACTGCTCTGTCATTTGAGTTGGCACAGG
>DSAQ01000152.1 GCA_011046395.1 Pseudomonadota bacterium
AAGATCGGGTGATCGCAACCTTAAAACGTAAAGCAAAAAACCTTGGCTATAAACTTATAACTATCAAAGAACATGAACAAATTATACCAGCTACGTCAACCTGAGTTCGTTGGAAGTCAAGGTATGGACGGTACAGTAAAAAGCTCCAGTTGCAAGGCGCGCAAATCCTGAGGAATGAGGCGTACTTGTAGCTACGCCGCAGTGACGAAGGATGCCGCGCAACGCAGCAAATGGACTTTTTACGAAGCCGTCAAGGATAGGTGGGAAAGATGGCGGTAGCACAGAGGATGGATTTAAAGCAAGGTGTCTCCCAAGAGCGGGTAAAAACACTCTCCGCTAAAGGCAGGCCTATCGACGATGAAAAGGAGGCGGAAGTGATTCTATCTCCGATACTCCCTCGCATTAATAGCCCGGCAGACATGAAGTCCCTCAACGAGAATCAACTAACCCTTCTGGCCCAAGAGATAAGGGAAGAGATAATCCGAACGGTCTCTAAGAATGGCGGCCACCTGGCCTCAAGTCTTGGGACTGTGGAGCTGGCCATCGCCCTGCATTATGTCTTTGACACTCCGCGCGATAAGATCATCTGGGATGTGGGCCATCAGGCCTATGCCCACAAGCTCCTCACCGGTCGCCGGGACCGGTTTTACACCCTGCGCCAGGATGGAGGAATCAGCGGCTTTCTTAAACGGGCCGAAAGCGCCTATGATGCGTTCGACGCCGGCCATAGCAGTACCTCCATTTCAGCGGCGTTAGGCATTACAGCGGCTAAATGCTTCAAGGGAGAAAAGGCCAAAGTTATTGCCGTCATCGGTGATGGGTCTATGACCGCTGGATTGGCCTTCGAAGGATTGAATCAGGCCGGACACCTGGATAAGAACCTGATCGTTATCCTGAATGACAATGAGATGTCGATATCCAAAAATGT
Organism: Pseudomonadota bacterium; assembly: GCA_011046395.1. Taxonomy (GTDB): domain Bacteria; phylum Desulfobacterota; class QYQD01; order QYQD01; family QYQD01; genus QYQD01. Next base: position 929 of record DSAQ01000152.1, read on the forward strand.
CGGGGCCCTCTCGGCGTATCTCAGCCGCAAACTCACCGGACGCACCATGGTAAGGTTTAAGAAAGACGTGGAGCGGAGGCTGAAATCACTGTCCGGGGTGGGAGAGAACATAATCCATGTCCTTAAAAAGGTAGAGGAATCGTTCAAGGGCTTTTTCACGCCGGGGATGCTCTTTGAGGCCCTGAAGTTTGAATACATCGGCCCCATTTCCGGTCATGATTTTGGAGAGATCATTCCGATCTTACGCAACCTGGAATATCTGGAGGGGCCGGTGCTGGTGCATGTATTGACGAAAAAAGGCAAAGGGTACAAACCGGCGGAGGAGAGGCCAGACCTTTACCATGGCGTGGGACCTTTTGATATTGAGACCGGGGAGGTTCGAGTCAATCTTAACTGTCCTATGAGTTACACCAAGGTCTTTGGAAATACGCTCATAAGACTGGCGGCTGAAGATAAAAAAATTGTAGCTATTACTGCGGCCATGCCGGAGGGCACCGGGCTGAATGATTTCTCCGAGAAATTTCCTGAGAGATTTTTTGACGTGGGTATCGCCGAACAGCATGCCGTGACTTTTGCGGCTGGATTGGCCTCTGAGGGCCTGTCACCGGTTGTGGCTATCTATTCCACTTTCCTGCAAAGGGCCTATGACCAGATAGCCCATGACGTTTGCCTTTCCAAGTTACCGGTAACTTTTGCCCTGGACCGGGGTGGGATTGTAGGCGAAGATGGGCCTACTCATCATGGGCTCTTCGACTTTGCCTACTTGCGGCACCTGCCTAATATGGTAGTTATGGCTCCTAAGGATGAGAATGAACTCCAGCATATGCTTTATACAGCCGTTAAACATCCGGGTCCAGCCGCCGTGCGTTACCCGAGGGGAGCCGGTGAGGGCATACCCCTGGATCAGTGTCTGAACATCATACCGATCGGCAAGGCCGAAGTCTTGCGGGAAGGCGACGATCTTTTGATACTGGCGATCGGGGTCACGGTAAATATGGCTGTTCAAGCCGCAAAGTTACTGGCAGAATCAGGCATTAGCGCCACTGTAGTCAACTCCCGGTTTGTAAAGCCCCTGGACGAGGAACTTATCGTCTCAAGGGCTCAGCGAAGCAAGGCCGTGTTGACCGTAGAAGAACATGTCCTGGACGGTGGATTCGGCAGCGCCATCCTGGAACTATTTGAACGCCGCAATATCTTAGATAAGCCCTTAAGACGGATAGGTATTCCGGATCGTTTTGTGGAGCATGGCAGTCAAAAAAAGCTTCGTGAGAGATATGGCTTGACTGCTGAATCCATAGCCGAGGCCGGTTTATCTCTGCTGAAGGGCTGATAAGCTGAACGCTGACGGCTGATGGCTGAACGCCTGTCCAAACATCTCCACAAACAGAGGCTGGATAAGATACTTGTGGATCAAGGTCTGGTTTCGAGCCGGGAGCGGGCCCGGGCCCTGATAATGGCGGGATCGGTTCTGATCAATGGAGTCCCGGTAACCAAGGCCGGGGCTATGGTACCGGTGGATGCTTTTATCTTATTGAAAGAGCCCGACATACCGTATGTCAGCCGGGGTGGTCTAAAATTAGAGGAGGCCATGAAGACCTTTGGTATAGACGTCCAGGGCAGGGTGGCCATTGACGTAGGGGCCTCGACGGGCGGTTTTACGGACTGCCTCCTAAAGCATGGGGCCCGGCGGGTCTATGCCATAGACGTGGGATATGGACAGCTTGACTGGACCCTCAGACAGGACGGACGCGTCGTCTCTCTGGAGCGAAAAAATATCCGTAACTTGAGGCCGGAAGACATAGGCGAAAAGGCGGACATAGCGGTCATAGATGTATCCTTTATCTCTCTGTCGAAGGTTATCCCGGTAGTCGTCACCCTGCTGAAAGAGCGGGCGGAGATAGTAGCGCTGGTCAAACCTCAGTTTGAGGTTGGAAAAGGACAGGTGGGGAAGGGGGGCATAGTCCGTGACCCGGCGCTTCAGACGCAGGCGACTGAAAAAATACAGACATTTGCGGGAGGCATTGGCCTGATTCCCATAGGTCTTATTGAGTCGCCCATTCTGGGCGCCAAGGGCAATAGAGAATTTCTCCTGTATTTGAAGAAGGGATATCAAGAGAGATAAAAGAGGTGTTTTGTAATATGAAAAGGGAATTAAACTTTGCGTCTCTGCGGTGAAATTATGTCTTTAACCCCAAAGGACAGACTCATATTTCCCCTGGATTTCCCTTCCTGGAAAGAGGCTTCGACATACGTACGTCTGCTTGCCGGTACAGTTGGTGTATTTAAGATCGGGCTGGAGTTGTTTATCGCGGAAGGCCCTCCTATCCTCAAAAAGATCAGGGAAGAGACAGAGGCCGGAATCTTTCTCGACCTGAAACTCCACGACATACCGGAGACGGTAAAAAGGGCCTTATCCGTTATCTCCGAATACGGCGTTGACTTTGTGACCATCCACTGTGATGCGGGCAGACGTCTGGCCGGGGCCATATCCATAGCTACCGGCGCCGGGACAAAGGTACTTGGGGTCACCCTTCTGACCAGTATAGGAAGAGATGATCTCGCTGTGCAGGGGTTGGCCGGGGAGTTTATCGATGATGTTTCCCGCCTTGTGGTGCAGAGGGCCATGGCAGCCGGAGAAGCGGGATGCAGCGGCGTCATATCTTCCGGTCAGGAAGTTAAGGCTATAAGAGAACGGTTAGGAAGGGATTTCCTCATCGTTACCCCCGGCATACGGCCGGCCTGGAGTGTTACACCCGATGATGACCAGAGAAGGATTGTCACTCCCCGGGAGGCTATCCTTAATGGCGCCGATTATATAGTAGTGGGAAGACCTATCCGAACCGCTAAAGATCCTATAGAAGCTGCCCGTCGTATAATTGAAGAGATAAAACAAGCCTCCTAATCCCCCGTCCAAGTTACAGAAAATATTGAGTTCTTCCGGGAATAGTGCGGAGGATTACCTGATAAAATCTCCCCTGACCCCTTTTTACTTTGAACGCAACTTGGTATAAAACAACACTCTATTTTTAGACAGTGTTTGCTAAAACTATACGAAGTGAGGGACAAAGCCATATTTATTATAGATATTCCGGGCGAGGTCTGATTTTATAAAGTCGAGAAATTTTGCGGCATTTGAAGGATTAGGGGCGTTTTTAAGCACAGTTATAAAGTAATCTATTTTATCTCGCTGATCCAGGTCTTGGCCTGGCTCAATACACTCGAGCATTAAACCTTCCCGGCGTGCATTTATATATTCGGTTGCCCATACCGGCCCCACATCAACCGTCCGCTTTTTCAGGCGCAGTGGGGTTTCCCGGTGATGGACGATGGTTAAGATGGTAGTGCCTTCCGCCCTTTTTTCCTCCATAATCCTTTTAACCAGGGCCTCGCCGCCTGCCTCCCGGTACATCCCGATGATGTGAAGGGCAATATCCTCGGTCTCCGGGTTAGGCTGGGAGATCCTGACCTCATCTCTGCCCAGGTCATGTACAGAGGCAATTCGGGCCGGGTTACCTTCGGGAACCATAAGCACTATCCGGTTGTGCAAGTAGAGAAAATATTTTTCTTTTTCGATAAGGTCTGCCTCTTCTAAAGCATGCATAGCGCTTTCATTAACGGAGGCATATATGTCGGGTATGATATCGATTACTCTATCCTGGAATATAGCCCCGCCCGCCAGTATCTGTCTTAGTTCCAGACCGGGCGGCAGGGTCTCATAAAATATCTTTTTTATCTCCGGGTATTGTTTCTGAAAGGCGTCCAGGAGTTCAGGCATGACCATGAACTGATTCCCGGCCACAAAGAGTACCAGATCAGCGCCATGCAGATTTTCCAGGTGGTGCAGGTCTCCACCCATATTGGAAGGGATTACCGGCAGGCTGCTTTTGGTCTTCGGGCTGTTCATGGAATCAGACCCGGTCACACCGGATCATGGCGATCCGCTCCAGTAAATCTTCATCCAGTTCGCCAAGCAGTTCTTTAACTGTGTATTCGCGGCCGCAAACCTTGCAGCGCAGGGTTACGTCCTTTCAAGTCCTGACGATAGAGAGCTGGCCGCCGCATGTCTTACAGGGCATTTCTTATCCTGGTTAAGTCTGAGATTTAAGGTAACGCTATAGGCCCTTATAGCTAAGTTAATTGTGCATAAAAGTCAACACCCAATATTCCGGCGCTTATTTCCCTTGACAGGATCCGGAGGATGTCTTAAATAGATCATGAAAATGAATTTCATTTTCATTTTAAGGCAAGGCTTGCAGGTGAAGGGAGGGCGTTTCCACGAAGGCTGTTAATAAAAAGCAGGGTATCCTTAGAGGATATATCGCCCAGAAGAAGCTTAAGTCTTCGCGTCAGCGGGATGAGATAGCCCGGATTTTTTTCAGTATGAAGGGCCATGTAAACTTAGATGAGCTTTACCGGCAGGCGGCACGCGTCAATCCCCGGATAGGCTATACTACCGTCTATCGAACCCTAAAACTGCTGACAGAGTGCGGGATGGCGGTTGAGAGGAAGTTTGCCGATGGACAGGCCCGTTATGAAAATGTTGATCAGGGGGAGCATCATGATCATCTGATATGTCTCTCCTGCGGTAAGATACTTGAATTCACGGATGACCGCATCGAAAAGATGCAGGAGGAGATAGCGGCACGCCATCATTTCGCTATTAAAGATCACAGATTAGAGATATACGGTGCATGTGCGGATTGCTTGAAAAAAGAGAAAAATTCCCCCTCACCCCCCCTTGGAAAAGGGGGATACAGGGGGATTTGCAGGTGAAAAAACGGAGAAGAGCAGAGGGCATGAAGAAGAAGGACCCTAGGCCGGAAGCAGCAAAAAAAATCGTACTGGTCGGTAACCCGAACGTTGGTAAAAGTGTTGTCTTCAACTACCTGACCGGTAAATACGTAGTGGTTTCAAACTACCCGGGGACGACCGTAGAGGTTTCACATGGTACGACTAAATGGAGGGGTAAAAACATTACTGTGCTGGATACGCCGGGCGTAAACAGCCTGCTGCCCACCTCTGAAGATGAGATAGTTACGCGCAATATCCTGTTGAACGAAAAGGATGCCCTGATTGTCCAGGTTGCTGATGCCAAGAACCTGCGCCGCAGCCTCCTTATATCCAGCCAATTGGCCGAAATGGGATTGCCTTTCCTTCTTGTACTTAATATGGAGGATGAGGCCCGCGAACGCGGCATTAAGATAAATTACCAGGAGCTTTCCTCGCTGACCGGTGCCAGGGCCATCTCCACAGTAGCCACACAGAAAAAAAATCTGGAAAAAATAACGGAAGAGCTTGGTGATCTGAGAGAGGCCACATTGAATATAAGTTATCCTCCGGCCCTTGAAGAGGCCGTTTCTCAGATAGCGGACTTTCTGCCGGAAGAGAATATCAGCCCCCGTTCCATCGCCATCATGCTCCTTTCCGGGGATAAGAGTCTTAAACGATGGCTGCATGCACGCCTGCCGGAATCCAGGGTCAATGAGATCGAGGCGGTCCGGAGATCATGCCAGGCCGGATTCGATCAACCCATAAGCTATCTGATTAACCAGGCCCGCCTGGAAAAGGTAGATGAAATTGTGCGCCGGGTGACCATAATTAATCCTATCAAACGGAAGCGGCTCTCCACCCGCATTGGCGAACTATCCGTACATCCGTTTTGGGGCGTGGTTATTCTGATAGGCGCGGTTTATTTACTCTATCAGGTAATCGGCGTTTTTGGCGCCGGCGTGGCCGTTGACTTTATGGAAGAGACGGTTTTCGGAGAGTATATCAACCCCTTTTTCCTAAGATGGACCGAGCGTCTGGTGCCGGTGGCCTGGCTGAGGGACCTGCTGGTCGGCCAGTATGGTCTTCTGACCATGGCCAGGACCTATGCCTTTGCCCTGATCCTGCCTATTATTACCTTTTTTTTCATAGCCTTCGGCCTGATGGAGGATTCCGGTTATCTGCCCCGGCTGGCGGTTATGAGTAATAAGATATTCCGGTTAATCGGTCTTAATGGGAAGGCCATTCTGCCTATGATTCTGGGGCTGGGGTGTGCCACTATGGCTACGCTTACGACCCGCATATTGGAAAGCAAGCGGGATAGAATTATCGTCACCCTGCTCCTGGCCCTTGGTGTCCCTTGTTCGGCACAGATGGCCGTTATTTTCGGCATGCTTTCCGGATTTTCTCCCATGCTGGTTGTGCTCTGGGGCGGGGTCGTAGGCCTCGTCCTGGCGGTGGTCGGCTACCTGGCTGCACGCTATCTGCCGGGCGAATCTTCCGATTTTGTCCTGGAACTCCCGCCCATCCGCCTTCCCAGGATCGGGAATATCCTCATTAAGACCCTGTCCCGCATAGAGTGGTATCTGAAAGAGGCCGTACCCCTCTTTGCCCTGAGCACATTTATACTTTTTATACTGGATAGGGCCGAAATACTGATACATATCGAAAACGGAGCCGCGCCGTTTATTAAAGGCGTACTGGGACTTCCGGCAGAGACCACCCAGGCCTTTCTCATCGGTTTTTTGCGGCGTGACTATGGCGCAGCCGGTCTTCTGGCGCTGGCCCGGGTGCATGCGTTGAGCGCCGAACAAATCCTGGTGGCCATAGTGACCCTGACCCTGTTTGTCCCGTGCCTGGCTAATTTCCTGGTCATTGTCAAAGAAAGGGGCTGGAAAATCGGTGTGGCCATAAGTGGCTTTATCCTGGCTGTGGCCTTTACGGTGGGAGGTCTGCTGAATTTAATTTTAAAAATCACCGGGTTTAAAATATAATCTATTGGTAACGTTCAAAAGTGTTTACATGGTCTAAAAATTGATTAAATCACGATCTCTTTCTATGGTTAGAGTTCCCCAACAAAAACCAAGAGAAAGAGATCGTGATGGAACAAGAAATACAT
>DSAQ01000178.1 GCA_011046395.1 Pseudomonadota bacterium
CTCGGAATCAACGGCTACTTCAACATCCGGATCGCATCGGTTGAATTGTCACCATGTAAACACTTTTGAACGTTACCGATTATTTAGGATTTGTAGCACCATGATCCAAAAAGACCTGTACGACATCCTGGGGGTAAAACCCGAGGCCACGGATGAAGAGATCAAAAAGGCCTACCGCAAGCTGGCGCGCAAGTACCACCCGGATGTCAACCCCGGTGATAAAGAGGCAGAGGCAAAATTTAAAGAAATCAGCGAGGCCTACGATATCCTCAGCCGACCGGAAAAAAAGGCCGAATATGACCGCCTGAGAAGCGCTGCTTCTTCCTATAGCTATACCTATCCGGGCGGAGAGAGGGTATTTGATTTCGGCCGGTTTACCTCGGAGTCCGGAGGGGGTTTCAGTTCTATCTTTGAAAATCTCTTTGGAGAAAAGGCCTCTTATCGCCCCCAACCAATGCGGGGGGATGATCTTTATACTGTTCTGGAAGTGGGATTCCGCGACGCAGTTTTTGGGACAAAAACCCAGGTTAGCCTGGCTCAAGAGGAGCCATGCAAGAAATGCGCAGGGAACGGCATTGATCCCTATAGCGGCGAGACATGTCCTGATTGCAAAGGGAGCGGGCAAAAAGCAAGCCGGAAAGGAGCGGTGCGTGTAGTTACGACCTGCGGCCGTTGCGGCGGCAGGGGGCGTATCGGCACAAAGAGTTGCCCGGTTTGTCACGGGATGGGCATGGTGAGGACAGAGAAGCGCTTTGACGTGCACATACCTCAAGGAGTGGATAACGGCTCCAGGATCAGGCTGGCCGGGAAGGGATATCCCGGATATCATGGCGGCCCGCCAGGCGATCTTTACATTGAAATCAAGGTTAGACCCGATCCTGTATTCCGCCGTGAAGGGAATAATATCCAGGTTAAGACTACGGTTGATCTTTTCACGGCTGTCCTCGGAGGAAAGGTCTCTGTGGATACACTCTATGGGCGGGTAGAGATGACCGTTCCGCCCGGGACGCAAAACGGGCAGAATTTTCGGCTCAAAGGCAAAGGGGTGCCTGCGCTCAAAGGAGGAGCACGGGGGGATCAATTTGTAGAGATCGAAGTGGCTATCCCCCGCCACCTGGATAGCCGTTCAGAGGCCCTATTCCGCGAACTTAAGGAGAGCATGGCGGTCAAAAAAGGAGGCGGCAAATAAAAAAATGCGCATTTATACTATAACCGCGGCAGCCAGGCGGCTGGGGATTCGCACCCAGACCATACGTCTTTATGTGCGTGAGGGACTCCTGCAGCCCGGAAAGGAGTCCGGCCGTTTCGTTTTTACAGAGAAAGATATGGAAGAATTGGCCAGGATTGTACGCCTGCGTCAGGACCTGGATGTAAATACGGCCGGGATTGAGGTAATTCTCGAGATGCGGAGAAAGATACTCGCCCTTCAAAAACAGATAGAACACCTGACTGAAGGGATAGAAAAGGAGATACAGTCCAGACTTAAGGACTACTTGGCAGAATCCGCTAAACTACCTGCCCAGCCATTTAGAAAAGATATAACCAAAATCACAGTGCAAGAAGAAAGTGATTGAACAGACTACTCCCCATCCTGCTCACCGCCTTTGTCACCGGTCTGGTCTTAAACCATCATCTGCCGTTTAGAGGTGGAATAAACTTTGCCCTGGGGGCCGTTTCCGCCCTTGTGGCCGTCCTGTTTTATTCGAGCTATCTCACCCCGGATAAGAGACCGAGAAAGGGCGGTCTCTTACTGTCCTGGCTGCTTTTTGTGTGTCTGGGTTATCTCCATGCCGGGGCTTTTTCACCGGGGCAAAATACGCCCCGGGACCTTTTGTCCCTGGCTGACGGACGTAGTGTACGTCTGGCCGGTGTCCTGGAAAAGATGCCGGTCTTTTTACCAGACAGAACAGAATTGTTGATCAGGGCCGAACAATACCTTACCCGGGAAGAGATACGGTCCGTAAGCGGCCGCATTCTCGTACGTTTAAAGGATAGACCGCAGGCCCGGCTTTCTTGTGGCGATCGACTCTTATGGATGGGCAGTCTGCGCCCGGTAATTAACTTTAAGAATCCGGGAGGGTTTGACTTTGAGAAGCACATGGCCCTCAGAGATGTCTATGTTACCGGTTGGGTCTCTGACCCGCATCTTCTGACGGTTATTGGTCGCAGCGGCCTTTTCGAAGATGCGCCTTGGCGTGCCCTTTCCGGCCTTATTGAAGACGCCCGTTTGCATATCCAGGACTTTCTGGATAACCATGCTACCCCATTGGCGGCCTCTTTATACAAGGCCCTTCTCATCGGCGAGAGGGGTAGTATCCCCAGACCCGTACAGGAGGCATTTACCCGGGCCGGGGTGACTCACATTCTGGCCATTTCCGGCCTGCACATGGGTATGGTGGCCTGGGTTACCTATGCCCTTGGCCTGTGGCTGATAAAACGTTCCCCTTACCTGCTCCTGAAATTTTCGGCCTTCAAAATAGCCGCTTTGTTTTCTATCCCCATAGTCCTGTTCTATGGGGCCATGGCCGGCCTGTCTCCCCCTTCTATTCGGGCTATGATCATGGTATCTGTGTTTCTTGCCGCTGTCTTACTGAGTCGGCAGTGGGATATTTACAATAACCTGGCCATTGCTATGTGGGCCATCTTACTTTTTTCGCCCGCGGCACTTCATGCCCCATCTTTTCAGCTATCGTTTATCGCCGTATTCTCCATAGTCTTCTTCTACCCCCGCTGGCAGGATTGGCTTGGCAGAAAAAGGGAGGACCCCTTAACCAGGCTGCGTCCGCGGCCTTTCCCGGTCGTGGATAAGTTATGGGGCCTGTTTTTGATATCGGCCATCGCTACCATGGGTACAGCACCGATCGTGGCCTATCACTTTCACCGGCTGTCTATTGTCGGTCTCTTATCCAACGTTATTGTGGTCCCTCTGGTAGGTATGCTGGTATTACCTCTGGGACTTGTTTCCGTTGCCCTGTCACCCCTTTCCCTGAAACTGGCGGACATATTTCTGCAGGCAGGCTCTCTGATCCTTACCGCGATGGTGAAGGTTATTGATTTTTTTGCGGCCTGGCCGTTTTCTTCTCTATGGGTAGCACCGCCCTACTTGTTTGAAATACTCCTTTTTTATGCGGGGGTACTGCTCATTACTATGGCCTCCCGCCGCAAGGCATTCAGATGGTGCGGCCTGACCTGTCTATCCATAATTCTCGTGGTAAAAATGGTTGGTGCTTATCAGCAAAACCATTCTGATATGCTCAAAACCACCTTTCTGGATGTCGGTCAGGGGAATGCCGCGCTTGTGCAATTCCCGGGTGGAAAGAACATGATTATCGATGGAGGTGGGACCCTGGGCGGCCAGTTTGACATTGGTGAGCGGGTGCTAGCGCCTTTTTTGAGGACGAAGGGGGTTCGGACTATAGACTACCTGGTGCTCACCCATCCACATCCTGATCACATAGGCGGTCTTATCTTCTTGCTGGATAGCTTTAAGGTCAAAGAGGTCTGGGCGAATGGAGACCGGGTAGAGACAGCGGCCTTTGTCTGCTGGCAACAAGCGGTCTTGCATAAAGGCATTCCGCACCGGGAATTTAAGATGGACAGCCGGTACACTTTTAATATCAATGGCGTGATGGTCGATGTCTATGGCCCGTCCGGAGAGATGGTGGCGACGGGCGGGCAGGACGTTCTTCTTAACCGCCGTTCTCTGGTCCTCAGAATCAGTTATGGCCGTAGACATCTTCTTTTTCCTGGTGATATCGACGCTCCCAGGGAAAACGAACTATTGCAAAGGAGCTATGTTGTTAAATCCGACGTCCTCCTTGCGCCCCATCACGGCAGTAATACGTCAAATACACCGGATTTTATTCAGGCCGTGGCCCCCGAGGCGGTCGTCTTCTCCGTGGGGCAGTTCAACCGTTTCTCTTTTCCCCACCCTGACGTAGTAAAAAGGTATATGAATACGGGGTGCTCCATTTATCGGACAGACCGGGACGGGGCGATCACCTGTCTGACGGATGGCCATAATCTTCAAATCGAACCTTTCTCCCCCTAAGGTATCTTTCTTATTAAAGTCCTGCCCCAATTTCCCGATAAGGAAGTTAAGGGGAATTATGTAATAAGTCAGTCTATCTTAAAAGGGTATGGCGATTGTGGCTCATGGGAAATGAAACAGGATTTGGCGAGAGATGTAAGGACATACAGGAGCGGCAAAAAATTTTTGGGTATGCTTGTGAACTTGTGCACATAATTATCTCACAGGCACCTAAAATGCCTGGTTGAGGTCGGCATCCTTTAAGATGCCGGGGTGGTTTAAGTCGGTTGACGGATAAGGTACGTGACTGAATTGATAAGATGTGGAGCTGAATTGCGACAAGGGATAACAAGCTTAACTCGATTTGAAAGAAAAAATAGTCGACACGCTAATCGCTGTTTGAGGTTGTGCTAGCATTCACTAGCACAACCATTGGTTTGTTCTATCCAAAAGGAGGTGAAATATAAAGAAATATTAGCGTATCCCCTGAGGAGTAAAGAGAGGGTATTGCTTTACACTGCCTTGAAAGGAGGAGATGTGAATGAAAATTACAAGGCGTAACTTTTTAAAGGTATGCGGTGGTACCGCAGCAGTATGTGGGCTTTCCAATTTGGGTATCCCGAATGTGGTGCAAGCCCTCGAGAAGGCCTTGGCGGGTAATCCTCCGGTGATATGGCTTCAGGGCTCAGGTTGTACCGGATGCTCTGTTTCCCTCCTCAATTCCGTCGAACCAGATATTGCCACTGTCCTGCTCAAGATAATCAGTCTGAAATTTCATCCTACGGTAATGGCTGCGCAGGGTGAACCGGCCTTAGATAAGATGTATAAAGTGGCAGAGGATTATGCCGGAAAGTTTTTTCTGGTAGTCGAAGGCTCTATACCTACCAGGGAACGCGGCCGTTCTGTATGGTTGGCGAACGTCAAGGGCATGAGATTTCTATGCTGGATGCTACCATAGATATGGGTAAAAAGGCCGCAGCAACTCTAGCCTTTGGCACCTGCGCCTCTTTTGGCGGTATCCCGGCGGCCAAACCCAATCCCACCGGAGCAAAACCGGTTACCGCTATCTTCGAGGAAAACGGGATAAAAACGCCGGTGGTTAATGTCCCTGGTTGTCCGCCACACCCGGATTGGATGGTAGGAACTATTGCCTATGCACTAACCAAAGGCCTTCCGCCTGTGGATGAATATAGGCGCCCCTCGCTGTTCTTTGGCAGCACGATCCATGATAACTGTCCCTATCTTAAGTATTATGAAGAGGGGAAGTTCGCCAGGTCCTATGGCGAAGAAGGTTGTCGCTTGAAGCTCGGTTGTAAAGGACCGGAGACCTATGCCGATTGCTGGCAGCGTCAGTGGAACAACAAGGTCAACTGGTGTGTGCGGAACGCCATCTGTATCGGCTGCGTACAGCCGAATTTCTGGGATGAGATGGCCCCGCTCTATGAACAGACCACAGGATGAAGGGAGGGATAAGACATGGCTAAAAAGATAGTAATTGACCCGGTAACGCGGATTGAGGGTCACTTGAAAATAGAGGTCGAAGTTAAGGACGGCAAGGTAGTCGATGCCCACAGCACCGGTGCGCTCTTTCGGGGATTTGAGATAATCTTAAAAGACAGAGACCCGCGGGATGCCTCTCAGATCACACAGCGCATATGCGGCGTCTGCCCTACTTCTCATGCCAGTGCCTCGGTCAGGACCCTGGATTCTGCCTTCAAGGTGAAACCTCCGAAGAACGGCCGGGTGTTGCGCAATATTATTCTTGGCTCTGACTATGCATGGGACCATGTCCTTCATTTTTATCATCTGGCCGCCCTCGATTATGTCAGGGGGCCGGGAACCGAACCTTTTGTCCCCCGGTATGACGGGGATTACCGGCTGGATGAAAAAACAAACCAGGTGGCGGTTAACCAGTATCTTGAGGCCCTTAAGATAAAGGCCCTCGGCCACGAACTGACCGCCATGTGGGGCGGCAAAGGGCCCATCGTCCAGGGCATGGTCGTGGGTGGAGCCACGGCCATACCCACCAGGGAAGAGATCTCCGGGTACAAGGAAAGGGCCAAAAAGGTTATAGATTTTATTGCCAATACTTATCTGCCCACTGTCTATCTGATAGGCGGGGCATATAAAGATCTGTTTAACGTTGGCACGGGTTGCAAAAACTTCTTGTCTTATGGGGTCTTTTGTCAAGGGCCAAGTTAATTCCCCACCCCCGGGGCCAAGGTTATTCCCCACTTTTGCCATAAGAGGGACAAAATTTTAGTTGGAATAAGTAGGTTTCAGTTTCTTCCTATAGGACTCACCTCCTTCTATGATGATGTGATGTGCGTGATGGGCCAAACGGTCCAGCGCTGAGTTGGCCATGACCGGATCCGGGAATAGGGAAATCCAGTCTTGAGGCGGCCGGTTGCTGGTAATGATGACAGAGGACCTAAGGTGCCGTTCAGTTACGATTTCATAAAAGTCTTCAGCCTGCGCGGGGGTAAGGGCAGAGAGACCGAAGTCATCGATAATGAGGAGATCCGGGTAGAGATATTTCTTGATTCTTTTCTCCCAGGAGTGATCTGCCCTGGCGGCCATAAGGGAGCGGAGCATTTTAACTGCCTTGATAAAGAGGACGTCATAGCCTTTCCGGCAGGCTTCATGGCCCAGGGCCTGGGCCAGGTGGGTCTTACCCACTCCCGCCGGGCCATAGATAAGGATATGCTCTTTTTTCTCAATAAAGATACCGGTAGCCAGATTTTTGACCAGGGAGCGTTTGATCTTAGAGTTAAAAGAAAAGTCAAAGCCCTCCAGGGTCTTTTGCTCTTCGAAGGAGGCGCGGGAGAGTCTTTGAGTTAGTTTTTTGGCCTCCCGTCTTTCTATTTCATCCTGGAGCATGAGTTGAAGGAAGGTGAGATGGTTAAGCTCTTCCTCCTGGGCTTGCTTGAGGCGAAGGTCGAAGCTCTCCAGGAATCCCCCCAGACGCAGGGTTTTCAGTTGCTGGGCTATGTGATGTTCTATGTTCATGGATGCACCTCCCCGCCCCCGCGGATCTCCGACGGGCTAAAATAGGTTGTAGGTCTTAAGAAGCTTTGTCCCAGAGGAGAAAGGGGGCTTACCGGAGGAGAAGCCTCTGGTTTGCAAAGCCCCTTTTCCAGGATGATCTTCAAACTCTTATAACGGTGGTTTCCGAAAGCCAGGGCACGTTCAGAGGCCCTTTCCAGCTCCTGGCCGTATTTTTCTCCCAAGCGCAGGATGGCCTGGGCCTTGCGGAGGTTACGCATGGCATGATCAGAGAGTATCTGGCAAATAAGCTTTTCGGTCTGAGGACCAAAGTCTGCGGCCTTCTTCCGGCAGTAAGTGGGAGTGGCCATAAGATAAGCCAATTTCTCCAGAGGATAATCGGTCTCGTCAGTCACCCACTTTCCCGGATAGCCGGATCGGGGGTGGGTCTTAATCAGTTCATGTTGGTAGAAAATATGGACCAGTTTTGGCGTGCCCCGCACCCAGACCTTTTTGCCGATATAGCGAGTGGGAAGGGAGTAATAAGAGCGATCAAAGACCACATGGTGATCAGGATGAACTGTGCATTCCTTCCAGAGCGGTATCTCAAAAGGCTCCTCAGGAAGAGATTTCAAGAGAGGCTTTTCCTCCTCTAAAAACACCGGATAAGGCCTTCTTTTAGTAGTTCCGTGGACTTCTTTCCCGATCTCATCTTTACACCAGGACAGGGCC